>JBEVFK010000128.1:0-16970 GCA_040512325.1 Mycobacterium sp. | reverse complement strand
GCAGTGGCGTTAGCCGTCAGCGCTGTCGGCTGTTCCGGAGGAGGTGACAGCGCCAGCGGTGACGAGCAGGTGATCCGCTTCGCATTCGCACCCGACCCCGTGTGGGATCTGCTCGCCGATTCCGGCGAACTGGCGAAGTGGCAGGACGAGAACAAGATCCGCATCGAGACCAGCACCACGTGGGACGAGTTCACCTACTTCGCGGGCGGGCACGGCGACATCGTGTCGATGTCCACCCAGGAGACGCCGGTCCTCGAGCAGCAGACCGGCATCAATACGGTCACCTTCGGCAAGTACAACTACCAGCGGGTGCCGCTGCTCAAGCGGGCCGGCGACCCCTACGAGACCCTCGAGGACATCCCGAAGGGCAGCAAGATCTGCGTCTCGGGCCCGACCTCGAACACCGCGTTCTGGACCGTGCTCGCCAAGGAGATGCACGACCTGGACTACCGCGTGGGTGGTGGTGACTTCCAGCTGATCGTCAACGACCACTTCGTCAACCCGACCAACCTGCTGCGCGGTGACTGCGAGGCCGCGGCCGTCATCCCCGAAGCGGCCGTGCCGCAGCTTCGCAAGGGCGAGCTGGAGATCATGTACGGCGGTCAGCTGCCGTTCCAGCTCTACAAGGAATTCGCGCCCGACAGCGATGACCAGAAGCACGTCCTCGGCAACAACTTCACCGCCACCGCCGAGTGGTACGACGCCAATCCGGATCTGGCGCTGAAGGTCCTGGATCTGTGGCAGACCGGTATCGACATGTTCCAGGAGCAGAAGGCCGAGGTGGTCAAGAAGTACCCGCAGCACTTCTCGGTCGAGTCCCAGGAGGACATCGACTGGATCACCAACTTCATCTCCGGTGACAACGACTGGTTCGTCGAGCAGGTCTCCATGGAGAAGGACTGGATCCCGGTGGAGACCGAGATCTGGAACCTGATGAAGGAACTCAACCCCGACAACGCCAACTACCTGCCTGCGGATGCCCCCACGCCTCGGTTCGAGGCCGTCAGCCCGCAGTAGTCACCCGATACCGGGACCGGCCCGAGAGTTTCCGGCGGGCCGGCCCCGGTGCACCAACGAGACGAAAGGCCATCGTGGCGACCACGTTCGAATCACCCCCCAAAACGCCGGTGCGGACGAGTGAAGAAGATCTTGTCCGGGCCGCCAAACGCAAGAACCGCATCACCACCTGGGGCTGGCGCCTCGCCGGCTACGTGTTCTTCCTCGGCATCTGGGAGTACGCCTCCGGGAACCTGATGGACGAACGTCTGCTTCCCGGCCCGTCCACCGTCTTCGAGACGTTCGGCCGGCTGTGGGCATCAGGGGAGGTACCGGGTGCGTTCGCCACCACCCTGAGCCGGATCGCCATCGGGTTCACCCTCGCGTTCTTCGTGGGCATCGCGATCGGTGTGCTGATGCAGAACCGCTTCCTCAACGGGTTCTTCCGCGACGCGGTCACCATCGGTGTCACCACCCCCGGCCTGATCTGGGCGCTGCTGACTGCGATCATCTTCGGCAACCGGACCGCGGGCCCCATCATCGCGATCGTGTTGACCACCTTCGCGATCATCACCGTCAATGTCTCCGAGGGCATCAAGTCCATTCCCAAAGACCTCAACGACATGGCCAAGTCATTCGATGTCGGTGTGGTCAAACGCAATCGGCACATCGTCATCCCGCATCTGGCACCGTTCACGTTCACCGCGGTCCGGTTCGGCTTCTCCATCGCCTGGAAGGTGACCGTGCTGACCGAGGTGTTCTCCGCCTCGCAGGGCATCGGCTTCGAAATGCGCACGGCCACCCAGTTGTTCCGGCTCGACGAGTTCCTGACGTGGATCCTCGCGTTCTACTTCGTGGCGTTGTTCCTCGACAAGGTGGTGCTCGAGTCCATCGAACGTCGCTTCTTCTCCTGGAGAGGGGAACTCAAGTCATGAGTGTTCTGGAAAGCACCCCGGATTCGCGGTTCGCCACCCACAAGCAACCCTCGCCGCTGACACGGGCCTGGCGCCGCCTGACCCGCAGCTCGATGACCGGCCGGATCCTGTTTCCCATCGCCTGCCTCGTGTTCTGGCTGATCGGAATCAAGATCGTCACCACCATCTGGCCGTTCGCGGTCGATGTGCTGCCCACCCCGGGGCAGGTGTTCGGTTTCATGGCCGACGAACTCCGCGGCGACACACTGGCCCCGCGCAACATGTACGAGACCTTCGGTATCTCGTTGCAGCGCTTGGCTATCGGCATGGTGATCGCGATGATCATCGGCACCATCATCGGCATCGCGATGGGCCTGTCCAAAGGCGTCGACGCGTTCTTCAACGACTGGGTGGTGGCCATCCTGGCGATGCCCAACCTCGCGTGGGCGTTGTTCTGCAGCCTGGCCTTCGGCTTCGGCGATCTCGGCCCGATCATCACGGTGGTGCTGACCGGCGTGCCGTTCGTGATCATCAACGTGCGAGAAGGTGTGCGCAACACCCCGACCGACCTGTTCGACATGGCGCGGGCCTTCGACGTCCCGCGTGAGCGGGTGATCCGGCAGGTGCTGATCCCGTCGCTGCTGCCGTTCCTGTTCGCCGCGGCCCGCTATGCCTTCGCGCTCGGGTGGAAGGGCCTGGTGGTCGCCGAGGTGTTCGGTGGCCAGGACGGTGCAGGCTGGACCATCAAGTTCTGGTACGACGCCCACCGCGCCTACGGTGTCGTCGGCTACGCGCTGCTGTTCGTGATCTTCGCGCTCATCTTCGAGAAGTTCATGTTCGACCAGCTCTCCAAGAAGCTCTTCAAGTGGCGTCCTTCCGCGGACGCCGAGGTGGTCGAGGAACGCTTCGACGGTCCGGCCAAAGCCGCCGTCGCCTCCGCGGCCGCCGCCTCGACCGCCACCGGCGCGGCCCTGGGCAGCATCACGCTGGCCACCGAAGGTCCGCCGCCGGAACCCGCCCCATCACCTGACTCTGACGACACCAATCGAAGGGACACCGACCATGGCTGAGATTGCCGTCCAAGACCTGCACAAGGAGTTCGGCCTCGGTGCCGACAAGGTCATCGCGCTGGAGAACGTCAACCTCGAGATCAGCGGCCACGCGTTCGTCTCGATCGTGGGCGCCTCTGGCTGCGGCAAGTCCACCCTGCTGAACATCCTGTCGGGCATCGATGTGCCCACCAGCGGGCGGGTGTCGATCACCCAGGACGGCAAGGCGGCCCGCGCCGGCTACGTCTTCCAGGCTGCCCGGTTACTGCCCTGGCGGTCGGTGATGGACAACATGCTGTTCGTCCAGAAGGACAAGTCCGAGAAGACCCGCGCCCGCTGCCAGCGCTACCTGGAAATGGTGCAGCTGGGGGACAAGGGCGGCAAGTATCCGGGCGAGCTCTCCGGCGGTATGCAGCAGCGTGTCGGCATCGCCCGCGCGTTCTCCACCGAACCGGACGTGCTGTTCATGGATGAACCGTTCAGCCACCTCGATGCGATCACGGCCCGCTCATTGCGCGCCGAGCTGCACACGATCTGGGCCGAAACCGGCAAGACCGTGGTGTTCGTGACCCACGATGTGGGGGAGGCGGTGGAGCTGTCCAACCGAATCCTGGTGTTCGCCAAGGGTGGTCGCCTTGCCGACGACATCAACCTCACGCTGCCGTTCCCGCGTGATGTGTCCGACGCCAATGTCGCCCTCACCAAGGCCGAGGTGTTCAAGACCTTCGAGGACATCGGAGCGCTGGCGGTCTCGTAGCGCGGACCGCTCCGGGCGCCCCCGCGGGTGTCACAGTGAGAGCTCGGCGAAGTGGTGGTCACAGTGCCCATCCGTGAGTGACATACGAAAGTCACTCACAGGTGGGCACTTTGACGCATGGGTCAACGCGGCGGCAACGGGGGCTCGACCATGAGCAAATGCTCTTGTCGGCCGCATCACTTTTGCGACCTGTCCGGATGGGTACACCCGTGGGGCGCCGGTAACCGACGCAATTTCTGTTAGCGTTGCTAATCGCCTTCGTGCCGAAGGTGTGGCCGAGACCGACCAAAAGTGAATACATCAGCTACAGGCTCCTTGGTCCGGCCGACTCCCACCTGCGTTGAACCAGACGCCGGCGGCCACGTCACAGCACCCTGCGCGGGCGGGATTGTCGACGTCCTCGTCCGCCACCCAGACCAGCTGAGAAGCCGACCGACCGATCGTCGACACCATTCCCGAAGGGGTTACATGTACACCACTACCCGCGCGATGACCACAGCACTGAGGCTGGCGCGTGCCGGGACGCCATGGGCGGCGTTCAGGGTGCTGCAGCGCGACATCGGTGTCACCCCGCTGATCACCTCACGCGCACGTGGGCAGATGGTCACCGCCCTGTTGCCCCGCAGTGCGATCTCGGCAGGACTTCGCGACAGAGCGCGCATCAGACACCTCGCGGCCTCGGCTGCGGCCGCCCCTGGAGGGGAGGTGCGTCACCTCAGGCATACCGACCGGAGCGGGAGCAGACGGTATGACGTCTACATCCCCACGGGCTACACCGGCGCGGCGTCGGTGCCCCTGGTGGTCATGCTGCACGGCGGCAAGCAGAACGCAGCCGATTTCGCGGCAGGTACCCGGATGAATGAACTCGCAGAACGGCACACGTTTGTCGTCGCCTATCCCCAACAGTCAGCCGCGGCCAACATCTCCCGCTACTGGAACTGGTTCTCTGCGGCCAATCAACAAGCGGGGAACGGTGAGCCCGCGCTCATCGCGGGCATCACCGATCAGGTCAAAGCCGAACTCAACATCGATCCCGGCCGGGTGTACATCGCCGGCCTGTCTGCCGGTGGTGCGATGGCCGCGGTGATGGCAGCAACCTACCCGCAGGTGTACGCCGCGGTGGGCGTGCATTCCGGGGTCGCCTACGGCGCGGCCACCGGCGCCGCTGCGGCCTTGAAAGCCATGCGGACGGGGGGCTCACCCCGCCCGGCCGGCGATGTCCCGCTGATCGTGTTCCACGGTGACCGCGACAGCGTCGTCGCGCCGGTGAACGCCGAGAAACTGATCGCTGCCCGGTTGGCGCAATCCGGCGCCTCGGACGCGGAGACCACACGCCTCGACGATCGGGCCACCGGCCGCTGGTGCACTCGCACCGTGCATTCCGACGGCAACGGTACGGTCCTCGCCGAGTCGTGGCTGGTCCTCGGCGGCGCTCATGCCTGGTACGGGGGCAGCCCCGCCGGGTCGCACACCGACCAGGTGGGTCCCGACGCCTCCGCCGAGATGGTCCGGTTCTTCCTGGCGCAGCACCGCTGACCGCTCGGCTCACACGGCCTGGTTGACCAGGGTGCCCAGGCCCTCGATGCTGACCTCCATCACGTCGCCGGGCACCAGGAACTTCGGCGGACGGAATCCCAGGCCGACGCCGACGGGGGTGCCGGTGGCGATCACGTCGCCGGGTTCCAGCATGACGGCCACCGAGATCGCCGCGATGAGCCGTGGGATGTCGAAGATGAGTTCCTTGATGGTGGTGTCCTGGCGCAGTTCGCCGTTGATCCGGGTCTGCAGCCTCAGGGCGGTCACGTCGTCGATCTCGTCGGCGGTCACCAGCGCAGGTCCCATGGGGCAGTAGGTGTGTGCGCTCTTGCCAATGAAGAACTGCACGTGTTTCTTCTGCAGATCCCGGATGGTGACGTCGTTGACGATGGTGTAGCCGTAGACGTGCTGCCACGCGTCGGTTTCGCTGAGATGTCGGCCGCCGGTCCCGATGACGACGGCCAGCTCGCCTTCGTAGTCGCTGGTGTTGGTGGGGTCGTCGCTGACACGCACGTCGTCCCCCGGATTGGCCAGCGAGGATAGCGCTTTGGTGAAGATCACCGGCTCGTCGGGCACCACCTGCTTCTGTGACGCGTCAAAACCACTGCCGGCGAACTCTTGTGCGTGCTCGAAGTAATTCTTCCCCACGCACATCACGTTGTTGCGGGGTCGCAGCGGCGCCTGCAACACGACTCCGGACAGCGGCACCCGCGGCGCGTTCACCGCCGCCGCGGCGGCCCGCTCGAGGCCGGCCGCGCCCAGCGCCACGAACTCGACCATGGTGGCGGGCATTTCAGGATCGACGGTCAGGGGGATCACGTCATCGCCGTCCAGGATGCCGATCTCGGACACCCCGGAACTCTCGGTGCGACGGAATGTGACCAGCTTCATCGGATCTCCTCCAGGGTGAACGGCGAATCGATCAACAGCTGACGCGCCAGCGCGTCGAGGTCGGCGGCCAGCTTGTCCGGCATCGGGATGCCGTGCTGCTCGTTGTCGAGACGGGTCTGCGCGGCGGCATCCCCTGGTAGCCGCACCGGGCCACCGCCCTCGGTGCCGGAATCCCGGATGGCCGTCACATGGTGGGACAACGCGGCCAGCACCTCGTCCTGCGACCGGAACAGATCGGCACGCAGCACGAGGATCGACTGCCCGGTGTTCGTCGGGGTGGCCGCATCGCGGCGGTGATCGATCACCTCGGCACCGAACGCCGCGCCGTTGAGTACCCCGGCGAGCAGGCCGATCGCCATGGTCAGCCCGGCACCCTTGTATCCGCCCATCGGCACCAGGAATCCTTCATCCGCACGGGCCGGATCGGTGATCGGGTGGCCCGCTGTGTCGACCACCCACCCCTCGGGCATCGGAATTCCCTGCTGCGCCGCCACTTTGATGGTGCCATGGGAGGCGGTGGTGGTGGCGATGTCCAGCACGAACGGATGTGTCTCCGTGGGAATGGCGATGGCAATCGGATTGGTGCCGAGCAGCGGGTTGGTGCCGCCCCATGGGGGCATGCCGTTGGAATTGGCCACCGCCAGATAGATCCCGATCAGACCGGCCTCGGCCGCCATCTCGGCATACAGGCCTGCGGCCCCGGCATGATTGGACCGCACCGTGCCCACCCATGCCAGACCGGACGCTTTGGCCTTGGTGATGGCGACCTCGGTGGCATGTGTCATCACCACCTGCCCCAGCCCGTTGTCCCCGTCGATTCGCGCCGATACCGGTGTCTCGTGCTCGACGACGATGGCCGGGTCGATGTTGACCCCGCCGGCCTGGATGCGGGTGACATACGACGGGAGCCGGATCAGCCCGTGCCCGGTTCGGCCACGCAGGTCGGCGTCCACGAGCCGGGCGGCAGTGGCGTCTGCATGTTCGACGGTCACGCCGGTGGCCCGCAGAGCGGCCGCGGCGAAAGCCGTCAGGCGCTGCGAGTCGAGGCGAATCATCGTTTGGCCGGGTCGATTCCGAACAACCGTGCGGCATTGCCGCCGAGGACGAGGTCACGGTCGCGGTCGTCGAGCGCGACGTCGGCCAGGAATCCCACGGGATCGACAGTACCCATGTCGAAAGGATAGTCGGTGCCCATGAGCACGTGGTCGGCTCCCAGGGTGGCCACCAGGTGCTCCACCATGTGCGGGTCGAACACGTTGGTGTCGACAAAAATTCGCTTGAGTACCTCGCTCGGCGGCACGTCGAGGTGATGGCGTAGTTCGGGGCGGACCTTCCAGGCATGGTCGGTGCGTGCCGCGTAGAACGGCAGGTACCCACCGCCGTGCACCACCATCACCTTCAGGTCCGGATGCCGGTTCCAGACTCCGCCCAGGATCATCTTGGTGACCGCCAGAGTGGAGGCCAGCGGCATGCACATGACATTCACCAGGTAGTAGTCACTGAATCGCTGGCCGTGGGTGAAGCCCTGCGGGTGCAGGATCACCGTCATGTCCAACTCGACGACCGTGTCCCACACCGGATCGAAGCGCCGGTCATCGAGGTCCTTGCCCAGCACATCGGCGCTGATCTCGACTCCGCGGAAACCGAAGTCGCGGTGCGCTTCCCGCAGAATCTCGACGGCCAGCGCCGGATGATCAAGGGGCGCGTTGGCCACCGCAGCGAACCGGTCCGGCCACTTGGCGACGATCTCGGCGAACCGCTCGTGCTGGATCCGGTTGGCCCGCCTGGCTTCCGCCTCGGGTAACCAGTAGAAGTACTCGGTGGGCGGCACCGAGAGCACCTGGACGTCCACGCCTTGGGCGTCCATATCCATCAGGCGCTGTTCGGCATCCTCGAACTGGGCGGTGTTCAGTGGGCTGGCACGGTATTCGGCGTTGTAGCGGGTGGTCTCCGGCGACGAGTACAGCGAACGCGGCTCGAATTCAGGCTTGAAGAACGGTTTGGCGAGAGCGGCGGCCGGTTGCACCGAGAGGTGGGTATGGGCGTCGACGCACAACGCGCGCGGTTTGGCAGCACGCGACGGCACCACCTCGGGCGCCAGTTCCGGCCACCACTCGGCCGGTTCCCCGGTTGCTGCGCTGCTGCCCGCAGGCGTCATGCGCGGCTCAACGCCGGCTCGTCGAGGTCTGCGCCGAGATCTGCTCGCGACAAGGGGAGTTCGACCACCTGGTTGCGCTCGGCCGACAGGTCGGCAGCGAGGTAGACCTCCATGGTCACCCGGGCCAGGCGCGCATCCACCATCACCGGGCGGTCGAAGGCGACGGCTTCGATGAAGTGGGTGGTCTCGCGTTCCATCGGACCGGCGTACACATGATCGACGAACTCGCCGGGCATCGTCGACAGCGGAAACTGCACCCCATGGGAGACGGTGTTGAGCACGATATCGCGATGGCTGGCGTCGGCCAGGATGGCGCCCTCGGTGCCGATCACTTCCATCCACGTCGTCGATGCATTGGGATAGCCCGGGGGAAGCGACATTCCGGCACCCACCGTGACCACCACGCCGTCATCCATCGTGACGACGAGGTACTGGGTGTCGGGACAGCCGAGCGTGTCCTTGCGTACCCCCCACGCATTCTGCGAGTACACCCGCACCGGGCGGCGGGGCTCCAGGCACCAGAACGCGAAGTCCAGATCATGGGTGGCCTCCATCGCCGCCGGCGACAGCTTGGTGCGGCCCGAGATCTTCGCGCCCAGCGAGCGGGTGATGTGCCGGCTCAGCAGGATGCTGGAGATGTCCCCGAGTGTGCCTGCGTTGATGGAGCGCTTGATCATCGCCTGCTTGGCGTTGAACCGCTGCGAATAGCCGATGGTGAATTTCAGCTCACGGGACTCGGCGAGGTCGATCAACTCGTCGGCTTCGTCGAGTGTCACCGCCATCGGCTTCTCCAGCAGCACATGCTTTCCCGCCTCCAGCGCCGCCTTGGTCATCGGGAAGTGCAGCGTCTCCGGGGTGGCGGAGACCACCACCGCGTCGATCGCCGAATTCTCGATGATGTCTTCCCACCGGTCGGTGATCGAAGCCGGGTTGGTCTGCCGCGTGATCTCCGCGCTGCGCGCGGGATCGGTCTCGGCGAGGTGCAGTTGGTCGACGAGCGCGCTGTTGGCCGCGGTCACCGCGCGGATGCCGCCGCACCAGCCCGTTCCGATGACACCGAGATTGATCTGTCGCATGTTATTTTCCTTCCAGGTCGGCAAGTAGTTCGTCGGCCGAAATCGGCAGCTGCACAGGCTTTCCCGTGCGCGCTGACAGATCCATCGCCATGGTGTGCAGCAGGTTGGCGTGCCCGTCGGCGGCGGTGGCGTGTGGCGTCTGCACGCCACGGCACACCCGGGCGAACCAGGTGGTGGTCTCCTCGCGCATGGGCCCCCACAGCAGGCCGTCGGAGACGTCGCCGGGCGGATAGCTGCCCACGAAGTCGACGTGGCGTGCCGCGGGCGGCTCGAAACCGCGGCTGTTGTAGCCGGCGGGCTGGCCGATCTCCGAGGCCAGGATGACGTCGCGATGGGTGTCTTCGATGTCGATGACACCGCGGGTGCCGACGATGCCGACCTCCAGTCCGTAGACCGCGCCGGGCCAGACGGTGGGCAGCGCCCAGTTGATGTTCATGCTGAACACCACGCCGTTGTCCATGGTGAAGATGCCCGACGTGCCGTCCTTGGTACCGATCGATCCGAGCGTGCGGTCCGTCGAACGGGCATACACCTCAACGGGTTTGCTGCCTTCGAGCAGCCACATGCTCATGTCGAGGCTGTGGGTGCCCGAGACCACCATCGGGGTCAGCGCAGCGCGGGAGGCATCCGCGGGGACCTTGCGCAGCGTGGCTTCGGGCACCATCCGGTTCATGAACGCGCGGGTGACCACCGTGGTGACGTCACCGATCTGGCCGTCACGCAGGCGTTGTTTGACAGTCTGGAACCGGCGGCGGAAGCGCTGGGTGTAGCCCACCACCGCGTCCACTCCGGCCGCCTCGATGGCCGCCAATACTCGCGCCGAGTCCACAGGGTCAGTGGCCAACGGCTTTTCGATGAACAGCGGCACACCGAGTTCGATCGCGCGCAGGATCGGCTCGACATGCTCGCGCTCGTCGGTCGCGATGATCACCGCACCCACCTCGGGCCGGGCCAGCAGCTCGGCCACGCTGGTGGTGGCGAAGTCGGCGTCGGTATCGGTTTCGAGGTTCTTCAGGGTCTGCTCGTCGACGTCACACAGACCGAGCCAGCCGACGCCGGGGTACTCACGGGCCAGCTTGGCCCGGATCCGCCCGACCGTGCCACAGCCGATGACGGCCAGTCCGATAGGGGCCGTAGCTTGACCGCCCTTAAATGTAGAAGTCATGACAGTCCCAACAGTCGGGCGGCGTTGCCGCCGGCGATGAGGTCGATCTCTTCCTGTTTGAGTCCGGTGCACGCCCCCAGTAGCGCCAGGGGGTCGTCGTCGCCCATGTCGTAGGGATAGTCGGTGCCCAGCATCACGTGGTCGGCGCCGTAGAGGCCGGTCAGGTATTCCACCTGGCCCGGCTCGAACACCATGGTGTCGAAGAAGAACTTGCGCAGATAGGTCGTCGGCAGCTGCGGCACACCCTCGCGAATGTCTTCGCGGGCCTTCCAGCCGTGGTCCATTCGCCCGGCGTAGGCGGGCAGGTAGCCGCCGCCGTGCACCACCACGATCTTCAGGTCGGGGTGGCGCTCCACCACCCCGTCGAAGATCAGGTGTGCGGTGGCCAGCGTCGCCTCGAAGGCGTGGCCCATGATGTTGACGAAGTTGTGGTCGCCCAGTCGCTGTGCATGGGTGGCGCCCTGGGTGTGGATGACCACCAGGAGGCCGAGCGCTTCGACCTCGGCCCAGAACGGTTGCAGGCGTTCCGACGAGATCTCCTCGCCCTCGACGTGGGTGCCGATCTCGATGCCCCGCATGCCGAGTTCATTTGCCAGATAACGCAATTCCTGGATGGCGGCGTCGGTGTCCTGCAGTGGGACGGTACCGAAGGGCAGGAAGCGGCCGGGGTATCTCGCCGTCGATTCGGCAAATTCCTCGTTGGTGATCCGTGCGACCTTGGCGCCCAGTTCGGCATCGGCCCAGTAGTAGTACTGGTACACCGCGACGGCGACGGCCTGGATGTCGACGCCCATGCGGTCCATGTCCTCGATGCGGACGTCCAGCACATCCATCTTCGGCCGGATGAACTCGAGTTGGCGTTTGTTCACCGCCTGGGTGGTCGGATTGCCGTGTCCCAGCGCCACTTTTCCGGCGGCGCGGGCGGCGTCGGCCATCAATTCGCCTGCGGGCCCGCATTCCCGGTGACAGTGGATGTCGATGACGGGGCCGTCTGTGCGGGCCGCTCTTGTGCGCTCTGGCACTGTGTCCTCCTAGGCTGTTGATCCGAGCCTAGGTGGGGTGTGGTGCGGCCCACAGTGTCGTTGTCCGTGAATGTCGGCGCTGAGTCCTCCCGCACCCCGACATCGGGTATCTGAGAACGCCAGGTCAGCGCGGCACGTAGAAGGTCTCCAGCGCGGCGCCGCCGACCTCGAGGTCCTGCCAGGGCCCGTCGACCTTCAGCACGGCCAGGGCCGAGGTCGGATACTTCGTGCTGATCCGCCCCGCGGCGGTTTCGTTGGTGCCGGGTGCGCCGGCCAGCGCCAGCGCCACCGAGGACATCGCCGGTTCGTGGCCGATCACCAGCAGGGTGCGCACGTCGAATCCGAACACGTCGGCGGCGGAGTTGATCTCGCCGATCACCGCGCCGGGCATCGCACCGTACAACCGCTCCACGAACTGGACGGGTGCGTCGATGCCCGTCCGGGCCAGGGTTTGCCGGGTCCGGGCCGCGGTCGAGCACAGCACGGCCTGTACCGGCGGTGCGACGCTGTCGCCGCGCAGCCAGTCACCGGCCAAACCGGCTTCCCGTTCACCGCGGGGCGCCAGTGGCCGGTCGTGGTCGGCCACTCCGTCCGGGTAGCCGGATTTGGCGTGCCGCAGCAGGACGAGGGTCCGTCGATCGTCGCTCATAGCCGCCTACGGTAGGCGTTCTCATCGGTGACCGACCAGCTTCAACGGTACGATCCGGCGATGGCACCCGCCGCCGGCTCCAAACAGGCTGCCGCCCGTTGGCGCGGCGGTCTGGTGGGCGCCTGCTCGGCCGCGACGGCCGTCGGCGCACACGGCGTCGGTGGTGGCCTGCTGCCCGGCGGTGCCGCGCTGATCCTGCTGGTGTTGGGGTGCGCGGTGGTCGGTACCGCAGCGGGCGGACGGCTCGGTTGTCGCGGCGTCGGCGCCGTGGCCACATTCCTGGTCATCGGTCAGTTCGTCGGCCACGTCGTACTGGCCGCGGCCTCGGGTCATGCCCACGGGCTCGCCGTGGCACCCGAGATGGCGGCGGCACACCTGTGCGCCGCAGTGGCGTGCGCGCTGCTGATCTGTGCGGCTGAACGGTTGTGGGCGGGGCTCGCCACCTATGTGTGGCGGCTGGTCCGGGCGCTCACGGTCACCGCGTCCGCGACGGTGCTCCGTCGCGACGTCGACGGTCGTGGCGATGACGAACTCTCGCCCGCTCGGCTCGGATGTAGCGCAGGCACCCGCGGTCCGCCGCTGTTCGCGTAGCGCTCTTTCATTCATCTCAGCGAGCTGCGCCGTCTCGGCGCCCGCTGGGCTTCCTGCTTACGCGAAGGACCGTTCTGTCATGGCCATACCCGAAGAGACTCTTGCCCCACCCCCCACTTCCACCCGCAGCGCACGTCCGCTCGTCATGCGGTTGCACTTCTACGCCGGCGTCCTGATCGCCCCGTTCATCCTCATCGCGGCGGTGACCGGGGCGTTGTACGCGCTGGCCCCCACCGTCGAAAGCGTCGTCTACCGCGACCTCCTGACCGTCGAACCGGGCGGGCAGGCGCTGTCACTCGCCGAGCAGGCGGCCGCCGCCCAAGCCGCTTTTCCCGACCTGGCGCTGTCAGGCCTGCGCCCGGCACCGGGGCCCGACGATTCCACCCGGGTATATTTCACCGATCCGGCACTGGGCGACGACATGCTGCGCGCGGTGTTCGTCGACCCGTACGGCGCCCGCGTCCTCGGCGACGAGGCCACCTGGTTCGGCTACCTGCCGGTGAGCACGTGGCTCGACGGTTTGCACCGGCACCTGAACCTCGGCGAGCCGGGCCGGGTCTACAGCGAACTGGCCGCGTCCTGGTTGTGGGTGGTGGCACTCGGCGGGCTGTATCTGTGGCTGGTGCGGCGCCGTCGGGAAAGGCCCAGGACCGGTCGCGCCACCACGGTGCACCGCCACGGCACCGTCGGTGTCTGGGCGCTGGTCTTCATGCTGTTCCTGTCGGCGACCGGGATCACCTGGTCGACCTACGCCGGCGCCCACGTCACCGATCTCCGTGCCGCACTGGACTGGCAGCGGCCGCAACTCGACACCGCCGCAGGCGAACACACCGGGCACGAGGAGCACTCCGCCTCGGCGGTCGATCCCGCGTCCATCGATCTCGATGCGATGGTGGCCGCAGCCAACCAGGCCGGCGTGGACGCACCGTTGGAGCTCACCCTGCCCGCGGAGTCCGGCACCGGGGTTTCGGTCACCGAGATCGACAAGCCGTTCCGCCTGACCACCGATGTCGCGGCCGTCGACCCGACCACCCTTCAGGTCACCGGCGAGGTCGACTACTGGCGCGACTACACCCCGGTGGCCATGCTCGCCGACTGGGGGATCCGGATGCACATGGGCTTCCTGTTCGGATTCCTCAACCAGACTTTGCTGCTCGCAGTCGCGGTGGGGATCACCGTGGCCATCGTGCTCGGCTACCGGATGTGGTGGCAGCGGCGACCCACCCGGGGTTCGGATTGGCCGCTTGGCCGCCCACCTGCGCGCGGGGGTCTGCGCCGCATCCACCCCGCTGCGGTGGTCGCGCTGCTCGCCTGCGCTGCCGCGGTGGGGTGGTTCCTGCCGCTGCTGGGGCTGTCGCTGGCGGCGTTCGTGCTGGTGGACCTGATTTTCGGGGCTGCGAAATACAGACGCGCGCAGCGCCTGACCTGATCTGTCGGCGGGCGGTCCTAGAGTAGCGATGCCCGAAGGATTTGGACCGCAAGCACAGAAGGGACGGCCGCCGAGATGCGCTTCGTACACACCGCCGATTGGCAACTCGGTATGACCCGTCACTTCCTCGAAGGGGAGGCCCAGCCCCGCTACTCCGCGGCCCGTCGCGACGCCGTGGCGGGGCTGGGTGCCCTGGTGGCTGACAGCGGTGCTGAGTTCGTCGTCGTCGCCGGTGATGTGTTCGAGCACAATCAACTTGATCCCCGGGTGATCAGCCAGTCGTTGGAAGCCATGCGCGGCATCGGTGTTCCGGTGTACCTGCTGCCCGGCAACCACGATCCGTTGGATGCGTCGTCGGTGTACACCAGCGCGCTGTTCCTGCAGGAATGTCCCGCCAACGTCACCGTGTTGAATCGAGCCGGTGTCCACCAGGTCCGCCCGGGTCTGGAAATCATCGCCGCCCCTTGGCGTTCCAAGAAGCCCACCCACGATCTCCTGGCCGAAGCCCTGGCCGACGTGCCGGCGGACGGCACCCTCCGGGTGCTGGTGTCCCACGGCGGCGTGGACATCCTCGACCCGGACCCGAACCGCCACGGCGTCATGGCGCTCACGGCTCTGGAGCGCGCCCTCAGCGACGGCGTTGTCCACTACGTCGCATTGGGCGACAAACACTCTCGGATGCAGGTCGGCAGCACGGGCAGAATCTGGTACTCGGGTTCGCCGGAGGTCACCAACTACGACGACATCGAACCCGGGTCCGGGCACGTGCTGGTCGTGGACATCGACGACGACGCCGTGACGGTCACACCGCGGCGGGTGGGCACCTGGCGATTCCTGTCGCTGCGCCGCCCGGTCGACGACAGCCGCGACATCGCCGACCTGGACCTCAATCTGGACCTGTTGCCCGACAAGGACCGCACGGTGGTGCGGCTGGCGTTGACGGGCACCCTCACGGTCACCGAGCGGGCCGTCCTGGATGCCTGCCTGGACAAGTACGCGCGACTGTTCGCCTGGGTCGGCGTGTGGGACAAGCAGACCGACATCGCCGTGGTGCCCACCGACGCCGAGTTCACCGACCTCGGGTTCGGCGGATTCGCCGCCTCCGCCGTGGACGAGCTGGTCGCCACGGCGCGCGGCGAGCAGTCCGAGACCGCCGGCGACGCCCAGGCAGCACTGGGTCTGCTGCTGCGGCTGGCAGCGCCCATGGGAGGCGCCGCATGAAGCTGCACCGGATGGTCCTGACCAACTATCGTGGAATCACCCACCGCGAGATCGATTTTCCCGACCACGGCGTCACCGTCGTGCACGGCGACAACGAGGCTGGCAAGTCGTCGATGATCGAGGCGTTGGACCTACTGCTGGAGTCCAAGGATCGGTCCACCAAAAAAGACGTCAAGCAGGTCAAACCCACCCACGCCGACGTCGGCTCCGAGGTCACCGCCGAGATCAGTACCGGTGCATACCGATTCATCTACCGCAAGCGGTTTCACAAGAAATGCGAGACCGAGCTGACGGTGCTCTCGCCGCGTCGTGAGCAGCTCACCGGCGACGAGGCGCACGAGCGGGTGCGCGCCATTCTGGAGGAGACCGTCGACACCGGGCTGTGGCAGGCGCAGCGCGTCCTGCAGTCGGCGTCGACAGCCGCGGTCGATGTGGCGAGCTCGGACGCGTTGTCGCGTGCGCTGGACGCGGCGGCAGGCGACGCCGCCGCTGCAGGAATGTCGGGCGCCGAGCCGATGCTGATCGAGAAGATCGACGCCGAGTATGCGCGGTACTTCACGGTCACCGGCCGGCCGACGGGGGAGTGGCTCGCCGCCACCAAGGCGCTGCAGGTGGCCGAGGAGACGGTCGCCCGGTGCGCCCAGGCCCTCGCCGAGGTCGACGAAAAGGCACGATTGCACGCCAGGCTCACTGCCGAGCTCGCCGAGTCCACCGCCGAGCTGGCGCCGGCCGCCGCACGGTGTGTGGAGGCTGACAGGGCAGCGGCCCGTGTCGGTGAGCTGCGGGACCAACTGCGCGCGGCCCAGGACGGATTCACCGCGGCGACGGCCACCGAAGCTGCCACCGCGGCCGCGCAGCGCGAAAGGCTGCACCTGCGTGCGGATCTCGACGCGCGTACTGCGGCGGTCACGGCTGCGGCCGCGGCCGCAGCCGAGGCTGCCGACCAGGAGGCCCTCGGTCGGGAAACCGTCGCCGCGGCCGAGGCGGAAGCAGCCACGGCAGCCGCTGAACTGGACACGGCACAGGAACGCATCGATGCGGCGCGCCGTATCGTCACGCAGCTGACCGACCGCGACGAAGCCGATCGACTCTCGTCGCGGCTCACGAAGATCGACGGATTGACCCGCGAGCATGCCGAGGTCATGGCCCGCCTCGCGCCGATCACGCTGACCGACAAGATCTTCCGTGCCATCGAGCGTGCTGCCGCTGCGGTCGACATCGTGCGCGGTCAGGTGGAGTTGGTGGCCCCTTGCGTCGAGATCACCGCGGAGTCGTCGGTCGAATTGACCATCGGGGATCGCACGGTGGTCCTCGAAGCCGGCCAGACTCACCGTTTCAGTGCGCCGGAGGCCACTGCGGTCCGACTGCCGGGGACCCTCACCGCCCGCATCGACCCAGGCGCCACGGCAGCCGAGACCAACGCCAAACTCATTGCCGCAGAACAGCATCTCGCGCAGCAGCTGAGTCAGGGCGGGGTGGCCGACCTCGACCAGGCGCGCGTGCTGGATCAGCAACG
>JBEVFK010000127.1:0-28038 GCA_040512325.1 Mycobacterium sp. | reverse complement strand
ACAGGTCCCAGTGAGTTACGGGCGGTGTGCATGAACAGGATTCGCTTCTCGCCCATACCTTTCGCCCGGAATGTGCGGATGTGATCGCTGTGCATGGTGGTTTCGAGGCTGCTGCGCAACACCCGGCCCACGGCCACCGCCGGGGTCAGCGCCAGGCAGAACGCGGGCAGGATCAAGTGGTACAGGTCGTCGAAGAAGACCTCCGGCCGCCCGGCCAGCAGACTGTCGACCAGCAGGAATTGCGTTGGGCCCGTGGGGGCGTCGTAGTACGCGGTGGTCCCGGTGACCGGCAGGATGTTGAGGTAGCGGTAGAACAGCAACATGCCCAACAGGCAGGCAAGGAACACCGGCACCGAGGCACCGGAGATCATCACCACGCGCAGCACGCCGGATCCGCGCCAGCCCTGTGCGGTGGCCAGACCCAGGAAGAACCCGATCAGCACGGTGAAGATCATTGCCACGAAAAGCAATTCCAGTGTCACCGGGAGGAACGTCGCGATATCGGAGACCACCGGGGTACGGGTCAGGCTGGACTGGCCCAGGTTGCCCTGCAACGCGTTGGTCAGATAGTGCAGGAACTGCATCGGCAGCGGTTGGTCGTAGCCGAGCTGATGCCGTGCGGCGGCATAGACCTCGGGCGAGGCCTTGGCGCCGACCAGCGCAGCGACGGGATCGACGGGGGCCACCTGTTGCAGGGTGAACACCGCGACGACGAGGACGAGCAGGACGGGAATCGCGCCGAGCAGGCGCCGGGGCAGGACGGTCAACATCAGCGGTCCCGGATGCGGTCACGGAGCGCGTCGCCGGCGAAGTTGGCGACGATCGCGATCAGGGCGACCGCGACGGCAGGCATGATCGGTATCCACCAGGCGCTGAAGATGTACGTAATGCCCTGCGCGCTCATCGAACCCAGTTCGGGTGCGGGCTGTGGCGCGCCGAGCCCCAGGAACGACAGGCTGGACAACATCAGCACCAGCGCGGCGATGTCGAGGCTGGCGGTCACGATCGTCACGGGTACGGCACCGGGTAGCAGATGTCGGCGCAGCAGCCGCCACCAACTCACGCCACCGACCCGCGCGGCCTCCATGTGCGGCGAGGCGCGCAGCTTGCGCACCTCGGACCGCACGATGCGGGTGTACAGCGGCCACCACACGATCGCCACCCCGATCAGTGTGTGGGTGTAGGAGCGACCGAGGGCGGCCACCACCGCCAGGGCCAGGATCGGGCCGGGCAGCGCGAGGACCGCGTCGGTCATCCGCATCAGGACCGCGTCGAACCAACCACCGGCGGCACCGGCGATCAGACCGATCAGGCCTCCGAACACCACCGAGAACCCCACCACCGCGAGGGCGCCGAACCAGCTGGTCTGCATACCGCACAGCACCCGGCTCAGGATGTCGCGCCCGACGGTGTCCGTGCCGAGCAGGTTCGCCCCACCGGGCGCGGTCATCGGCTTACCGACCGCGATCAGCGGGTCGAAGGGGGCGATCTGCTTGGCGAAGATCGCCACGACGAACATCACCGCCAGCGCACCGAAGGCGACATAGCTCGCCACCGACGTGCCCTGGAAGTAGGTGCGGGTCGCCAGGCCCATGCGACTGCGATAGCGCACCATCGGTCTTTGGACGTAGTACTCCGCGATTGCCATTGACGCTCCTCGTGTGGACTGTGCAGATGCTCGGCGCCGGCGCCGCACGTTGACTGTGAGTAGACCGCTTCTCGATGTCACCGGGGGTTCGGCCACGTTGCCGGGAAATTGCGCCCCCGCTCAGGTGTTTAGAACTCGCGCAGGGTCTGGCGCAGAGTCGTCTCGGTGTACTCGGTCCGCGTCAGGCCGAGGCGTTGCAGTTCCGGCACCAGACCGTCGGTGATCGACGAGATGTACTGCCGATTGAGATCCCAACCCGGTTTCATGATCAGGAAGCCGTCGCCGCCGATCTCCTCCATCGCCTCACCCATCTCGCGGGCGACCGACTCCGGGGTGCCGACGAACTCGATGCCGGTGGTGGCCCAGTCGATTGCCAGCTGGCGCAACGTCTTCGGCCCCGGGCTGCCGTCACCGCGCATGAAGTGCTCCAGCGAGCCGCGTTCGCCGTTGGTGGTCAGGTCCGCGGGCAGCGGTTCATCCCAGTCGAACTGTTTGAAGTCGATCTCGGTGTTGGACGAGATCCCGACGAGCTGCTTTTCGATATAGCTGTCCACCGAGGTCAGGCGGTCCAGCTCCGCCTGTGCTTCGGCCTTGGTCGCCGCCACCACCGGCGAGACGCAGAACATCAGCTTGATGTCGTCGGGGTTGCGGCCCGCCGCGGCCGCGCGGGCGCGGATGTCGTTGCGGTACTCCCGCATTCCCGCGATGCCGGTGCCGACGGCGACGATCGAGTCGGCGGCCTTCGCGGCGAACGCCCGGCCCCGCGGGGAGGCGCCGGCCTGCAGGATGGTCGGCCGGTGCTGCGGGGACGGCACCGTGTTCAGCGGGCCCCTGGACTTGAAGTACTTACCGACGAAGTCGATCGGGCGGACCTTGTTGAAATCGGCAAAGGTGTGGGTCTCGCGGTCCATCACCACCGCGTCGGCATCCCAGGAATCCCAGAGTTGCGTGACGACTTCGAAGTATTCGTCGGCGACGTTGTACCGCTCGTCGTGCTCCGGCAACCCGTCCAGGCCGAAGTTCTGGGCGGCCCGGTCCTCGGCCGAGGAGACGATGTTCCAGCCGAAGCGGCCCTCGGCGATGGAATCCACCGTCGAGGCCAGCCGGGCCAGCAGGTACGGCGGGTAGAACGACGTCGACATCGTGGCCACCACACCCAGATGCTCGGTCTTCGCCGCGATCAGCACCGCCAACGGAAACGGATCGTGCTTGGGCGCGAAGACGGAGTTCTTCAGCGCACCTTCCATGGAGCTGCCGTAGGCGTCGGCCACCATCACGGTGTCTTCGATCATGATGAAGTCGAAGCAGGCCCGCTCCATGCTGCGTGCCATGTCGACGTAGAACTTGCCGTTGGACCACTTCGCCACATCGGGTGAGGCCCAGGGTGAATCCCATTCCGGTGGAATGAAATTCATGAACCAGCCCAGATGAAATTTCTTTGTCATAGCCTTCTCCTACCTTGGGAATTCGTCGGAATCGAAACGGGTGTCAGGCCCGCTTGAGTGTGGGCGGCCAGAAGATCTGCGGGTAGAAGGAGTTGCTCTCGACGCCGGTCAGGCTCTTCTGGGTGATCGTGGAGTTCGGCGGAAGACACAGGGGAATCCAGATGGCGTCATCCAGCACGATCGTGCTGCACTGTTGGTAGATGGCGTTCATCTGCTCGGTGGTGGGCGCCTGAACCGCCTGGTCCATCAGATCATCGAGCTGCGGATTGGAGTACTGGTAGAAGTTCAGGGGCGCGGCGCCGGTTCTCAGCAGAATCCGGAACGTGGTGTCCAGGTGCAAGGTGTCGCCACCGAGGAACGTCACCATCAGATCCGGCCGCTTCTCGGGCGGTTGGTTCGACAGGTCGAACATCTCAGACACCGGCAGCGTTCGCACCGTCACGTCGAGACCGATTGTGGCGAGCTGATTCTGGATCAGCTCCGCCATCTGCTGGCGCGGTGCTCCGCCGTCGGCGGCCCAGGCCAGATCGACCGTCTTGGACGGCAGTGACTCCACCATGGCCGCCAGCGCCGTGGTGTCGACCTCCTGTGGAAAAGGCGCCATCGCCGGTGGCAGTGACTGCTCCGGCCACATGGAGGTCTGGACGGTCGCCAGTCCACCCCAGGCGGTGTCGACGATGGCTTTGCGGTCAAGGGCGGTTTGCAGCGCCTTCCTCAGTTCCAGGTCGGCGAAGATCCCGGAGTTCGGGTTCAGCCAGATGGCCTCGCCCACCCCGCCGACCGCGTTCACGACATTGAATTGCGGGTTTTCTTGGTAAGCAAGCACATCGGGGATGGCGAAGCCCTTCGACACCAGGTCAAAGGCGCCGGAGTCGAGTTGCATTTTCTGACTTGTGATATCCGGCGTGATAGCGATACGAATCGATTCGAAGGGCGGCTTGCCGCCCCGGTAATCGGCGAATGCTGTCAGCATGTAGTGGCTGCCGGGGACGAACTCGGAGATCATGTAGGGGCCGCTGCCCGCGTCATGGGTCTTGAGCCACTCCTGAGCAAGGTCGTCGCCCTGGGCGTTGGCCGCTACGGCGGACGGGCTCACTGCGAACGGCTGCCACGGGCAGGCAAGATAGTGCATGAACGCGTTGTTGGGCTCGGTGAGTGTGACGACGAACGTGGTCGGATTCGGCGCTGCAGTGGTCGCCACGCCCGCAACCATGTACGCCGGCCCCTGGTTCACCGCCTTGCGGCGCTCGAAGCTCTTGATCCACGCCTCGGCGTCGGCGGCGGACCCGTCGTGGAACTTCACGTCAGGTTCCAACGTGAAGGTATAGGTCAACTGGTCCTCGGACAGCGTCCAGGAGGTCGCCAGGGCCGGGATGATCTCGGCCGAACCGGGCTTGTAGCGCACCAGTCCTTCGTAGGCGAATTCCATGACCTGGGCGCCCTCGCCCTCGTACATGATGTCGGGGTCGGGAACCTGCATGTCGGCGAGAAACGGCATCCGCAAGGTGAGTGTGTCGGCACTGCCCGGGCCCGCGCCGCCACCCGCACCACAGGCCGCTGCCAGGGCCGCGAGGCTGACTCCGCCGATGGTGATACCGCTGGCCCGGAGGAAGGTGCGGCGGTCCCATTGCCAGGTGGGATCTGACGGATTCGATTTTTGGGGTGCTCTTTGCGACACGAATGCCTCCTGCTCGGTTCATCTTGACCGGGTACACGGCATTCGCTGGCGCGCCCTCCGCCATGAGTAGATCGGTGTGGCGTGACGCATCCGCGTCACATTCGTGCCTCTGGTATTACGCCGGTGCGTCTCTATTACGCCGGTGAGTCCAGCTGAGCCGATAGGTGACGGACGCCGTTAGAATTCCAAGAGGTTCTCGCGAAAAGTGCTGTGGTTGTAGCCGTCCCGGATCAGGCCGCGCTTGCGCAGCGCGGGTGCCAGCCCGTCGGCGATCTCGGCGATGTTGCGGCGGGTGACGGTGGGTGACAGCAGGAAGCCGTCGCCGCCGACCTCCTCCATCGCCTCACCCATCTTGGCCGCAACAGTGTCCGGCGAGCCGACGAAGGCGAGACCGGCGTGGGTGTCGACGGTGGCGATGGCCTCGCGCAGCGTCTTCCCGCGCGCACCTTCTATGAAGGTGCGCAGAGTGCTGGTCTCTCCGTTGCCCCACACGTCGGGTACTTCCTTGTCGAGATCGAAAGTGGAGAAATCGAATTCACCGCCTGAGGTGTAGCTCAGATTCCACAGCGCCTTCTCGACAGCCTGATCGCTCCACCGCGCTTCCTTCATGTCCTCCTCGCGGGCCTGCGCCACCCGGTCGCTGTCACCGAGGATGGGATCGATGAGAAAGAGAATCTTCAGCGTGCTCGGGTCGCGCCCGTACTCCTTCATTCGGCGGTGCATGTCCAGCCGGAAGGTTTTCATGCCTTCAATGCTGGTGCCGTGTGCCAGCATTGACTCGGCGTATTTCGCGGCCAGGTCGCGTCCAGCGGGTGAGGCGCCTGCTTGCACGATGACCGGCCTGCGCTGCGGCCCGGGAATGGTGTTCAACGGTCCGCGGGTCCGGAAGTACTTGCCCTCGAAGTCCACGGGGTGCACCTTGGTGTGATCGGCGTACCGTGGAGTCTCCTGGTCCACCAGGACGGCGCCTTCTTCCCACGAATCCCACAGCGCTCCAACGGCCTCCATCCATTCTCCGGCCATCTCATAGCGTTCGCTGTGCAGCATCAGTCCGTCGTAGCCGTACTGCTGCGCCGCACGATCCGAGCTTCCGGTCACCACATTCAGTCCCACCCGCCCGTCGGTGAGATGGTCGAGTGTGGTCATCGTTCGTGCCGCCATATACGGGTGGTAGAAACTCGTCGACAAGGTAACCGCGATACCGATGTGCTCCGTACGTTGCGTCAACAGCGGAATCAGCGGGACAGGATCACATTTCGGGGCCAACATCCCGTATTTGAGGGTGGTCTCCATGGAGCGGCCGTAGGCATCCTCGACCATGCTGGTGTCCTCGACCAGCAGGAAGTCGAACCGGGCGCGTTCCAGTGACGCGGCGAGGTCGACGAACAGGTCGCCCTTCATCCAATCATGGCCGGTGTTGCCCGCCCAAGGATCCAGCGCCCACGTCTGTACGCTGAATCCGCTGCCCATGAACCAACCCAGATGAAACATCGGACCTCCTCGAAGTGGGTCCACTGTGGCGCACCGATATTTCCGAGGGTCGCGGCGGACGGTTACGCCCGGATTGCGCTGGCCACCCGGTGCTGATCTTCCTGGCTGTTGACCTGTAACCTGGCGACTGCCAGAGGAACTCACTGCGCGCCGCGGTCCAGGTGGCCGTTCGGTCTTGTCCGCGCAATCGTCACGGTACCGCTACGACACCGCAGAGTAACGCAGCACTGTTTGTCTTGGGCGACCAGTTAGCGAAGGGTCCCAAAGGAGAAGCCATGACTGACATGTTCCATCTGGGATGGTTCCTGAACTTCGTCGCAGACGAGTGGAACGGGAACTGGGGCGACGGTGGACGCGACTTCACCGGCGACTTCTATGTAGACATAGCACGCGATTTCGAACGGGCAAAGTTCGATTACATCCTGATCGAGGACAAGCTCATGGTGTCGACCGCCTTCGGCGGCACCATGGAGCACGATCTCAAGCACGGGATAAACCCCAAGCATGATCCGGTGCCGCTGGCGGTGCTGATCGCCGCCGCCACCAAGCACATCGGCGTCATCCCGACGATGTCGACCAGCTTTTATCCGCCCTATCTCCTTGCGCGGCTGTGCAGCACTGTCGACCACATCGCGCGCGGACGGTTCGGCTGGAACGTCGTGACCTCCGGGGAAGACCGCTCCGCGCAGAACTTCGGCATGGACAAACTCTACGAGCACGACGAGCGCTACGCCATGGCGAGCGAATACATGGAAGTCGTCAGCAAGCTGTGGGAGTCGTGGGAACCGGACGCCATCGAACGCGACTATGAGACGGGAACGTACGCCAATCACAAAAAGGTCAACACCATTGACTTCGAGGGCAAGTACTACAAGTCGCGCGGTCCGCTGAACACCGCACCCTCCCCGCAGTACCGCCCCACCATCGCCCAGGCCGGCGCGTCGCCCCCCGGGCGCGAATTGGCGGCGCAGCATGCCGACACCATCGTCGCTCCGGCCAACGGCGTCGAGGCCATGAAGGCCTACCGCGACGACATCCACGAGCGGATGAAGGCCAACGGCCGCGATCCCTCGCATTGCAAGGTGCTCTATCTGGTGTCACCGATTGTGGCCGATACCCACGAAGAAGCGCTGGCCAAACGCGACCGCTGGTTCACCACCGACTCTTACATCGAGTACATGCTGGCGGAGATTTCTTCCATCACCGAGATCGACTTCTCCCAGTTCGATCTCGATCAGCCGGTCGGCGAGCTGACGACCAACGGCGAGCGGGGGTCCTTGGAGAGCTTCCTGTCCCGAGGTGAGGGAAAAACGCTGCGCGAGATCGTCACCGGCAACGGGTTGTCCGGAAAGGTCCCGCTGGTCGGGACGCCCGCCGAGGTGGCCAACGAGATGGGTGAAATCATGGCCGAGGTCGGCGGCGACGGCTTCCTGATCACCAGCCCTGTGATGCGGCTCAACCGCCGCTACGTGACGGAGATCACCGACGGCCTGATACCCGCGTTGCAGAAGCTGGGCCTGACCCGTTCGGAGTACACGACCACCATGTTGCGAGACACTCTGCGGGAATTCTGACGGGACTGTTCCGCTCGGGTGACCGACAATGGCGCGAACTTAACTCAGGCGCATCAACGAGGTCTGAGACTGTTAACAATCGCTTGGTGAGATGGTCGCGGGGTGGTACGGAAGGACTCGAACCGTGTCTATAGATGACCGCGTACTACATGGAGACTGGCGTGCGCGCGTGAAACCTCACCGCGGTGTCCGCCCGGAGGTGGTTTACCAGCGGCAGCGCCAGACACCGGACCGGCTGAACAACTCGGCCCGTCGGACCTACGATCTGCTGCGTTCGACGCTGGTGGCCACAGGACGGAACATGTGCCTGGTTGAACGTGAGCTCGCCGAGTCGATGTCGGCCAGCCGCAACACGGTGCGGGTCGCTCTGCAGCAACTGGCCAAAGAGGGGATCGTCACACGCGGACCCAAAAACGGTACGCGGGCCACCGGTTCGCTGTTGTTGCGCATCGACGAGCTCAGTTCCTTCGACCAGTACGTCACAGAGCCGTCCAGCAGAATCGAGGTGCGGACACTCGAATGCCGATCGCTCGGCTGCCCTCCGATGGTCCGGGACCGCTTGCGTCTGCCTGACGGTTGGACAGTAGTGATGATCGAAAGCCTGGTGGTGCAAGATGAGCTGCCGCTGGGACTGACGGTCAACTACATCGCCCTGAGCGAGGACCAGGCCGTCGACTTTCAGTTGAACGAGCCGGATGTGTTGCTGATCCTGGAGCGCCAGCTCAGGATAAGCATCGGCGCCAGCAGCACCACGGTCGGCGCCGTCGCCGCCGACGAGCAGAGTGCTGAACTCCTCGGTATCGAGGTGGGCACCCCGATGGTCTGGCTGGAAGATGTCATCGAAGACGACAGCGGGCAGCCACGGGCGTTATCCCAACTCCGGCTGCGCGGCGACCGGGTTTCCTTCGCAGCCACTGCGTATCGCCGCACCGCCTGATCCCGTGGCGGTGCTCGGTGCGCGCATCAGACCCCGGTTCAGCAGCACTGTTGCGATGAGTGCGGTCAGGCCGACCAGCGCTGACGCCAGCATTGCCAGCTGAGGATCGAGCAGGCTCGACATGACCCCGAGGATGACCATGCCCACCGGCAGCGCCAGGCCGATGGCAGTGGTGACCAGTCCGAGCGCCGCAGCACGTTCATGCGGAGCCACCGCGGCAACCGGCAATATCGCCTGCGCTGAGCCGAAATATGCCTGACCCACGCCGGCGACGGCCAGCGCCAACAGTGCGATGACCAGCAGCGGGGCGTAGGCGAGTACTGCCAGACAACACAAGCACAGCGCGACGCCGGCCACGTACGCCTGGAACGGCTGCCGCGCGGGTCGGACCACCAGTACGCCGGCGACCGCAAGCGTCATGATGCCGGCCGTCGAGCCGATGACCCCTGCCATCAATGCGTCCGCATCGAGGTGTTGGGCGATGACGGGCACCAGGGGGATGAACGCAAAGTAAAAGAGGTTGCAGATGACGGTGACCATCAGGATCACCGCCAGCGCTCGGGAACGTCGCAGCAGGCGCCAGTCGGTTTCCCGACCACCACCCGTCACGGTTCCGGGCACGATCGGAAGCGACCCCACCGGCAGATGGCGCGTCGAGAGCCACAGCAGCGGCGCGGAGCAGGCGAGCAGCGCTGCCGGAACTGCGAAAGCCACTCCCAGTCCGAAGGCCTGAATTGTGATTCCGCCGATCAGCGGACCCAGCATCGTGGCGCTCGCAGTGGAGGCAACTTCAGTGTTGATCACCCGAGTGGAGCGCAGTGGGCTGCTCATCTGGAAGAGCAGTTCGCGCTGCGCGGTCATGTTCACCATCCCGCCGAAGCCGTAGGCAAGCATGAACGGGTAGACCATCCAGACCTGTGCGAGCCCGCTGCCGACGAGAACCGCCATCAGCACGGAGATGGGAAACAGCAGGAGTTCGGTCCGCAGGACCAAGAGCGGTTTGTTGCGTGGTGCCGCCCACCGTGACGAGAAGTAGGCGCCCAGCAACATCGGTGCAAACAGGCCCACGCCCACGAACTGGTTGGCGATCGGCGGCGCACCCAGATGCGTGACCAGGTAGCTTGCCAGGAACAGCCCGTCCCACCTGGTGAGATGCCACATCCACGAGCTGATCAGCAACCACGGCAGTGAACCGCCCCGAGAATCGGACTCATTCGTCAGAGTGCGACCCGGGGGTCGGCGATCGACTGCAGCGCGTCCACGAAGATGTTGGTGATGACATACAGCGCACCGACCACCAGCGTCACCCCGGCGATCGCGTTGAAGTCAGCCTTGTCGATCGCCCTGGCAATGTAGAGCCCGATACCGGGACGGGCGAAGATCAACTCGACGAGAATGCAGTTGCCGATCATGACTGCGATCTGCAGACCCATCAACGCCAGTACCGGTCCCAGGGAGTTGCGGGCGGTGTGCATGAAGAGGATTCGGTTCTCGCTCAAGCCTTTTGCGCGCACTGTGCGGATATGGTCGCCGTGCATGGTGGTCTCGAGACTGCTGCGGAGCACTCGTCCGACAGCCACTGCCGGGGTGAGCGCGAGGCAGAATGCCGGCAGGATCAGGTGGTGCAGACCGTCGAAAAAGACCTCGGGTCGCCCGGCCAACAGGCTGTCGACGAGCAGGAATTGGGTGGGGCCGGTGGGAGCGTCGTAATAGGCGGTGGTTCCGGTGACCGGCAGCAGGTCGAGGTAACGATAGAAGACCAGCATGCCGAGCAGACAGGCCAGGAACACCGGCACCGAAGCGCCAGAGATCATCACCACCCGCAGCACCCCGGAGCCTCGCCAGCCCTGCGCAGTGGCCAGGCCGAGGAAGGCGCCGATGAGCACGGTGAAAACCATTGCGACGAACAGCAATTCCAACGTCACAGGCAGGAACGTGGCGATATCGGCGGCCACCGGCGTCCTGGTGAGGCTGGACTGGCCGAAGTCGCCCTGCAACGCGTTGCCCAGATAATTCAGGAACTGCATCGGCAACGACAGGTCGTATCCGAGCTCATGGCGCGCAGCGGCGTAGACCTCGGGTGACGCCTTTGCGCCGACCAGCGCAGCCACCGGATCGACCGGCGCCACCTTCTGCAACGTGAAGACCGCGATGACGAGGAAAAGCAGCACGGGGATCGCGCCGAGGAGGCGGCGCGGCAGGACGGTCAACATCAGCGATCCCTGATTCGGTCACGGATCGCATCGCCGGCGAAGTTGGCGATGATCGCAATGAGGGCGACCGCGATGGCCGGCATGATCGGTATCCACCAAGAGGTGAAGATGTAGGTGATGCCCTGTGCCGTCATGGATCCGAGTTCAGGTGCCGGTTGCGGGGCACCGAGACCGAGGAACGACAGGCTGGACAGCATCAGCACCAGCGCCGCGATGTCCAGGCTCGCGGTCACGATCGTCACGGGAACGGCACCAGGCAGCAGATGCCGGCGCAACAACCGCCACCAACTCACCCCGCCCACCTGGGCCGCTTCCATATGCGGAGAAGCACGCAGCTTGCGTACCTCGGACCGCACGATGCGGGTGTACAGCGGCCACCAGACGATGGCGACACCGATCAGCGTGTTGGTGTAGGACCGGCCGAGGGCAGCGACCACCGCCAGCGCCAGGATGGGGCCGGGCAACGCGAGGAAGGCATCGGTGATCCGCATCAGGACCGCGTCGAACCAGCCGCCCGCAGCCCCGGCGATCAGCCCGATGAGCCCGCCGAACACCACCGAGAACCCGACGACGGCCAAGGCACCGAGCCAGCTGGTCTGCATGCCGCACAGCACTCGACTGAGGATGTCGCGGCCTACGGTGTCGGTGCCGAGCAGGTTGGCTCCGCCGGGGGCGGTCATGGGCGTGCCCACCGCGGCCAGCGGGTCGAACGGTGCGAGCTGTCGAGCGAAGATCGCAACGAAAAACATCAACCCCAGGGCTCCGAAGGCTACGTAGCTCGCCACCGATGTGCCGTGAAAATACTGCCGGGTCGCCAGGCCCATCCGACTGCGGTGCCGCACCAATTCCCTTGGTACGTAATATTCCGCGATTGCCATTGACGCTCCTCGGGTGGACTATGCGAAAACTCGGCGTCAGCGCCGCACGTTGGACTTCAGTACACGTGGCGTCGATGTCGCCGCGGGTTCGGCTACGTTGCCGGGTAATTACGCCCCCGTCGTCGACTGGAGACGCATGGCTCAGCGCGCGGACAGCCGATCGATCTGACCGTTGGTGAGCAGACAGGACGCCAGATGCCGGGTGGTGTCGTCGGTGGACAGCAGGTTCGGGACCTCGCTGACGCAGGCCTCGACCCGGTCGATGCAGCGTGGGTGGAACGCGCACCCGGACGGGATCGACAGCGGGCTCGCCGGCTCGCCGGGAAGCCGCACCGGCTCCTTGCCCGGACTCGGCACTGCCGCCAGAAGTGCTTTCGTGTAGGGATGTTGAGGATTGCTGATGAGCGCCTCCGTGGGTGCCAGCTCCACGATCTGACCGAGGTACATGACCGCGATCCGGTCGGCGATGAATCGCGCTGCAGCCAGGTCGTGCGTGACGAACATGACGGCCATGCCGAGCTCGCGGCGCAGTTCCTGCAGCAGGTTGAGCACTGATGCCGCGAGCGACGCGTCGAGCGCCGAGGTCGGTTCGTCGCACAAGAGGAGGCGGGGCGGCACGATGATCGCGCGAGCGAAGGCCACCCGCTGGCGCTGGCCGCCGGACAGGCTGGACGCCTTGACGCCGGCGACGTCGGGGGGCAAGCCCACCTGGCGCAGCGCGGCATCGACCTTGTCCCTGCGTTCGGTACGGTTCGTCGTCTTCAGCAGCCGCTCGCCGACAATCTCACCGACCGACATCCACGGGGTCAGTGATGCTCCGGCGTCCTGGAAGACCATCTGTGGTCGTTCGCCGACGTACTTGACAGTTCCGCCGTCCGGTTCCATCAATCCGGCCACCACCCGCAGCAGGGTCGACTTGCCGGATCCGGATTCGCCTACCACAGCGATGGATTCACCGGGCTCGACGTCGAGGATGACGTGCCGCAGGGCGTGCAGGTTGTCTTTCCCGAACAGGCCGCGCCGCACCGCGAAGTGCTTGTCGACCCCGTTTATCTGCAAGGCCGGCAGCGTCTCGGCGAGCGCTTTCATCGGCAGGAACGGCGGGGTCTCTTCACGGGCCTGCACTTCTGCGGTCGCGTTCGGCACGATGCAGGCCGCGACGCCGGAATGTGTCCTGGCCGGCATGGGATCCGGCAGCACATCTGAGCACGCAGGCGTCACGGCCGGGCAACGCGGTGAGAACGCGCATCCGCGCGGATGGCTACGTGGATCCGGCGGCTGACCCGCCAGTGCGCTGATGGCGTGGCCCAGCGGAAGATCCAGGTCCAGCCGGGAGTTGAGCAGCCCGTAGGTGTACGGATGTGACGGCGCGCGCAGCACCTCGTTCATGGTGCCCAGCTCGGCGAGTCGGCCACCGTAGAGCACCGCTACACGGTCGGCGATCTGGGAGGCCACCCCGATATCGTGGGTGACGACGATGAACGAGGTACCCAGCTCGCTGCACAGATCACGCAGCAGGGCCAGAACCTGCGCCTGCACTGTGACGTCGAGTGCGGTGGTCGGTTCGTCTGCGATCACCAGGTCTGGCTTGCCCGCGACGGCCATTGCGATCATGACACGCTGACGCAGGCCGCCGGACAGTTCGTGTGGAAAGGCCTTCATCCGCCGGATGGGGTCTGGCACGCCGACGAGTTCGAGTAGACGCCGGGCCTCGTCGGGGTCTCCGGTGAGTTCGGAGATTTGCCTTCCGACTCGCATGGTGGGATCGAGTGAGGTCATCGGATCTTGAAACACCGCACCCAGGTGGGCTTTTCGGACCCGACGCCGCTCGGAGGCGCCCGCGGCGACCATATCGATACCGCATACCTCGGCTTGACCGGTGATCACCGGCGCAGGCTCGCCGGCGAGCAGACCGAGCAACGCCATGCCGAGGACGCTTTTGCCGGAACCGGATTCTCCGACCAGCGCCAGGACCTCGCCGGGCTGGACGTCGAGGCTGACACCACGCAGTGCGTGCAGCGGTACGCCGCGGCGCTGGAAGGTGACGTTGAGGTCACGCACCCTGGCCCGCGGGGCCGTGTGGTCGGATGGTTGGTCGGAGGCATGAAAAGGAGAAGCCGCAGGTGCGATGTCGTCTGCGTCGATGCTCATGGTGCAAGACCCTCGGTTCCGTTGGGGTGCGGGAGAATCGGCGGAGCGGACCCTCAGCCGGCACTGGCGCGGGTTCGCTCGATCGGTATGACAACAGCTAAGCGGCGCTGCATGACGGATTCAGGACGCATCGATGTCCATCCCATTGCGCCGATGTATCGCTCGTGCCTCGATCTGCATCGTCGACCGAGTTGGGCTGGCGCAATCCAGGCTTTACCCCTTCGCGGGGCGGGGGACATCTGAGGCTCGTTGACTACACCTGTTGAAGACGTTGCCGGCTAGTGGGAGAGTGCGCACATGACAGTGGTAGTTGTAGGGAACCCGAAACCGATGTCACGAACAAGGGCCGCGGCAGAGCTGGTGGCCGAGAAACTGACCGGCACCGCCCCTGAGCACGTGATCGATGTCGTTGATCTCGGCGCGGGGTTGCTGGGGTGGGGTGATCCCAAGGTGGCTGAGGCGAAAGCGATCGTGAAGTCCGCCGATTCCCTGGTGGTGGCCTCTCCGACGTTCAAGGCCACCTACACGGGTCTGCTGAAACTGTTCCTCGACCAGTTCGGAGCGGGCGAGCTCGGTCAGATCACCACGTTTCCACTCATGCTCGGTGGCTCGCTGGCGCACGCGTTGGCCCCTGAGCTGACGCTGCGGCCCGTTCTCGTGGAGATCGGTGCGAGCTGTCCGGCGCCGAGCCTGTACCTGATCGACGCGGAGTACGAGACGTCGCCCGAGCTGGACAAGTGGCTCGAGATCGCTCGTCGCTACGCACCGTAGGTTTCGGTGGAGAGCTTGATCAACTGACCATGGGTCCGTGGTGCTCGGTCGCGATATCGACCAGGCCGTCCAGGAACGCCATGTCGGCTGCGGTGATCTCGAAGTCGATGTCAGCATTCTCGACCATACGTGCGGGGGTCGTGGTCTTTGGCAAGGGTAGTACCCCGCTTTGCGAAACGTACCGGATACACAGCTGGGCAACGGATTTACGGTACCGCCGCGCAATCGCACGGACGTCGGGGTCGGCCAGCAGTGAGCCCGTGGCCAGTGGCGAGAAGCCCTCGAGAAGGATGCTCTTGCCGCGGCAGTACGAGGTGAGGTCACGCTGGGTGGTTCCCACAAAGTACTTGATCTGATTGACGTGGGGTGTGATGGTCGCGGATTCGAGCAGCGCCTCGATGTGGACTATTTCGAAGTTGGAGACGCCGATTGCGCGAGCCCGCCCGCTGGCGTAGATCTCCTCGATCGCGCGCCAAGCCTCGGCGTTGCCAGCACTGCAGTCCGCGCCGACCTCTCCCCACGGCCATGGCGCGTGAATCAGATACAGGTCGACGTAATCCATGCCGAGGGCGGCCATACTCTTCTCGAAGCTGGCGTGTGCCTCGGTGTGAGACTTGAGCTCGGCGGGAAGCTTTGTGGTCACGAAGATCTCGTCGCGCGGGATACCACTGTCAGCGATAGCGCGGGATACGGTGGCCTCATTGCCGTAGCCGCGGGCGGTGTCGATGTGGCGGTAGCCGACGTCCAGTGCCGCCATTACCACCTTGCGACCGTGTTCGCTGTTTTCGATCTGCCAGGTGCCGAAACCCAGCTTGGGTATCTGCACACCGTTGGACAGCGGGTAGCGCTCGGTGAGGATCGTCATGGTCACCCGGCCGTCACTGGTCCGGGCGCCTCTACTGGCTTCCTGCCAAGAAGGCGGCGTATTCCGGCGAAGCGTCGGCCCGAACGCGGTTCTCGTCGAAGCCGTATTCGATCGCGTCGCCGCGCACCGCGCGCAACGGGTCCTCGAAATCCCGGATGTAGCCCATCGAGAAGGCGCCTTCTTGATAGCCCATCAGTTTCAGCAGGTCGTCGTCGAGGGTTTTGGCGATTTCCATTGGTACTGAGAGGTATTGGTTCTCTTCCTGTCGCACCCAGCCGACAGAATAGTTGATGTTGATGGCCCGGCGGACCTTGTCGGTGGTCTTGTTGGCGCCGCCGCTGTGCACGATCTTGCCGCTGTAGATGAGTACCGAGCCGCGAGACATTTCCGCCTGCACGATATCTGCGTCGGTGTATTCCTTCGGTGCTCGGGAGCCGGGGAGGTGGCTGCCGGGAACAAGACGGGTGGCACCCATCTCGGCGGTGTAGTCCGACAGGGCCCACAGCATGTTGCACTGCACGTGGTAGTCCTCGGGGAACGGGAAAAAGTCCCACGCGACCTGATCGCGGTGCAGTCCCTGGGCCGATTCGCCCGGCTCGATGGAGATGATCTGGGTCAACATCAGCTGGAAAGCGCTGGCGTGGCCCAGGAAACCGGCCACCGTCCCGAGGATCGTCGGATTCTGGATCAGCTCCCGGCAGGTGGCGGAGCGCGCGATCAGCGCACCGGTACGGCGGGTCTTCGTGCCCAGGATCGGGTTGTACCCGTTGGGTGTGGAATCGATGTAGGGAGCGACTTCTTCCTCGATCGCATCCATCATCGACACGGGCACCAGATTGTCGACGATGACGTAGTTGTCGCGACGCAGGTGCTCGACAAGCTCGTCGGCCGGTGTCGTGGCCGGGACGTGGGTCAGTACGGTCATGAAATGCCTTGCTCCGTGAGGTTTCGCCCGGGCCTGCGGGACCGCGGGATCTGGATAGAACGCGACTGTAGTCTTGTTATCAGTATGGGGTCATCCCGTGTCGCTTCAGTAAATCGCTGTGACGATCGCATTAAGCGGCCGAGACCCTTCACATCCGTTGTCACGCAACAACAGAGCATCTCTCGGCGAGGACGGCCAGTGCATCGATGTGTTCATCGATGCTGCGCAATCCGGCCTCCATGGTGTTGAAAGTGATGTGGGAGGCGCCCGCGGTGCGCCAGTCCTGTACCGCGCGGAGTGCACCGTCGAGACCGTCTGACCAATCCACCCGTCCGAGCATGCCCAGTTCCGCCGGGTCACGCCCGGCGGTCTCGGCCGATTGGGTGATCACCTGCACGGCCGCGTCGAGTTCGGGGCCGGGTCCGAACTCCGGGAACCAGCCGTCGGCGAGTCGCCCGGCCCGCCGGTAGCCGGCTTCCACCTGCGCGCCGATCCAGATGGGGATCGGTCGTTGGATGGGCAACGGCGCCAGGCCGGCGCCCACGACGGAATCGAAGTCCCCGGCGAACGTTACGGATCGCTCTGTCCACAACTGCCGCAGGAGCGCTATCTGTTGCTCGATCCGCTTGCCCCGCTTGGAGAAATCCTGCCCCAGCGATTCGTACTCCACGCGGTTCCAGCCCACGCCCACGCCCAGTCGCAAGCGCCCTCGGCTGAGTAGATCAACCTGCGCGGCCTGCTTGGCCACCAGCGCGGTCTGTCGCTGCGGCAAGATGATGACGCCGGTGAAGAGTTCCAGCTCGGTGAGCGCGGCCAGATAGCCAAAGGTCACCAACGGCTCATGGAATGTCGTGTCCACGTCGTAGCCGAACTGCGGCACGTCTGGATGAACCCTTGGATCGGCTCCGAGCACGTGGTCGTAGGCCATCACGTGGGAGTATCCGAGTTCCTCGACTGCCAGCGCATACCGACGTAAATCGCCGACGTCGGAACCCAATTCGTTCTGCGGAAGGACAACACCGAAGTTGGTCACAACAATTACTGGTCGCCCGCTAGGAACGCGGCATGTTCCGGTGACGCCGCCGCACGAACGCGGGTGTTGTCGAACCCGTACGGGATCGCGTCATTGCCGCGGACCGCACGCAGTGGATCCTCGAAGTCTCGGATGTATCCCATGGCGAAGGCGCCTTCCTGATAGCCCATCAGTTTCAGCAGGTCGTCGTCGAGGGTTTTGGCGATTTCCAGTGGCACCGAGAGGTATTGGTTCTCTTCCTGTCGCACCCAGCCGACAGAATAGTTGATGTTGATGGCCCGGCGGACCTTGTCGGTGGTCTTGTTGGCGCCACCGCTGTGCACGATCTTGCCGCTGTAGATGAGTACCGAGCCGCGCGACATTTCTGCTTGGAGGCAGTCGGCATCGGTGTACTCCTTCGGGGTGCGGGAGCCGGGGAGGTGGCTGCCGGGAACGACGCGGGTGGCTCCCATTTCTGCGGTGTAGTCCGACAGTGCCCAGAGCATGTTGCACTGCACGTGGTAGTCGTCGGGGAAAGGGAAGTAGTCCCACGCGCCTTGGTCGCGGTGCAGTCCCTGGGCGGATTCGCCGGGTTCGATGGAGATGATCTGGGTGAGCATCAGCTGAAATGCACTGGCGTGGCCCAGAAAGTCACCCACCGTCTCCAGGATGGTGGGGTGCTGAATGAGTTCGCGGCACTTCGGCGAGCGTGCGACGAGCGCGCCGGTGCGACGGGTCTTGGAACCGAGGATGGAGTTGTAACCCAGGGGTGTCGCGTCGACATGCGGGGCTACTTCCTGCTCGATCGCGTCCATCAGGGCGGGGGATGCCAGATTGTCGACGATGACGTAGTTGTCGCGACGCAGGTGCTCGACGAGCTCACTGGCCGGTGTCGTCGCCGGAACGTGGGTCAATGCGGTCATGGAATGTTTGGCTCCGTGCTGTTTGTGCCCTGGCTCGCATGCTGGGGCTTGGACAATAAACGCGACTGTAGTCGTGTTCTTAGTATGCTACCGCCCCGATGTCCTGTCGGTTACCGGCCGTGACGATCGCATTAAGCGCCCCGGTTCGCTCGGTCGCAGCGCGACGGTCGGTTGGTCGCAGCGCAATACCCGGGCTACCAATCGGATACGCCGAAGAAACGAGCCCCGAGTTCGCTGGTCTCAACACAGTGAGTAGGAGATCGACGATGACCGGCAAGTTTCACCTGGCATGGTTCCTGAACTTCGTAGCCGACGATTGGAACGGCATCTGGGGCGACGGGGGCCGTGATTTCACGGGTGACTTCTACGTCGAGATCGCCCGCGATCTCGAACGTGCCAAGTTCGACTACGTGTTGATCGAAGACAAACTCATGGTCGCGACCGCCTACGGCGACAGCATGGAGCACGACCTCAAGCACGGACAGAACCCCAAACACGACCCCGTCCCTCTCGCGGTGCTGATGGCCAACGCCACTACCCGCCTCGGCGTCGTCCCCACTATGTCGACCAGCTTCTATCCGCCCTTCCTGCTGGCAAGGCTGGCGAGCACCGTCGACCACATCTCCCGCGGCCGATTCGGTTGGAACGTCGTGACTTCGGCCGAGGACCGGTCTGCCCAGAACTTCGGGCTCGACAAGCTCTACGACCATGATGAGCGGTACGTGCGGGCCAACGAGTACCTCGAACTGGTCAACAAGCTCTGGGATTCGTGGGAGCCCGACGCCATCGAACGTGACTACTCCACCGGTACCTACGCCAACCACAAGAAGGTCCACACCATCGACTTCGAGGGCAAGTACTTCAAGTCCAGGGGCCCGTTGAACACCGCACCGCCCCCGCAGGGCCGACCCGCGATCGCCCAGGCAGGTGCGTCACCTCCAGGTCGCGACCTGGCTGCCGCATACGCCGACACCATCGTGGCCAATGCCGACAGTGTCGAATCGATGCGCGCCTACCGCGCGGACATCCATGCGCGGATGAAGGCCCACGGCCGAAATCCCGAGGACTGCAAGATCTTCTACATCATTTCGCCGATCGTGGCGGACACCCACGACGAGGCGGTGGCCAAACGTCAACGGTGGATCAACGACCCGAGTTACATAGACTTCATGCTGGCCGAGATCTCGGCCGTCACCGAAATCGATTTCTCCGAGTTCGAGCTCGACGAACCGCTTCCGGACAACCTCAATACCAATGGTGAGCGGGGTTCACTGGCAAGCTTTGTGGCCGGTGGCAGAGACAAGACCTTGCGGGAACTGGTCACCGGCAACGCCATGACCGGCAGCATCCCTTTCGTCGGCACCCCCGCCGAGGTCGCCGAGCAGATGGGAGCGGTGATGGAACAGGTTGGCGGAGACGGGTTTCTGATCGTCAGCCCAGTCTTCCGGCTCAACCGGCGCTATGTCACCGAGATCACCGACGGGCTGGTACCGGAACTGCAGCGGCGCGGACTCACCCGTAGCGACTACACCACCACAATGCTTCGCGACCATCTCCGCGAATTCTGATCGGATGGTTCTCATCGAATTCCAGCGACGCGCTGACCGCGGGGAGTCTGCAGTGGAAGCCGCGATCGACGCGGTCCGGGCGGGCCGGATGGTGATCCTGGTCGACACCGAAAAGAGCGACGAAGACGGCGATCTCATGCTGGCTGCCGCTCATGCCACGCCGGATCGGGTGGCCTTCATGGTGCGGCACACCGGCGGCATCCTGTGTGTGCCGATGACCGGCGGTGATCTCGATCGGCTGCGGCTACCTCCGATGGTCATGGTCAACGAGGACCCGCGCGACATCGGCTATTCGGTGTCGGTGAACGCCAGAGCGGGAATCGGGAGCGGCATTTCCGCGGCTGACCGGGCCAGGACCATCTCGCTGCTGGCCGACCCGGGTACCGAGTCCGGTGACCTGGTTCGGCCCGGCCAGGTCTTCCCTCTGCGGGCGGTCGAAGGTGGCGTGCTCCGCCGGGCGGGACACACCGAGGCGGCCGTCGACCTGGCCCGTCTGGCCGGCCTGCCGCCGGTCGCGGTGATCGGCGAGGTGCTCGACGACGACGGGTCCGCAGCCCGGGGGGCACGGCTGCGGGCCTTCTCCGCCGAGCACGGCGTGACCACGGTGAGGATGTCTGATCTGATCGCCTACCGACGCCGCCGGGAACGGTTGGTGGAGCTCAAGGCTTCCAGCCGGCTGCCGACCAGCGTCGGCCAGTTCCAGGCGTATGGCTTCCAGTCCGTACTCGACGGTGAGGAGCACATGGCCTTGGTGATGGGTGGACTCCCTGTCGACAGCAAGACCCTCACCCTGGTGCGCGTGCACTCGGAGTGCCTGATGGGCAACGTATTTCAATCTGCAGGTTGCGGCTGCGGCCAGAAACTCGACCAAGCGATGAGGATGATCGCCGCTGAGGGCCGTGGCGTCGTCGTCTACCTCCGTGGACATGAGCGCAGACACGCGCACCACCGCGGCGAAGCGGATGGCCAAGCCGCGGACGCACGAGACTACGGCGTGGGTGCACAGATCCTCGCCGACCTGGGGGTCGGGCGGATGCGACTGCTCACCGACAATCCGGCGAAACGAATCGGCTTGGAGGCCTATGGTCTCGAGGTCGTAGAAACGGTGCGTCTCCCGCTCGGCACCATGGAGCACACCGATGAGTCCTCGCGGTCGGGCTGATGCGATCACCGTCTCGTTGGTTCCTGCCCCTGATGGCCCTCGCCGGCGTCACGTTGAGCCTGACTGCACCGCTGGAAGTGTTGTTCGCCCGCGAAATTTCCCGCAGCAGTGTCTACATCGGCATCTTCATGCTCAGCGCTGCCATCGGGGTGATCCTCGTCGATATTTTCGGTACCCGGTTCATCCCTGGTCTTGACGCGCGGATCGCGTTGATCGCGGGCTCGACCATCTTCGGCGTCGCCTGTATCGCCATGGCAGTGGTCTCCGGGGGAATCCCGATGATGGGGGCGCGGCTTCTCCAGGGCTTCGGTGGCGGAATGATGCTCGGCGCCGGTCTGCAGGCCGCGGTCCGGGTGAGCCAGAGCACGGACCTGGTCAAGTCCCTCGGCCGGTTCAACGCCGCCTTCCTCTTCGGTGGCGCAGTGGGTGCGCCCGGCGGCTTGCTGATCGCCGGCATCATCGACGGACGGGTGGGGTACCAGGTGGCATTGGCGGCCACCGGGGTGCTGGCATTGCTGGTCGCCACAGCGCTCACCTTCGCCTTGCCCCGACTTCCCGCGCCTCCGGGTGTGCCCAGCCCTAGGCTCAGCCTGCCGAGCATCGGCACCGCGCCGGGCGGCGCCGGTGCCCTGGTGTTGGCCATGAGCGGCGAATTCCTGCGTGGTGGTGTCCTCTTCACCGCGCTTCCGCTGGCCGGTGCCGCCCGAGGTCTCTCCACGCTCACCATCACGGCAGCGATCGCAGTGATGTGCGCCACCGAGATCGCGGTCCTGGCGTTCGCACACCGAATAATCCGCCGCATCGGGGTGTTCGCCTTGCTCATCGGGTCGCTGGCCCTCGGGGTGTCCAACGCGACCCTGATCGCACTGGCGCCGCCGGGCGCACCAACCTATCTGGTGGCGGCGGCACTGTTCGGGATAAGCCTGGCCGGGGCAACCGCCAGCCTGCCGGTGATCGTCGTTGCCCAAGTCGGTGAGTCGGCTGCCGGCCTGGCCAGATTCCGGGTCTCGGCCGGTATCGGCCAACTTGTCGGGATGGTCGGCTGCGCAGTCCTCGGCACACAGATCGGCATCTCAGCGCTCTTCGCCGTCATCGCGGTGATTCTGCTGGGATGCGCGCGGCTGGCTCACGTGATGGCACGACGCGTAGCGGCGACGTAACTCCCGCGAATCAATACGAGGGGTCCCGTAACAATCGGCTGGTCTAATCATCGCGGGATCAGCTAGGCACTCACGAAGGAACACCACAATGTCCGTACGCGAACCCGCCCGATCCGTCAGCTGTGAGCCGGGGGTTCGTCCCAGCGCACCGGTCCCGCCTGAGGTGCTGTATCAACGCCAACGGCAGGTGCCCGATCGGGTCAACAATTCGGCCCGGCGAACCTATGACCTGCTGCGTTCAACCCTGGTGAGTACCGGCCGGAACATGCCGCTGGTGGAACGCGAGCTCACCGACGCGTTGTCGGCCAGCCGCAATACGGTGCGGGCCGTCTTGCAGCAGCTCGCGCGCGATGGTCTGGTAACCCGAGGGCCGAAGAACGGCACGCAGGGCACGGGTTCGATACTGCTGCCGTTCAACGAGCTGGTCCCGCTGCTCCAGGCGCGCATGCTCGAATGCCGACCGCTCGCGTGCCCGCCCATGGTCCGGGATCGGTTGCGGTTGCCCGAAGGGCGGACCGTGATCATGATCGAAACGCTGTTGTTGGAAGACGGTGAGCCGGTTGGACTTTCGGTCAACTATGTGGCTCTGGCGGAAGGTCAGTCGCCGGACTTCGACCTCGACGAACCTGACGTGGTCCTGTTCATCGAGCGAAAGCTGGGAATCAATGTCATGGGCAGCCACACCACGGCCGGCGCGATGGCCGCGGACGTCCAGACTGCCGAGCTCATCGGTATCGACGTCGGAGCTCCCTTGTTGTGGGTCGACGATGTCATCGAGGATCACAGCGGTCAGCCGCTGGCGCTTTCCCAGCTGCGGCTGCGCGGAGATCGGGTCGCGTTCTCTGCCTACGCCGCTCGGTCCCTCTGACGCCTCGGTGGCGTGATCGCAGGCCGCCAGGGAGCGTCGAAGGCTCTGCGTCGGTCGAGCGCCCGCTTCGGTACGCCAGGACCGGCGTGTCAATGTACAGACCCGCGCGCTCGACTGGGCTCAGCCACGCCTACGGAATAACTTCACGCATGAAGTCATTGCTGCTAATGTCAGTTCAAGCGTGAAGTAATGAAAGGTGCGCCATGTCGAACGTAGAGTTCTTCGCCACTCCCGGTTACGGCGAAACCCAGCTCAAGAAATTGCATTACAGCCAAGCCGTGAAAATCGGCGATCGAGTGGAGATTGCCGGCCAGGGCGGCTGGGATGACGAGTTCAACTTTCCTGACGACCTCGAGGAGGAGATCGTGCGCGCGTTCGACAACGTCGAGCGGACCCTCGCAACGGCCGGTGCCTCGTGGCGCGACGTCATCTCCGTGACCTCGTACCACGTGGTGAGCGAGCCGGAAGCCTTCGCCGCGCACAACCGCGTCGTGGTGGATCAGTTCCGCACCCGCATGGGGGACCGGGCGCCCATCTGGACCGAGATCGGCGTGACGGCCCTGGGTGCGCCGAAGATGCACATCGAGATCCAGGTCACCGCGATGCTCCAGAGCTGATGCGCGCCATCGTTTTTGATCCCAGCGCGCCCAGGAAGTTCCGCTTCGCGGACGTGCCCGCGCCGGAACCGGCGGCCCCGAATCAACTCCTGATCGACGTCAGGGCCATCTCGCTGAACTTCGGCGAGGTGTACTCCGTGGACAACGCGGACAGCCCCGGTGACATCCCGGGCTGGGACAGTGCGGGCGTGGTCGTGACTGCTGCGGCCGACGGGTCGGGGCCGCCTCTGGGTGCCCGGGTGGTGGGGGCGGGCTGGTCCCGGGCCTGGGCCCAGCAGCGCCTGCTCACCTCGGACAACGTTGCGGTGATCCCGGATTCGGTCGACTTCGACACCGCGGCGGCACTGCCGGTCGCCGGTGTCACGGCGTTGCAGAGTGTCCGTCGGCTCGGGCCGGTGGTGGGACGGCGCGTGCTGGTCACCGGCGCGTCAGGGGGCGTAGGCCGGTTGGCCGTCCAACTGGCCGCCCGCGCCGGCGCTCACGTCATCGCGGCGGTCGGCAGTCTGCAGCGAGGTGAGGGGCTGCCTGAACTCGGTGCCGATGACGTGGTGGTCGGCCTGGGCGGCGTGGCTCCGGTACACGGGGTGCTCGAGCACGTGGGCGGCACCATGCTCGCTGCCGCATTCAGCCTTCTCGATGACGGCGGGACCGTGATCTCCATCGGCGCCGCCTCCGGTGAGCCGACCTTGATCGACTTCGAGGTCGAGCGAATGACCATGAAAGACAAGCGAATCGAACCATTCATGACCAAGTGGCCCGTCGGGGGCGACTTGCGCTACCTTCTCGAACTCACCGCAGGTGGCCAACTGGACGCGCAGATCGGATACCGAGACTCCTGGGACAACCTCGACCAGGCGATCGACGCTCTGCTGAGTCGTCGGGTGGCTGGAAAGGTCGCGCTCACGGTGAGTTGATGCTCACGGTGAGTTGATCACTCAGACGGCCCGCGGAGTTGCGGGATCCGGCCACGACGCGAGTTCCTGGGCGGTGTGCGCCGTCGAGTCGAGGAACTCCCGCAAGAGGGCATCGGGGTTGGCCGCGGTTCGGACCGATCGGTACGGCAGCACGAATTCGCCGAGGGCGCTGTCGAAATACGCTTCGGCCGGGGTGATGGCGGCGGCCTCGAACCCCTCGGGTTGGGGATAGGCGTACGAGTAGAAGACGCCCTCGTCGGCTCCGCCCGGCCAGTACCCGGCGCTGGACACCTCGTCGCTGTAGGCCTCCGTCATCACCCAGTCCGGGCAGTTCGGCACGCCGCCCGGATGCGGGGTGGCTGGTCTGCCCGAGAACCGGGTGACGGCCAAATCGAAAGCACCCCAGAAGAAGTGGACGGGACTCACCTTGCCGCGGAAGTCGCTGCGGAACTGGTTGAACACCCGGTCCGCACTCACCAGGGAGGTCCAGAAATCCGTCATCGCCCGGGCGTCGTAGCTGGCGTGAGCGGTGTCCTCGGCGAACGGGGTGGCTTCGACCACTTCGACCGGACTGGCGCTGATGGCGACCGGGACGCCCAGCGCCTCGAGATGAGTACGGAACTCGGCATAGAAGTCGGCGACCGAGCGAGGCTCGAGCGCCATACTCCGAGATGAGCCGTCGGTGACACGAATGTGCAGACGATGTTCGATGAAGTCGAAGCTGATCTCGAACCCGCGCGACCCGTGCGGCATCAGCGAGGTGGTCAGACCCCGAGCATCGACGTAGAGCGGCACATGCCACCAGTGATTGATGTGCGGGCTGGTCGCCATGCGGACCTTGCCGACGATCTGAGTCCACAGGTGCACCGTGTCGCGGGTGTCCTGCCAATCCGCGACCACCAGTGTTGGCCAACCTCCGCCTGTTCCCGCATTCGCTTGTGTCATGGCGTCCATCATTCCCTTCCGCGGTGAGCACCCGGGAATGAATGGCGCGTGCGACGCGCTCTACTGCTGCGTGACCTTCAAACTCGCCGGCGACTCCGCCCTGCTGAAACCCATCCAGGTCGGTGACACCGCGGCCGCAAATCGAATCTTCATGGCGCCGTTGACCAGGTCGCGTGCCGACGCCGATGCCACGCCGTCGGACCTGGCCGCGTTGTACTACTCGCAGCGCGCTGCCGGAGGACTGATCATCAGCGAGGCCACGGCCATCTGCGAGCAGGCCAACGGTGCCTACATGAACACCCCCGGCCTCTACACCGATCGTCACCAGGAGAAGTGGGCCGAGATCGCATCCGCCGTGCACGAGGCGGGCGGCAAGATGTTCGTCCAGCTCTGGCACGTCGGCCGGATGGCGCACCCGGAGATCAGTGGCTTCGACGCCGTGGGTCCGTCGCCCATCGCCGCCGACCTGCTGACCCACACGCCGTCGGGCAAGCAGTCGCTGCCGGTCCCGCGGGCGCTGACGATCGACGAGATCGGCACGATTGTGGGCCAGTTCCGGTCTGCCGCTCGCCGTGCCATCGACGCAGGCATGGACGGCGTGGAGATCCACGGCGCCAACGGTTATCTGCTGCATGAATTTTCCTCCGATGTCGTCAACCAGCGCACCGATGCCTACGGCGGCTCGCCCGAGAACCGCGCTCGGCTCACCGCCGAGGTAGTCGAGGCCGTCGCCGCCGAGATCGGCGCAGGCCGCGTCGGGCTGCGGATCTCGCCCGGGAACACTGCCGGCGACATGCGCGAGAACGACAAGGTGGGCACGTACGAGGCGCTGATCGACCGGATCGCTCCGCTGGGGCTGGCCTACCTGCACCTGCTCATCCATCCCGACGAACCCGCATTCGGTGCCTTGCGGGGGCGCTGGCCCGGCTCGGTGGTGCTCAACACCGGCCGTGATCAGGACACCAGCTTCTGCCAGCTCGAGGAGCTGGCCGAGTGGGGTGTCATCAGTGCCGCCGCCGTCGGGCGGGCGTTCCTGGCCAACCCGGACCTGATCGAGCGTCTGACTCTCGGCGAAGAGTTGAACGAACCCGACGTCGCGACCTTCTACGCACCCGGCCCCGCCGGCTACACCGATTACCCGACGCTGGCCGAAGTGCGCCAGCCGGCCTAGCCACGCCACGCCACCCGGCCCACGGCCGTTCGCTGGGCCTGAGCTTCTTCGCCTGCTCGTGCCTCGCAGCCTCGAACTCCGGCCCGGCCGGCCGCTGGGCCTGAGCTTCTTCGCCTGCTCGTGCCTCGCAGCCTCGAACTCCGGCCACCAGGCAGAAAAGCGGACGATTCGGAGACGAATCGTCCGCTTTCTGTCTGCTCGGCAGGCGAGGTGACCAAACTCCCAACCAAGCGGTTGGGCGAGGCTGCTAGGCTCGCGCAATAGAGGACTAACCTCCACGCGGGTTCTGCATGTCCGGGAGCTCGCAACAAAACCTGACAGCACCTGGAGACAACGTATGTCCGAAGAAGCCTTCATTTACGAGGCCATTCGCACGCCGCGTGGCAAGCAGCGCGGCGGCGCCCTCAACGAGATCAAGCCGGTCAACCTGGTGGTCGGCCTGATCGACGAGATCCGCTCGCGGCACCCTGACCTGGACGAGAACCTGATCAGCGATCTCATCCTCGGTGTCGTGTCCCCGGTGGGTGACCAGGGCGGCGACATCGCCCGTACCGCAGGTTTGGTGGCCAAGCTGCCCGAGACCACCGGCGGCTTCCAGCTCAACCGCTTCTGCGCCTCCGGCCTCGAAGCCGTCAACACCGCCGCGCAGAAGGTGCGCTCCGGGTGGGACGACCTGGTCCTGGCCGGTGGCGTCGAATCCATGAGTCGCGTCCCGATGGGCTCTGACGGCGGCGCCTGGGCCAGCGACCCCGAGACCAACTACCGGATCGGTTTCGTGCCGCAGGGCATCGGCGCCGACCTGATCGCCACCATCGAGGGCTTCTCCCGTGAGGACGTCGATGCCTACGCGGCGCGTTCGCAGGAGCGAGCGGCTGCCGCGTGGTCGGGCGGGTACTTCGCCAAATCGGTGATCCCGGTCAAAGACCAGAACGGTCTGCTCGTCCTCGACCATGACGAGCACATGCGGCCCGGCAGCACCGTCGAGAGCCTCGGCAAGCTGAAGACCGCGTTCGACGGTATCGGCGCCATGGGCGGCTTCGACGACGTGGCGCTGCAGAAGTACCACTACATCGAGAAGATCAACCACGTCCACACCGGCGGTAACAGCTCCGGCATCGTCGA
>JBEVFK010000126.1:0-42699 GCA_040512325.1 Mycobacterium sp. | reverse complement strand
GAGCAACAGCAGCGCGGCCATCACCCGGACCCGCACGGTGGCCGAGGTGCGTGGCAGCGCGGCCCGCAGCACGCCGCGCGTCAACACCCACCAGGTGGCGACGGCCAGCAGAGTGCTCGGCAGTCGCAGCCACAGTGGGGCCAGATTGAGGGCGGTCAGCGGCGCCAGCAGCTGCTGGCTGGCGGAGAACGGCACTTCGGCGGCGTTCCACCAGCGGTAGTAGTTACCAGGATCGCCGGAGGTCGCGATATTGCGGGCGATCACCGAGGCCCAGCCGTCGTCGACGGCCAGCGGCCCGATCACCGCCCACACGCCGAGGGCGGCGAGCACGCCGACGTCCACCCAGTACGCGGGCCGCCACCGGGGCCGCGTCCAGCGCCGACGGAGGCGGGGCAGGAGCGCCAGCGCCAAGGCCACCGCCGCCAGGTGCAGACCCACCAGCACCAGCTTCGCCGGCGTCGGACTGGTGCCGAACGGTGTCACGACGGTCGCGGTGACCCTGAGTCCGGTGGACTGCTCGGGAGTCAGGTCGGTGCGGAAGCCGAACACCTTCGGCACCGGGACGTCGGCCAATACCGTCACCCGGCCGTCGGGTGCGGTGATCGCGACGCCACGTGGCCCCGCAGTGATCGTCGGCGGACAGCCGGACAGCGGCACCACCCGGTCACCGAGGATCAGGCGGGCACCGGCGGGCCCGGTCTGCACGATCAGACCATCGGCCTCCTCGCCGGCGGTGGCCAGCACGGTCGTCGTCTCCCGCAACCGCAGGCAGGGCAGCTGCACCGTCAGCGCCGCCGGCCGGTAGGGCACCAGCGTCGCGGTGGTCGAGGTGGCCGGCTGCCCGGAGCGCGGCCAGGACACGGTGGTCTCGTCGGCGAACACCGGAGCGAACGGCAGCAGCAGCGCCAGCGTCAGCGCGCAGAGCCCCACCAGAGCGGCGGGCCAGCCGCGCAAGGCCGAAAGATGAACGTCAACGTGCCCATTGTGGCGGGTGCGGGCGAGCATCTGGGCACACGTCACCGCAACGTCATGAGTGATGCGCCCACCTGATGCCCCAGAATGGTCGGATGCTCGGAGTCATCGGCGGCAGCGGTTTCTATTCGTTCTTCGGGACCGACGCCCGCACCATCAGCCTCGACACCCCCTACGGGGCGCCCAGCGCGCCCATCACCGTCGGCACCGTCGGTGCGCACGAGGTGGCGTTCCTGCCGCGCCACGGCGTGAACCACGAGTTCTCGCCGCACACCGTGCCGTACCGCGCCAACATGTGGGCGCTGCGCGCGCTGGGGGTGCGTCGCGTGCTGGGACCGTGCGCGGTGGGCAGCCTGACGGCCGATCTGGGCCCCGGCGCAATGGTGGTGCCCGACCAGCTCGTCGACCGCACCAGCGGCCGTGCCGCCTCTTACTTCGACTCCGGCGGCATCCACGTCAGCTTCGCCGATCCCTATTGTCCGGATCTGCGCGCGGTGGCCACCGGGCTGCCCGATGTGGTCGACGGCGGCACCATGGTGGTGATCGAGGGGCCGCGCTTCTCCACCCGCGCCGAGAGTCGGTGGTATGCCCGCGAAGGCTTCACGCTGATCAACATGACCGGCTATCCCGAGTCGGTGCTGGCGCGTGAGCTGGAGATCTGTTATGCGGCAATCGCGTTGGTGACCGATCTGGATGCCGGGGTGGAAGCCGGTGCCGGCGTCACGGCCGTGGACGTGTTCGCCGAGTTCGAGAAGAACCTGGTGCCGTTCAAGAAGCTGGTGCACGAGATCCTCGACGGGTTGCCTGCCGAGCGCACCTGCACGCACTGCCTGCCACACGTTGGTGTGAACCTGCCGATCGACCTGCCGTGAGGGTGCTGCTGACCGGTGCTGCCGGGTTCATCGGCACCCAGGTCGCGAGTGCGTTGCGGGCCGGCGGGCACGACGTCATCGGCGTCGACCTGCTGCTGCCTGCGGCGCACGGCCCGGGTGTGGAGCTGCCCGACGGCGTGGTGCGCGCCGATGTCGCCGATCCAGATGCGTTGGCGCCGTTGCTGTCCGGGGTGGACGCGGTATGTCATCAGGCAGCCATGGTGGGTGCCGGGGTCGATGCCGCCGACGCCCCGGCGTACGGCAGGCACAACGACTACGCCACCACGGTGTTGTTGGCGCAGATGTTCGCCGCCGACGTGCACCGCCTGGTGTTGGCGTCGTCGATGGTGGTCTACGGCCAGGGCGGTTTCGCCTGCCCGGCCCACGGTCCTGTCGACCCGCTGCCTCGCCGCCGTGTTGACCTCGATGCGGGCATGTTCGAGCATCGCTGTCCGGTCGGTGACGAGCAGGTGCACTGGACGCTGGTCGACGAGGATGCGCCGCTGCGGCCCCGTTCGCTCTACGCGGCCAGCAAAACCGCGCAGGAGCATTACGCGCTGGCCTGGGCCGAGGCGACCGGTGGTTCGGTGGTGGCGTTGCGCTACCACAATGTGTACGGCCCCGGCATGCCGCGGGACACGCCGTACTCAGGGGTGGCGGCCATCTTCCGCTCTGCCCTCGAAAGAGGCGAGGCGCCAAAGGTTTACGAAGACGGCGGCCAGATGCGCGACTTCGTGCACGTCGCCGATATCGCGGCGGCCAATGTGGCGGCCTTGCAGTCCGATCGTGGCGGCTTCCTGGCGGCCAATGTGTGCTCCGGGCAGCCGATCTCGATTCGTGAGGTGGCGCAGTTGGTGTGCGACGCCAGGGGAGGGCCTGATCCGGTGGTCACCGGTGACTACCGCAGCGGCGATGTGCGCCATATCGTGGCTTCGCCGCACGGGGCGGCGGACACGCTGGGGTTCCGGGCTTCGGTGACGCCGGCGCAGGGGCTGGCTGAGTTCGCGTTCGCGCCGCTGCGCGCCTAGTTCCCACTTTGACATCGCACTCAGACGAAGAATTCGCCAGATTTTGTTGACTGAGTGCGATGTCAAACGGCGTGGGCGCCCAGTCGAGCCTGCCGCGCCCTTTGCACCCGGTTGATGATCTCCGATTGCTGGTGAGTGACGAGGACCCGAATCACGATCCAGCCGACCGAGGCCAAGTATTCCGAACGGGCGACATCGTTGGTATAGCTCAGACGATCAGTGCGATGGTGTTCGCCGTCGTACTCGACTGCGAGTTTCAACTCGGGCCAGCCCATATCGAGGTAATACTTGCGGCCATTGGGCCTGCGGACGGAAATCTGCGTCTGCGGCCGAGGAAATCCGGCGTCGACGAGCGTCAACCGCAGATCGCTCTCCCGCAGTGACTCAGCTCCGGGATCGACCCGCTCCAGCATCGACGGCACCTGAACCAGGCCCTTGACCCGCGGATGCCGTTGCGCCACGTCAAAGACGTCGCCTGAGTCGAAGTGGGTGGCCCTGGCCAACGCGTCGAGGCGGGCGATCACCTGATGGTCGGTTCCGCGAAACCGGGGATCACTTGCGGACTTCACGAACGCCTCATTCTTGTCACCGCGCCGGGCCAGATCGAATGCGGTGCGAGCCGCCGTGGTCACGGGTACGCCTCGGCGGATCACCACTTCTGCGTCGAAGATGGTGTCGCTTCTGGCGATCACACCCGACGGCGCTTTCCTGTGCACCAGGTTGAGCTCCACCGGCGTAGAGGTGTCAACCCACTTCGCCCCAAGCCACGCGGATGCTGCCACACCGGTGACGATGCCTCTGCGGCGAGACCACAACCACGCGGCGTAGATCCGGTCCTCGAGCGACAGTTCACCTTTGGGGGCATAGACGTCGGGTAGCACCCGTTGATAGCGCGTGGCGAGTTCGTACTTGGTAACCAGGCCTGCTGCCACCGCCTCACTGCCGATGAACACCCGCCGCCGCATAGGCCACGACGCTGCCATGAAGTCTCAAGAGCTGCCCTCGGCCATCCACAGGTGAGTTGAGATCGCACTCAGACGAAGAATTCGGCAAATATCTCGGTCTGAGAGCGATGTCAACACTCAAGCCCATACTTGACAGGCGTCAACTCGATGACGCAATACTGAGCGGGTGAAGACTCCGATCTGCGATCGCTTCGGCATCGATTTCCCGCTGTTCGCCTTCAGCCACTGCCGCGACGTGGTGGCCGCGGTGACCAATGCCGGCGGCCTCGGCGTGCTCGGTGGCACCGCGTTCACCCCGGATCAACTCGAGCAGGAGCTGGCGTGGATCGACAGCGAAGTGCACGGCAAGCCCTACGGCGTCGACATCATCGTGCCCGCCAAGTTCGAGGGCAAAGGCGAGAAGCTGTCCATGGGCCAGCTTGTCGACCGCATTCCGGCGCAGTACCGCACCTTCGTCACCGATCTGCTTGCCGCCCATGATATTCCGGCAGATGACCGGCCACGCCACGGCGGCTCCAATCTCTCCGGTGACACCGGCGAGCAGTTGCTCGAAGTGTCACTGCGCCACCCCATCAAGCTGATGGCCAACGCGCTGGGAGTGCCGCCGCCGTACATGATCGAGGCCGGGGCCAGCAGCGGCGTGCCGGTGGCGGCGCTGGTGGGCGCCAAGGAACACGCGCTCAAACAGGTCGACGCCGGGGTGGACCTGATCATCGCCCAGGGCACTGAGGCCGGCGGGCACTGCGGTGAGGTGTCGACGCTGGTGCTGGTGCCCGAGGTCCTCGACGCGATCAAGGGCAGCGGCGTGCCCGTGCTGGCCGCCGGCGGAATCGTGACGGGACGGCAGATGGCAGCCTGCGTGGCGATGGGTGCCGCCGGGGCGTGGACGGGTTCGGTATGGCTGACCACCGAAGAGGCCGAGACCGCGCCGTACACGGTGCAGAAGATGCTGGCCGCATCGTCTCGGGACACGGTGCGCTCGCCGGGCCGCACCGGAAAGCCGGCCCGCCAACTGGTTTCGGACTGGACCAACGCCTGGCAACCCAACGCCGACGGGCAGAAACCGCTACCCCTGCCGCTGCAGAACATGCTCGTCGAGCCGGTGCTGCGCCGCGTGGACAACCTTGCCGCGCAAGGACATCCCGGTGCGCAGGCGTTGGCCACCTACTTCGTCGGCCAAGGCGTGGGCCTGATGAACAAGGTCAAACCGGCCCGCGACGTGGTCCTCGAATTCATCGAGGATTACGTCGACGCCGCCGAGCGGCTCAGTAACTCGTTGGCCTAGTCGAAGATCCGCCGGTTGGCCAGGACGGGCAACTTGGCTCGGACTTCCTCGACGACGGAAGCAGAGACGTCGACGGTCAGCAGCTCAGGTGCTGCTCCGAGTGAGCCCACCACCTCGCCAGACGGCGAGCAGACGACACTGTGGCCGATACCCAAAGGTGCTGAGCCGGTGACGGTTTCGCCGGAGGCCGTTGGATCTGCCTGCCCGCAGGCAGCTACATACGCCGTCGCGTCCAGCGCCCGCGCGCGGGTCAGCAGCGACCACTGTTCCACCTTGCCCGGGCCCGACCCCCACGATGCGGGTACCACGATCAGCTCCGCACCCAGGGATCCCAGCTTCTGGAACAGCGCCGGGAACCGGAGGTCGTAGCAGGTGGCGAACCCCACCGTCAGGCCGCCGACCGTCACCGTCAGGGGGTTCTCGCCGGGTGCGACGGTGTCGGATTCGGCGAAGCCGAAGGCGTCGAACAGGTGGATCTTGTCGTAGTGTGCGTCGACCCCGGGGCCGGTGATCAGCAGGGTGTTGCGCACCCGTGCCTCATCGGCGGGGGTGAACATGCCGGCGACGATGGTGACCCCGAGGCCGTCGGCGATCTTGCGGACTGCTTCGGCCCACCGGCCGTCCAGCGGCTCTGCCACCTCATGCAAGGGCGCGCCGAAGCGGCGCATCATCGCCTCGGGGAAGACCACCAGCGACGACCCCGCCGCCGCGGCGCGGTGGGCCTGCGCCTCGATGGTGGCCAGATTGTCGTCGGGATCGAGGCTGCTCGTCACCTGGGCCAAGCTCAGGCGAATTGTGCTATCGCTCATCGCTTCTCCTGCTCATCGTGGGGTATACATGCGGTATGCAAATCGTCTCGGGTCGGGAAAGGGCCTACGCGTTCGTGCGGGACACGGTGTTGGCCTCGCCCGCCGCCACCGGCACCTTCCTCAACGAGCAGGATCTCGCGACCCGCATCGGCGTCTCGCGCACGCCGGTCCGCGAGGCCTTGTTGATGCTGCAGGCCGAGGGGCTGGTCGAGATGGTGCCGAAACGGGGCGCCTACGTTCCGGCGATGTCGGGCAGGCAGATCGGCGAGTTGATGGATCTGCGCGGAGTGCTCGAGCGGCACGCGGCATCGGCCGCGCTCAAGCTCGGCTCGCCACCGGTGGCCGCCATGCAGCTCGCCCTCGACGCCCAGGAGGCCATCGCGGTCTCCGGCGAGGACGACGCGGCGCAGCACTTCATCGAGATCGACGCGCAGTTCCACCAGATCCTGATCGACGCCGCGGGCAGTGACCTGCTGTCGCGGACCTACGCCGGGCTGCGAGCCCGGCAGTTGCGGGTCGGGTTGACGGCGGTGTTCGAGGCCACCGATCGCCAGACCAAGGTCTGCTCGGAGCATCAGGCCATCGTGGATGCGCTGGCCGACGGGGACGAGGGCCGCGCGCATCGGATGATCGACGATCATCTCGACATCACATTGCAGATTCTGCTGCGGGCGTGACCTCGCGGAGCACCGAGTACTCCTCGTCTTCGGCGCGGTCGGGATTGCGGCCCAGTGCCAGCCCCACCAGCGTCACAACACCCATCAGGGCGACGTAACAGGAGATCGGGACCCAGCTGTCGGTCCTGTCGAGCAGGAACGTGAACATCAAGGGGGCCACGGCTCCGCCGAAGACGCCGGCGATCGTGTAGGCCAGCGAGCTTCCGGTGGAGCGCAGGCGGACGGAGAACTGCTCGGTGACGAACGCGGCCTGCGGTCCGTACATGAACGAGTGGAAGGCGAGTCCGACGACGACGCCGATCACCAGCATGGCCAGTGAACCACCCGCGACCAGCGGGAAGAACACCACCGACCAGATCACCCCGCCCACCGCGGCCGCGGCGTACAGCAGCCGCCGATTGATCCGATCCGAGATCGCGCCGGCCAACGGGATGAGCCCGAGCTGGCAACCGGAGCCCACCAGGATCGCGATCAGGACGTCGCTGCGCTCGAAGTCGAGGACCTGGGTGGCGTAGGTGATGGAGAAGACCGTGAACAGCGCATACATCACATCCGGGGCGACGCGGGACATGATCGCCGCGATCAGCGGGCGGGCCTGGGTGGTGAATACCTCGCGGATGGGGGACTCGGGCCGGTCGCCGCTCTCCTGCAACGCTTTGAACACCGGAGTGTCTTCGAGCTTGAGTCGCAGCCACAGGCCGAACCCGACGAGAATCGCGGAGAACAGGAACGCCACGCGCCAGCCCCAGGCTTCGAACTGCTCCTCGGAGAAGATCAGCGTCAGCGCGGCGAGCATGCCGTTGGCCATCAGGTTGCCCGCGGGCGGGCCGATCTGCGCCGCCGAGGCCCAGAAGCCGCGATGTTTCGGATCGCCGTACTCACTGGAGAGCAGTACGGCGCCGCCCCATTCCCCACCGACGGCCACACCCTGCGCGAACCGCATGGTGACCAGCAGGATGGGTGCGGCCACGCCGATCGAGGCGTAACTCGGGATCAGACCGATGGCGAAGGTGGTGGCGCCGATGAGCAGCAGTGTGATCACCAACAGCTGTTTGCGGCCGATGATGTCGCCGAGTCGGCCGAAGACGAAGCCGCCGACCGGGCGGGCGATGTAGCCGACCGCATAGGTGGAGAACGCCAACAGGGTGCCGGTCAGGGGGTCGCTGTCGGGAAAGAACACCGCGGGGAACACCAGCGCCGCGGCTGCCGAGTAGACGGCGAAGTCGTACCACTCCAGTGCGGTACCTGTCAGGCTCGCCGCGAAGGCCTTCGCGAGGCCCTTCCGATCGGTTGTCTGCGCCGTCATGAATCGATTCCTCTGCTGGTCGGTGTCGTAGATCACCCGTTCATTGGGTACCATACTTGCTGTATACAAGTCGTATGCGCAAGTGCTGAGACGGCTTGCAACCAGAAATTAACGAGAAGGAGCCACCTATGCTCACGTTCGCGCTGCCCGACGGGACCACCGAAACCGTCGAACCCACGCTGGTCCTCAACGCCGGGTATGCCGGGCGTAACCAGGAAGAAGTGGCCCGGCACATCGCCGAACTGTCCGAGCTCGGCGTCCCCGCACCGACGGTCACCCCAGCGCTATACCCAATCTCGCCCTACCTTGCGCAGCAGACCGACACGGTCCACGTCCAGCACGCCCGCACCTCGGGTGAGGCCGAGTGGGCACTGGTGATCCTGGGCGACACCGACGACGACGTGCTGCTCACGGTCGCCTGCGATCACACCGACCGCGAACTGGAGACCCACAGCGTGGCATGGAGCAAAAACGCCGCACCCGACGTACTCGGAACCCGTGCGTGGCGCTTGTCCGATATCGCCGACCGGATCGACGACATCACCCTGGAGGCCTGGGTGTCCGGTGACACAGCAATTCAGACCGGCACGCTCGAAGATCTTCTCGCCCCGGCCTATTGGCTCGGCGTCCTGCGCGAGCGCGGCTTGTTCCAGCGCGGCACGGTGCTGCTCTCCGGCACCATCTCGATGGTTCCCGGAGTCGACCAGTTCGCCGACGCGTGGAAAGTCCAGATGAGCGACCCGGCGACCGGTAACACCCTCGTCTGCGAGTACCGCACCGTGGCGATGCCGGCCCCCATCGGCTGACCCTCAGCGGACGACTGGGCTGACCGCGGCCGCCCCGTCGGCGAGCGCGACCACGGCAATGGGTACCTCACCCCATTTCGGGTGCGGCACAACGACGATGGCGACTTTGCGAACGGCCGGGTGCCGGCACAGCACCTGCTCCACCTCGCAGCACCGCTACCCGGTCGCCGTCGAGGAAGGCCCGCCGGGTCACCCACCCGCCCACGCCGTCCTGGCGCCGGGTGGGGGCCGTCATGTCACGGGCTGCGAGTGGGCTTGAACCAGACTGGTGGACTGCCTCTTTCGTCGCGGACCCAGCACCCGCCACAAAATCGGCGGCGACATCAGCTGGGTCGGGGGATCCAGCAGTTGTGCCACGCGGACGAACGATTCGTGGACCCTGGGATCTGACCCGCAGGTGGCGATGATCCGGTCGGTGTACCACCCGGAGATTCGAGTGGCCAGCGGCCGTGGGGCCTGCACGCCGGGGATCCCGAGGTCGGCGCCACGCGCCAGCTCCCAGGCCGCGCTCACCACCTTGGCGGTTGCGGCGAAGAACCGTCGGCTCAGTTCGGCGTCACCGGCACGCAGGCAATCGCGTAACGCCAGAGCTTCCAGCGCCGCGACGGACATGCCCTGGCCGTACACCGGATTGAAACTGCAGAGGGCGTCGCCGAGCACCAGCAGTCCGGCCGGGAAGCGGCGCATCCGGTCGTATCGGCGCCATTGACTGGCCGGGTAGCGGTATTTGGCCGGTTCGCCGATCGGTTCGGCTCGGCGCAGCGCCGACATCATGGGTTCGGGTGCCCAGCCTTCGGTGTAGGCGAGGATGCTGTCCCAGGCGGTCGGTGGTTCAGAGCCCGAGAACCCGATCGCGGTGTACAACCACAGCCCGTTCTCGCAGGCGAACAACGCGCCGCCTCTTGTGCCGCCCGGCTTCGCGCCGATCAAGAAAATTTTCGCCTCCGGTGCGGGCGGCTGAATACGGAGCAGCTGAGTGGAGTAGGTGACGCGTAGCTGGGTGCCGTGCTCTTCGGGCCGGCCGTACCCTAGTTTGTCGAGGAATGCCGGCGTGCGGCCGCCACGTCCCATCACATCGACGACGAGGTCGGCGGGGAGGTCGCGTTCGGGGCCACCGGAGTGCGGAGTCACTCGAGCACCGGAGATCCGGCCCGGGCCGGCGATCAGATCGATCACGTCGTGGTCGTCGAGGATCGTGACGCCGTCCAACGCACGGACCCGTCGGCGTACGTGTGCCTCGATGAACGGCCGACTCGCCAGATAAATCCGCAGAGTGTTCTTGAACCGCCCGGTTTCACGGCGCATGCAGTGGCCGCCGAACTCTTGCCAGACATCGGTTGGGTCGTCGGTGCTGGAGACCACGGCCCCGTCGTCGACGAGTTCGTCCAGGATGCCGGGAAGCAACTCGTCGAGCGCGGCTGAGCCGCTGGCCAGCAGTGCGTGGACGTGCCGGCCCTGGGGCACCCCGCGGCGGTGCTCGACACCGCCCGGCAGGATGTCCCGCTCCACGATGGTGACCCGGTCATAGAAGTCGGTCAACGCGCGCGCGGCCAGCAGGCCCGCCATGCTTCCGCCCAAAACCACTGCGTGTTCGCCCATCTCATCCCCCTAGGTCGCGGCCGTCGAACTGCTCGGCGCCGCGCCGACAGCTTCCGTGCGCCCCGTTCGGTGCCGCAGCACCCGCGTCAGCACCGGCGGCGCGAGCAACCGGGTGGGCGGGTCGATCATGTTGGTCACGCGGAAGAACTGTTCGGCGACGGTGGGGTCGGTGCTCGCGGCCGTCAGCAACCGGTCGGTGTACCAGCCGGATGCCCTGGTGGCCGGGGTGCGGCGGCCCGGCACCTCGGGCAGTGCCAGATCGGCGCCGGCGGCCAGGCTCCAGGCGGCGCTGACGGGTTTCTTGGCCGCCTGGAAGAAGCGCCGACTCAGCGCGGTGTCGCCCTCGCGCAGGCAGTCGCCCAACGCCACCGCCTCGAGTGCCGCTACCGACATTCCTTGCGCGTAAATGGGATTGAAGCTGCACAACGCGTCCCCGAACACCAGGAGGCCCCGCGGGAATCGCCGCATCCGGTCGTAGCGACGCCACTGGCTGGCCGGGTAGCGGTACCGCGACCACTCACCGATGGGTTGCGCGCGGTGCAGAACATCGCGAATCGGTGCGGGGGTCATCTGGTCGGTGAACTCGAGCATGCGCTCCCAGTCGGTGGGCGCCTCGCCGCAGACCATTGCGCCGACGGTCAGAATCCAGGTGTCTCTTTCGATCTTGGCCATCGCCATTCCGGTGAGCCGGCCCGGCTCGGGTGAGCGGAGGAACAGCTTCACCGGCGAGGCGGGTGGCGGGAGGCGGAACAGCCGGCTTGTGTACACCAGCCGCATCGCGATGCATTCTTCCTCGGGCAGCGGGTAACCGAGCTTGCGGAGAAAGGCGGGGGTGCGGGCCCCGCGGCCCATCGCGTCGACCACCAGATCGGCGCGCAACACCTGCTGCCCGTGGCCGGCGCGATCAGCGACCCGTGCCCCCACCACTCGGTCCCCGGCGGCGGCGAGGTCGACGACGTCGTGCCCGTCGAGCATCGTCACCCTGGGCAACGCCCGGAGGCGGCGCCGGACGTGGGCTTCGAGGAACGGGCGGCTGCTCTGGTAGCCGACCAGCTCGCTGTGCCAGACACCGAAGGTGGTGGCCAGGTCATGGCCGCTGATGATCTGCCAGACAGCGCCGCGGTCTTCTGAGCGGATCACGGCCGCGCCGTCGGCCGCCAGCTCGTCGAGTATGCCGGGAAACAGCCGGTCCAGTGACTGCGCTCCGGCTGTCAGGAGTGCGTGCACGTGTCGCCCCTGCGGAACTCCGCGGCGGTGCTCGGGACCGTCCGGGAGGGTGTCGCGTTCCACCACGGTCACCCGGGTGTAGAACTCGCTGAGTGCGCGTGCGGCCAGCAGACCACTCATGCTCGCGCCGAGGACCACGGCGTGCTCGCCCAAAGTGTTCACGGGCTCAGCCTGCGCGCCAGGTCAGTGGTCGCCTAGCGTAGTGCGCTACCCCAAATGGACTCGGCCAGCCACGACGGGTCGTGCAGGTATCGATCGGCCAGTGCGGCGGTGCCGGCGGCGAAGGTCGGCGCCAGCTGTTGGGCGGCGTCGGCGTCGGCGTGGGTGCCGATCCACGCCGTGAGCATGATCCGGCGCAGCATCACAAAGGTGGGCACCATTTCCAGGTGGTTGCCCGGCAGGTCCCGCACCGAGCGGTAGCCGCGCAGCCAGGCAGCGATCATGCGCTCGGCGTCGGGGGTGTCCTCGATGAACGACACCATGGCGCCGAGGTCGATCAGATACCACGACCAGCCGGAGTCGTCGAAGTCGATGACCGTGATGGGGGCGGCCGGGTCGGCGGGGTCCACCATCAGGTTGGCCAGCCGAAGGTCGGCATGCACCAGGCCGAAACATTCTGGGCCCATACCGAATTCGGTGAGCCGCCGCTCGATGCGCGCGGCGGCTTCGGCGATCAGTGCGGTGCCGGCGTCGTCGAGATTCGGTACGCCGCGCCAGTCGCCCCAGCGCGCGGCCGGGCTGAGCATGGTCTCGAGGTCCCAGCGGAACCGGGTGAAGAATTCCGGGGCCTGCCAGCCTTGGACGTGGTTGTGCATCAGTGCGGTCAGGCGGCCCAGCTGGTCGAACCCCACCGCGGTGGGTGCCTCTTCGGCGGTGCAGCCGGGCACGTAGGTCACCGCGTCGACGTGCAGGGTGTCCCCGTCGACCTCGATGGTCACCACATCGCTGCCGTCGCGGGCGTGGATCAGCTGCGGTGTCACCACCTCGGTCTCGTGGCGCAACGCGGCCATCCAACTCAGCTCGGAGCGGATCGCGGCCAGCGAGTGGTACCCGGGCCGGTGCACCCGCAGCACCATGGGTTCGTCGCCACCCACCAGGTACGTCGCGTTCTCCGAGAGGCTCAGCAGCCGCAGCGGCGCGTCGGGGTGGTGGCCGTAGGCGGGTAGCGCCGCGCGGGCGAACAGCTCGTGGTGGGGCGGCAGTCCGGGCATCGGGCCATTCTGTCCGAACCTCCCCGATAGCGCGAACGTGCGGGTCTGCACGCAACACGCCGGTGGTCTACGTACAAATACGTGCGCTCAGCTGTGAAGCAGCCCGCTTTGCCGCACCGAACACCGCGGCAGATGGCAAGGTTGACGTCGTTATGAGCTTCTCGAACATCATGGACTCCAACAGCTACTCGGCCGACCCGTCGGGCGGGGCCGATCCGCTGATCGCCGCGCGCGAGAAGATGCTCGGACCGGCCTACCGGCTGTTCTACGAGCGACCCGTGCACCTGGTGCGCGGGCAGGGCAGCCACCTCTATGACGCCGACGGGGCACAGTACCTCGACGCCTACAACAACGTCGCCAGCGTGGGGCACTGCCACCCGCATGTGGTGGAGGCGGTGACGCGGCAACTCTCGACGCTGAACACCCACACCCGGTATCTGCACGGCACCATCGTCGACTACTCGCGGCGGTTGCTGGCCACGTTGCCCTTCGAGGTCGACCAGGTGATGTATGGCTGCACCGGCTCGGAGGTGAACGACCTGGCGTTACGTGTTGCCGAAATGCACACCGGCGCAACAGGGGTGATCGTCACCACCGATGCCTACCACGGCAACACCACGGCGGTGACCGCCATCTCGCCGTCCCTGGGCGGTGCCACGTCCCTTGGTGCCAATGTGCGCACGGTGGCACCCCCGGACAGCTACCGCGAGCCGGAAGGTCAACGCGCGCAGCGCTTTGCCGCCGATATCGCCGCCGCATGTGACGACCTCGCCGAGGCCGGCCACGGGATCTCGTGCCTGATCGTCGACACCATCTTCTCCTCCGACGGCATCTACACCGACCCGTCGGTGCTCAAGCCGGCGGTCGATGTGGTGCGCGCCCGCGGGGGAGTGTTCATCGCCGACGAGGTGCAGCCCGGGTTCGGCCGTACCGGAGAGTCGATGTGGGGCTTTTCCCGGCACGGGGTCACCCCTGATCTGCTCACCACGGGCAAACCGATGGGTAACGGAATGCCGGTGGCGGCCATGGCCGCTCGCTCCGATGTCCTGAAGTCCTTCGCGGTGGGCGTGCCGTACTTCAACACCTTCGGCGGCAATCCGGTGTCGATGGCCGCCGCGGCCGCGGTGCTCGACGTCATCGAGAACGAACGGCTGCAGGCCAACGCCGCGACGGTCGGCGCGGCGCTGCGCCGGGAATTGACGCGCATCAGTGCGGGCCATCCGAGCATCGGCGACATCCGCGGCGCGGGGCTCTATATCGGCGTGGAGGTGGTGGCCGATCCGGTCACCAAGGAGCCGGACCGGGCCCGCGCGCGGTGGTTGGTCAACACACTGCGGGAGCGACGGGTGTTGGTGTCGGTGTGCGGGCATGACGGCAATGTGCTGAAAATCCGCCCGCCGCTGGTGTTCTCGATGGCCGATGTCGACTGGTTCTGCTCGGAGTTCGAAGCGGTCCTTGGCGAACGCTAGGTGGCCAGCGGCAGGCGCACCTCGAAGCGGGCGCCGTCGCTGAGGTTGTGCGCCGACAGCGTGCCGTGATGGGCGTGCACCAGGCCGGCCGCGATCGCCAGACCCAGCCCGGAGCCGCTGGGCAGCGACGAATCCGCACGTGGCACCCGGCCGTTGGACCCCCGGTAGGCCACGTCGAACACCCGGGCCAGGTCGGCCTCGTCGATGCCGACGCCGGTGTCGTCGACCCGGGCCCACGCTCCGTGCACATCGGTGCCGAGTTCGAGTTTCACGCTGCCGCCGGGCGGGGTGTGGGCGATGGCGTTGGCCACCAGGTTGGACAACACCCGCACCAGAGCGCGGTCACTGCCGATCACCTTGATGGGCGCTCCCGGCAGCGCGGCCTGCAGGCGCACCCCGGCGCGTTCGGCGGTGATCCGGTGCGCGGCCATCACGTCGTAGATGACCTCGTCGAGGGCCACTTTGTCGTAGGCAGGGGTGATGGCACCGGCGTTGATCTTCGACATCTCGAACAGATCGTCGACCATTTCCGAGAGCCGGATCGACTCCTGCTCAATGTGTTTGGCGTGTTCGCGGACTTCGTGTTCGCTGACCACCCCATCGGCGATGGCTTCGGCGACGGCACGGATGCCGGCCAGCGGGGTGCGCAGATCGTGGCTGACGAAGGCCACCAGCTTGCGGCGGGACTGCTCGGCGGAGCGTTCGGCGTCGCGAATCTCCTGCTCCCACACCATGCGTCGGGCTTGATAGCGGGCCAGCATCACGGCGGCGGGAATGGTCACCACCGACACGATGACCAGCACGATGGCCGTCTGTTCGAACATCCCGGTGATCATGAATCCGCTGGCGCCGAGCACTCCGGTGAACGTGGCCACCACGGGGATCAGCACCAGCACCACCATGCTGACCGCCAGCGACCAGGACCGGGCCAATCTGATGATCAGCGCTCCCGCGAGGACGATGGGAATCGAACACGCAAGTGCCAGTCCGGCGATGTCGGCGAGGTCATCCGGCGGCATGCGACTCCTCGACAGCCGCACCTCGCCACAGATACCCCCGGCCCCACACCGTCTGCACCCGGTGCTCATCACCGAGCTTGGAGCGCAACCGTTTGACGTGCACCGTGACCGTCGACAGGTCGCCGTACTCCCAGCGCCACACCTTCTGCAGCAGTTCCTCGCGCGTGAACACGGTGTCTGCGTGGGTCAGGAAGAACATCAGCAGGTCGAACTCGCGGTTGGTCAGGCCGACAGGCCTGCCGTGGACGTTGACGGTGCGCGACGCCGACGACACGATCAGATCGCCGACGGCGATCTCCAACGGCAACGCGCCCAACGGCGACGGCGCCCGACGCAGTACCGACCGGACGCGTAGGGCGAGTTCGCGAGGACTGAACGGTTTGGTCACGTAATCGTCGGCGCCGGCTTCGAGCCCGGCGATGCGGTCATCCTCTTCACCGAGCGCCGTCAACAGAATCACCGGGACGCTGAAATCGCCCGCCTGACGCAGGCTCCGGCACAGCGCCAGCCCGCCCGGTCCGGGCATCATCACGTCGAGGATCGCGACATCGATGCGCTCGGTCCCGAGCATGCGCAGCGCATCGGTGCCGTTGTCGGCGACAGCGACGTCCATCCCATCGCGTTCCAGATAACGACGCACCACATCGCGGACGACCACATCGTCGTCGGCGATCAGTACGCGCGCAGCCACGACACCCGAATATCCATTGCAATACCTTCCGAAACTCATCTACCTGCGGTGATGTCATTGATTCGTCACCGGTCGCCGTTCGGATTGGTACCAATTCGCCTGCTAGCGTCAGATCGATGCCCGAGTGTCCGGTGACCGTGGTGCTGCCCTGCCTCAACGAGGCCGAATCGCTGCCCGCGGTCTTGGACGCAATTCCCGCCGGCTACCAGGCGTTGGTGGTCGACAACAACAGCACTGACGGCACTGCCGAGGTGGCTCAGGCGCACGGCGCCACGGTGGTGTCGGAGTCCATGCCGGGTTACGGATCCGCGGTACACGCCGGTGTGCTGGCAGCAACGTCGCCGGTGGTCGCGGTGATCGACGCCGACGGATCCCTCGATCCGGGCGATCTGCCGCGGTTGGTCGCCGCCCTGGACGGGGCCGAAATGGTGATCGGCCGCCGCCGGCCGGTGCGTGGCCTGAGCTGGCCGTGGCATGCCCGGCTGGGCACCGCAGCCGTTTGCTTTCGGCTGCGTCAAAAACATGGACTTGCTGTTCACGACATTGCACCCATGCGGGTGATGCGCCGCGAGGATTTGCTGGAGCTGGGTGTGACGGACCGGCGATCGGGGTATCCGCTGGAACTGCTGGTCCGTGCTGCCGCGGCGGGCTGGCGAGTGGTGGAACTGGATGTCGACTACGGACCCCGCACCGGTGGGGTGTCCAAGGTCAGTGGTTCCGTGCGCGGGAGCTTCCACGCTGCAGTCGACTTCTGGAAGGCGCTATCTTGATGGACGTCCTGCCTGTCACGGTCCTCGTGGTGGCGAAGGCCCCGGTCCCCGGTCTGGCGAAGACCCGGCTGGCGGCCTCGATCGGTGATGCCGCCGCCGCGGACGTCGCGGCCGCAGCGCTGCTGGACACCCTGGACGCAGTGGCCGCCACCCCCGTCGCCCAGCGGATCGTCGCCTTCACCGGCGACCTCGCCTCGGCGGCGCGCGCCGACGAGCTCCGGGGGCGGCTGACGTCGTTCACGGTGGTGCCGCAGCGCGGTGACGACTTCGCCGAGCGTTTGGTGTACGCCCATCTGGATGCCGCAATCGGTCATCCGGTGCTGCAGATCGGCATGGACACCCCGCAGGTCACCCCGGAACTGTTGGAGTCCTGCGCCCGTGAGCTCCTCGAGACGGCCGCGGTCCTGGGGATGGCGCGCGACGGCGGCTGGTGGGTGTTGGGCGTGCAGTCGGCGGCGACGGCCGAGTGCCTGCGCGACGTGCCGATGTCCCAGTCCGATACCGGCGCAGTGACATTGGCGGCACTGCGGGACACGGGGGCCGCGGTGGTGTTACTGCCCGAGCTCGCCGATGTCGACACCATCGACGACGTCGACGCGGTACGCCGGGCCTGCGATCCGGCGTCCCGATTCACCACAGCAACTTCAGCGGTAGGGGTTTGACGTGTTCGGTCATCTGTACGAGAAGGCGCTCGCGGGCGAGCGATGTTGGATTCGCCACGACGACGGGCGCATCGTGGTGCTGCCCGTGCACACCTGGCTGGGCGGTCGGCAGGCCTCCCGCGCCGAAGCTCATTTCGACGCGGCCGTCCTGGACATGTGCGACGGTCCCACCATCGACTTGGGTTGCGGACCAGGGCGATTGGTGGCCAACCTGGTGGCGCGCGGGATTCCCGCGTTGGGGGTGGACCTGTCGCCCACGGCGATCGGGCTGGCCCGCGACAGTGGCGCGCCTGCACTGCGCCGCGACCTGTTCGATCCGCTGCCCGGGACGGGGCGCTGGCACACTGTGCTGCTGGCCGACGGCAATGTGGGTCTCGGGGGTGACCCGTGGCGGGTGCTGCGCCGGTCAGCGGAACTGCTGCGCCACGGTGGCCGGTGTCTGGCCGAATTCGACCCGGCCGCTAAGGGAGTCAAGGTCGACTGGATCCGGCTGGAATCCAAGCTGACGATCGGGCCGTGGTTCCGCTGGGCGACAGTGGGCATCGACTGCGCCCAGGAGCTCGCCTCCGATGTGGGGCTCACCGTCGCCGACATCCATCCGATCGGCGACCGGGTGGTCGCCTCCCTCGCCGCCTGACCCCCATGCCCACTACCCGCGAGCTGGGGGCACCTCCCACTACCCGCGAGCGTGCGTGTCCCCGGGCGACGCGCCGCCCATTTTCGGTATTCTGCGCACGCTCGTCACGGACATGACCACCCTGCGCAGCACCGCCGTCACCGCCCGCGTGGGGGTATGGCTCGGCGTCGCGGTCACGGTCTGCTTTCTCACCGGGCTGATGAGTCATCTGATCCAGCATCCGCAACCCTGGTTTCACTGGCCCGCCAATCCGGTGTGGCTCTACCGGTTCACCCAAGGCCTGCACGTGGCCACCGGCATCGCCGCGATACCGCTATTGGTCGTCAAGCTGTGGTCGGTATGGCCCAAGCTGTTCGAGCGGCCGGTGATCGGCTCGCCGGTGCGGCTGCTCGAGCGCGGCTCCATCCTGGTGCTCGTCGCGTCCATGATCTTCCAGCTGGCCACCGGCCTGATGAACATCGCGCACTGGTATGCCTTCGAATTCTTCTTCACCACAGTGCATTACGCCATGGCGTATGTGGTGTTCGGGTCGGTACTGGTGCATATCGCGCTGAAGTTGCCCGTCATCCGCACAGCTCTCGGCGAACCGCTCGACTTCGGTCTGCCCGCTGAGGCCCGCCCGGTGCACCGACGCACCGTCCTGCGGGGGACGTGGCTGGCCGCCGGCATCGCGACGGTGGCCACCGTGGGACAGACCGTGCCGTGGCTGCGCGAGGTGTCGGTGCTGGCGCCCCGGTCGGGCAACGGCCCGCAGGACCTGCCCGTCAACCGGTCCGGTGCCGAAGCCGGTGTGCTGACGACCGCCAGGGCGCCGGAGTACCGGTTGACGATCGCCAGTGGCGGCACCGAAAAGACCTTCTCCGTCGACGATCTGGCCACGATGCCACAGACCACCCACCGGCTACCGATCGCCTGTGTGGAGGGCTGGAGTCGTGATGCGGAGTGGACGGGCATCGTGCTGGCCGATCTCATCGCCACCGTCGGCGCAGGACCCGACGCCGATGTCCGGATGATCTCGCTGGAACCGCCCGGCCCGTACTCGCGGACCGTGCTGCCGGCGCGCCATGCCCGCGACGGCAAGACGCTGATCGCCCTGAAACTCAACGGCCAGACCCTCGATATCGACCACGGCTATCCATGCCGGCTCATCGCTCCGTCCAGACCCGGTGTGCTGCAGACAAAATGGCTGACCCGTATCGAGGTGGTCACGTGATCCGGGTGGCACTGGGGGCCGCCGGGCTGGCACTGATCGGCTACGGCGCGATGCTGCTGCTGGACAACCCCGGGCCGACGCTGCTGCGCATCGCCCTCTGGGCGGCCGCCGGGGTGCTGCTGCACGATTTTGTGTTCGCCCCGGTGATCACGGCGTTGGGTTTCGCCGGCCGCCGGATCCTGCCGCGATCGTGGTGGGCGCCGGTGGGGGTGGCCGCACTGGTGAGCGTGACGCTGCTGCTGCTCGCGATCCCGGTGTTCGACACCCCCGGTGCCAAACCGCTGAATCCCACGGTCGTCGACCGGGATTACCCAAAGGGACTGGGGATTTCGCTGGCCCTCGTCTGGGCCTGCACGGCGCTCTACCTGGGATTTGTGGAGTTCGCGCGGCGCTCAGCGCCGAAAAAACTCCACAAATCCCACCTACCAGTTGGTGAGGATCAGGTGGTTGATCAGCAGCGCGCCGACGACGTTGACCGCCAGCCACCACCGGTGTGACCGCGGCGGCAGCAGTGCGGGCGCCGCCGTCAACCAGACCATGAAACCCAGCCAGATTCGTTCGGTCTCGGCCTTGCTCAGCATGCTCAGATCCGCGCACAGAATCGCCAACAGCGCCGCCAACACCACCAGATGCAGCCCGGAACGGGCCCGCACCGCCGGCCAATCGAGCGCCCGGCCGATACCGGCCACACTGGCCAGCCCGATGGCACACACCGTCGACGCCAGATTGGCCCAGCCCCAATACTGGAACGGACGATCGAGCGCGATGCCCTGCCAATACCGTTCCTGCACCAGGTGATAGCCGTCGAACCACCAGAACCCGAAGGTGTAGAACACCCCGACCACCGCCAGCGCTGCCACCACCGCCACCGCCAACGTCCGCAAGGCCGCTGAAACCGAAGGCGCACAGATCAGGACGGCCACCGCGGGCAGCGCGATCAACCCCAGCCCGTAGTTCAGGAAGATCGCCCAGCCGAGCAGCAGACCGGCCGGCGCGGCGAACCACACGGACCGCCGCACCGCCAAGGCCAGCAGCGCGATGCCCCAGGCGGCAACGCCGGCGAAATACCCGTCGGCCGATACCGCGATCCAGATCGCCGTCGGTGCCACCGCGACGAACGGTGCCGCCCGCCGCGCGGTGTCCTCGTCGGCCAGCGCCCGTACCGCGACGATGATCGCCGCAGCGATCGAGGAGCCGACGATCAGGCACAAGAATCCGGCCCACGCGCCGCCCCCGAGACCGAGGCGGTCCAGCCAGACGAAGGTCAGCAGTGCGCCGGGCGGATGGCCGGAGACGTGAGTGATCCACGAGTCGGGCTGAAAGTCCAGGATGCGGCCGGAGAAGGTCCGCAGCGCCTCGGGGATGTCGTCGATCGACGGCACCTGCCGCAGGTATTCGTGGCGGGCTTCGAGGCGGCCGGCGAAGCCGCGGTACCACCCGTCGACCATGGCGAGCGAGAACGCCCACGCCGCCGACGTCCACCACACCACGAGCGTCAGAGCGCGCCAGCCCAGCCGCGCGGCCAGCGTGGGTCCCCACAGCACGGCGGCCAGTCCGATCAGAATGGCCGGGACGGTGCCCCACCCGACGTGGGCCTCCCACCACCCGAAGATCGGCGCGGTACCGGCGAACGCCTCGAAGCGTTCGGGGGTGGCGTTGATCAGCGGAGTGACGCCGCCGAGATCGAGATGGGGCACGACGAACGCCGCGGCGACCAGGAGCACAGCCAGCGCGACGGCGATCAATTCGCGACGGCCGGTCTTCACACCCACCCAACCTACTGGGGTTCTTGCGGGGTTCGGCTGACGATTCGATGACGGGCTCGGTCAGACTGGGCCCATGTCCGAGCACTCCTTCCGCCAGGTGCTGGCACTGTCGGCGCCGATCGGACTGGCGTTCATCCCCTTGGGAATGGCACTGGGTTTCCTGGTGGTGCACGCCGGGCTGGCGTGGTGGTGGGCGCCGGCATTCGCGGCGATCATCTACGCCGGGTCGCTGGAGTTCCTGATGGTCGGTCTGGCCGCCACCGCCGCGCCCATCGCCACCGTGGCGCTCACGACGTTCATCGTCAACGCCCGGCACGTCTTTTATGCGCTGTCGTTCCCGCTGCACCGGGTACGCGGGTTCTGGGGCAAGCTCTACAGCACCTACACCCTGTCGGACGAGGCGTACGCCGTGGGAGTGAGCCCCGAGGCACAGGGGTGGACAACGCGGCCGATCCTGATGATGCAGGCCTGTTTTCAACTGCTCTGGGTCACCGGGGCCACCCTCGGTGGGCTGCTCGGCGAGGCCCTGCCCATCGATCGTCTCGAAGGACTCGACTTCGCGCTGACGGCGTTGTTCATCGTCCTGGCCATCGACGCGTACCGGCAGCGGCCCGATCGGGTGACGGCGCTGACGGCCGCGGTCTGCGCGACCCTCGCCTGGCTGCTTGTGCCGGAGCAGCTGTTGGTGTGTGCGTTCGCCGCCTTCACCGCGGTGTCGGTGCTGCGAATGAGGTTCGAACGTGCCGGATAACGCCTACATTCTGCTGCTGGTCGGCGTCAGCGCCGCTGTCACCTGGGCGTTGCGTGCGCTGCCGTTCGCCGCGCTGGCCCCGATGCGCCACAGCGCGATCGTGCGCTACCTCAGCGTGCACATGCCGGTGGGGGTGATGGTGATGTTGGCCATCTACACCCTGCACAGCGCTCCCCGCGAGACGTCCCGCGACGTGCTGTGGCTGGTTGTCGGCGTCGTGGTCACCGCGGGTTTGCAACTGTGGCGGCGGCAGGCCCTGCTCAGCATCCTGGTGGGCACCGTCGTGTACGTCGCGTTGGTGTCGGCGCTGGGCTGATACCCGATACCCGTGCCACCGTTTTCCTGCTAGCCGGAATGACATCTCGGCACCAGCCGGGCAACGTGATACCCATGACGGGACCACAAGTCGGGCGATCGGTTGATCGCGTGGAGGGCCGCGATAAGGTCACCGGCCGGGCTCGCTACACCGCCGACAACCACCTCGAGGGCCTGGTGCACGCCACCGTGGTGCAGTCGGAGATCCCGCACGGCTCGATCACCCCCGCGTCGCTGACGGCCGGTGCCGCCCGCGCGTCCGCCGCGCCTGGCGCGCTGCTGGTGCTGACGCCGCTGAATTGCCCCGCCCTGGGTGAACCGCCCCGGGAGATGAGCTACGACCTTCCGCTGGAACGCCGGCCCCCGCTATCGGATCTGACGGTGCAACACGTCGGGCAACACGTGGCGGTGGTGGTCGCCGACACTCTCGAGAACACGGTGTATGCCGCCGAACAGTTCGAGCTCGCCTACGACGTGAGCACACCGCAACTGTCCGCTGCGCAGGTGCTCCGCGAACCGGTACCTGCCGACGACGTCGACGGCCGCGTCCGGCACGGCGCTTACCGGCCAGACCATTTCGTCAAGCTGACCGAGGAGAAACTGCAGGATCGCCGCGGTGCGGAAACCGAACCGGAAGGCGGCACCCGCATCGCCGCGCGCTACACCACCCCGATCAACACGCATTACCCGATCGAACTGTCGGCCACTGTCGCTGAGTGGCACGGCGATGTTCTCACCGTGCACGACGCCACCCGCTGGATCGCCGGGGAACGTAGCGCCCTGGCCGCCTACCTCGGCATCCCGGAGGAGAACATCCGCATCCTGTCGCCGCTGGTGGGTGGCGCATTCGGCTCCAAGAGCTTCCTGTGGATGCACGTCGCGCTGTGCGCGGTCGCGGCCCGCGAACTGCAGCGGCCGGTCAAGCTGGTCCTGACCCGCAATCAGATGTTCACCTCCACCGGGCACCGTCCCCGCACCGACCAGCAACTCAGCCTGGTCGCCGATGCGGATGCCACGATCCTGAGCACCGAACAACACACCGTCACCGAGACGTCCACCGTCGCGCACTTCTGTGAGCCGGTCGGTCTGTCGGCGCGCTTCCTGTACCAATCGCCGCGGCTGGTGGTCTCGCACACCGTGGCCCGGATCAATTCTCCGACACCGTGTTTCATGCGTGGACCAGGAGAGGCACCGGGACTGTTCGCACTCGAGGTCGCGATGGACGAACTCGCCTACGCCGCAGGCATCGACCCGGTGGAACTGCGACTGCGCAACGACACCGACATCGATCAGGCCAGCGGGCGGCCCTGGTCGGCCAAACACCTGAGACAGTGCTACCTCACCGGCATGGACCGGTTCGGTTGGGCGCAGCGCCCCATCAAGCCCCGCACCTTGCGCCGGGGCCACGTCCAGGTCGGCTGGGGGATGGCCACCGCCACCTACCCGGGACGACGGATGCCGGCCGGCTGCCGGGTCAGCACCGCGCGCTCCGGTGCGGTGTTGTTCGAGTCCGCGACACACGAGGTGGGCACCGGGGTGCGCACGGTGATGACTCAAATCGCCGCGGACGCTGCCGGTCTGGCCTTCCCGGATGTCACCTTCGCGTCCGGGGACTCACTGTTTCCCGCCGCGCCGTACACCGGTGCCTCGCAGACGACGGCGACCGTGGGCTCGGCGGTGCTGCTGGCGGCCGGAGAATGGCGACAACGGCTGCTGAACATCCTGGCCGAAGACGGACCGTTCGCCGGGGTGGACGGCGTGTCCGTCGACCACGGCATCGTCAGCGCAGGCGACATCCGAGTCCCGGTCAGCGAGATTGTCGCACAGCTTGATTCGGCCGCTCTGGAGGCGTTGACGTTCAGCGTCTCCAGTGGCGGCCCCGACGAGAACGGTCCGGTATCGCAGTCCTTCGGCGCCCATTTTTGCGAAGTCGAAGTCGATGAGGAGATCGGGCGGGTCAGCGTGGTGCGGTGGGTCGCGGCGATGGACTGTGGCCGGGTGCTGAATCCGAAACTGGCCCGCAACCAGGTGATGGGCGGCATCACCTTCGGGTTGGGCATGGCCCTTCTCGAACAGGTGCCCTACGACGCGCACACCGCGCAGTTGATCGGCGAGTACTACGTCCCCACCCACGCTGACCGACCGGAGTTCGACATCAGCTTCATCGACGGCGCCGACTACGCGCTCGACCCGGTGGGAGTGCGCGGCATCGGTGAGATCGGCACCTGCGGGGTGCCCGCCGCGATCGCCAACGCCATCTTCCACGCCACCGGAAAACGGTTGCGGGACTTGCCGATCACCCTGGAGCAGTTGATGACGCCATTTGATGGAGAAGCCCGATGAACGACGCTGCTGTCACACTCACCATCAACGGCGCCACCAGCACCGTGGATGTCGACGTGCGGACCACGCTGTTGGACCTGCTGCGGGAACGTCTGCATCTGACCGGCACCAAGAAGGGCTGCGACCACGGGCTGTGCGGAGCCTGCACCGTGTCGGTGGACAACGAGCGGGTGGTCAGCTGCCTGACGCTGGCGGTGTCCATCGACGGCGCCGAGGTCGTGACGGTCGAAGGCCTGGCCGACGGTGACACTCTGCATCCGATCCAGCAGGCTTTTGTGGAGCATGACGGATTCCAGTGTGGCTACTGCACTTCGGGGCAGATCTCGTCGGCGCACGCCATGCTGCGCGAGCATGCCCGCGGCGACCTGTCCACGGAATCGTTCACGGCCGGATGTGCGGCGGTGTGCTCCGGACGGGTCGCCCTGACCTCCGCGGAGATCAGTGAACGGATGGCCGGAAACATCTGTCGCTGCGGAGCCTACGCCAACATCGTCGCCGCCATCAGTGCGGTCGCGGAGGGAACGCCATGAAACCGTTCGCATTTGAACACGCCACCAGTGTCGAAGGTGCGGTGGCGACGGTTGCCGCCACCGGGGGCAAGTTCTACGCCGGCGGCACCAATCTGCTCGATCTGATGAAGGGTGGGGTCGAAGCACCGCCTGCGTTGGTGGATGTGCGACGACTCGGGCTGCGGGACATCGTCGCCACGGCGGCCGGTGGGGTGATGATCGGCGGGGCAGTGACCAACAGTGCGATCGCCAACCACGCGCTGATCCGGACCCAGTATCCGGTGTTGTCGCAGGCGATCCTGTCGGGTGCCACCACACAGTTACGGAACATGGCCACCGCCGGCGGAAACTTGATGCAGCGCACCCGGTGCCCGTACTTCATGGACACCGCTTTCGACAGCTGCAACAAGCGAATGCCCGGAAGCGGTTGCGCGGCCAGAGACAGCTTCAACCGTGAACATGCGGTCTTCGGTGCCAGCGCGGCGTGCGTCGCGATCCACCCGTCCGATATGGCGGTGGCGCTGGCGATCCTGGGGGCCGGTGTGCACGTCCACGGTCCCGACGGCCCGCGCGTGATACCGATCGCCGACTTCTTCCGGCTGCCCGGCGACACACCCCACCTCGACAACGTGTTGGCGCCGACAGAGTTGATCGTCGGAATCGAGCTGCCACCATCGGGATTCGCACGGCATTCGTGGTATCTGAAGGTCCGTGACCGGCACAGTTATGCCTTCGCGTTGGTGTCGGTGGCGGTGGGGCTGGACATCCGCGACGGCGTCATCAACGACGCGGCGATCGCCCTCGGCGGCGTTGCCGCCCGGCCGTGGCGAGTCGCCGAGGCCGAGGCCGGACTGATCGGCAGCGCACCCACTGACGAGGTGTTCCGACGGGCGGGCCGGTCAGCGATGGAAGGTGCAGTTCCGTTGAGCCAGAACGGGTTCAAGGTCGATCTCGGCCGCCACAGTGTCTTGCGCGCGCTCAACCAGGCCTACGGCGTGCAGCCGTGATGCAGTCCCGTCCGTTCACTGCCGCCATCATCGGCGGTTCGGTCGGCGGTCTTGCGGCCGCACTCGAGTTGCGGGCCATCGGCGCCGACGTCGCGGTATACGAGCGCTCCGTCGACCGTACGGAACCGCGGGGTGCCGGCATCGTCATGCAATCCGAGGTGCAGTCGCTGCTCGCCCGGATCGGCGTGTCGGTGCCCGAGGTCAGCGTGCTGCTGCAGGAACGTCAGCACCTGCACCGGGACGGCACTCGGACTGCTTACGATGCGCCGCAATGGATGACAGCCTGGGACACGCTGTATCACACGCTGCGCAGGGCGCTCGGCGACACTGTTTACCGACTGGGCAGCACCTGCGAGCGCATCGACCGGGACGGCTCCGAGGTCATGGCCACCTTCAGTGACGGATATCAGCGGCGTGCAGACTTTCTCGTCGGCGCCGACGGTGTGGGATCCACCACCCGCGCACTGTTGGGGGTGCCAGGGGAAGCGCGGTACGCCGGCTATCTGGCCTGCCGTGGTCTGGAGCCGGAATCCGACCTCCCTCCGCAGTTGGTGGAGATGCTCGCGGAGCGATTCACCTTCTTCGGAGTGCCGGGGATGCAGCTGTTGTGCTACCTGGTGCCGGGAGCCGACGGTAGTCGCGAGCCGGGTTCCCGGCGGGTCAACTGGGTCTGGTACGTCAACACTCCCGAACGTGAGCTGCCACGCTTGTTCAAGGGCAAGACCGGCAGGCAGTTCGACTTCTTCCTGCCGCGCGGGCAGCTCACCGACGACAATGCCGCAGAGTTCCACGAGCTGGCCGAGGAAGCGTTGCCACCCCAATTCGCGGAACTGGTAGCCCATTCCACGTTGTTCCTGCAGCCGGTCGCCGACCTGGTGTCGGTGCACCTGCTCGCTGACCGCGCCGTACTGCTCGGGGACGCCGCGGGTACGGTGCGACCCCACACCGCGTCAGGAACCTCGAAGGCGATGGGCGACGCCGCCGGCCTCGCGCACACACTGCGAGGCTGGCAGCCGCCGGACCCGCCGCCCACGGCACTGCTGCAGCGCTGGGAGCGCGCCAGGCTCGACCATCTCCGCGCGATCGCCAGGTCAGGGCTTCAGATGGCGTCGCAATCCATGCTCGGCGTCACCGGATCGCCGCACTTCCTGACCGAGTGACCGCTCAGTCGCGGTTGTCCCGCCACTTCAGCATCTTCTCGAGCTTGGTGAAGTCGTATCCGTCTGCGCTGGGCGCAGTCTCGGTGACGAACAGTGTCGCTCCGGACGCCACGAATTCGTCGGCACTGCTCTCGTCGTCCCAGGACACCGAGCGTTCGATGGCATCATCGGCCCGGCCGAACTCGGTGACCAATTCACCCAACCGGGCGCTGGCCGCGCGATAGGCCTCGATCGGTAGGTGGGTGTGCCAGATGTCGGCGTGCCGCGCAACCGCGGGCAGGGTGCGCTTGATGCCCGAGCCGCCGATCAGGACCGGGATCTTGCGCACCGGCGCCGGATTGAGCTGCGCCAGCCGGTTTTCGATGCGCAGCAGGCCTTCGTCGAAGTGGTCGAAGCGCGACTTGACGGTGCCGAACTCGTATCCGTAAGTGGTGTAATCCTTTTCATACCAACCGGCGCCGACGCCCAGGATGACACGACCGCCGCTGATGTGGTCGACGGTGCGGGCCATATCGGCGAGCAGGTCGGGGTTGCGGTAGCCGATGCCACTGACCAGGAGGCCGATCTCGGCCCGCGAGGTGATCTCACCCCAGGTCGCCAGCGCCGTCCAGCCTTCGAAGTTGGGCACGTCGGGCTGGATCTCGTTCATGACCGGTTTGGCGTCGATGATGCCGGCGAAGCTCGGCGCATGGAAGTGGTCGTAGCCGAAGATCACATCGGTGCCCAGGTCTTCGGCGTGTAGCACCGCCTCGCGCCAGGTCCGGTAGTCGGGCGTGCCGCCGGGGGACAGTTGGACACCGATCCGAATCGGTCGCGACATAGGTCATCTCCTGAGGGGTGTGGATGTGCCTTTGGATCGTCCAAGTACCGTCACCGCGGGGTTATTCCGGGATCTGGGGTTTTGCTCGCCTCGATCGAAAGCCGCCGGTGAGGTCCACCCCGGTGATACGGCCGGCGGGCAGGCTCGACTGTCCTCGCACAAGTTGTGAACTGGGGAGTCACCTTTTTCGACGCCGGGACGTCAACAGGTTGTGTCGCGGTCGCGGTACCTGTGCGCACCCGGGTGTTCCACAACCTGGCGTCTCCGTTGACGTGCTGCCGCGGTGATCAGTAGAGCTGTGTGCGCATGCTGTCCTCGCTCAGCGCCTTCTCCAGCTCGGCGAGGCTCAGGCGCGCGTCCATGGCCTTGACCATCTGCGGCACGGTCGGCAGCGCATCGGGCCGCCAGGTCTCCGGCTTCCAGGCATTGGACCGCAGAAAAGCCTTGGCGCAGTGGAAGAACACCTCTTCGATGGCGATCTCCAGCGCCAGGATCGGCCGCTTACCGGACACGATGAGCGAATCGAAATAGTCGGCGTCGGCGACGATGGTGGCCGCGCCGTTGATCCGCAGGGTGTCGCCGCGGCCGGGCAACAGGAACACGGTGCCCGCGCGGGGGCGCTCCAAGACATTGAGATAACCGTCGACGCGCTTGTTTCCGGGGCGCTCGGGGATCGCAATGGTGTGGTCGTCGATCACGTGCACGAATCCGGGCGGATCACCTTTGGGGGAGACGTCGATGTTGCCGTCGGCGTCGGTGGTCGCGATGAAACACAACGGCGAGTGGGCCAGCCAGTCGCGATGGATCTGGTCCAGCGCGGGGCGGACCTTCTCGGCGACGGCGGCGGTGGGCTCGCCGACGATGGCGCGGAGCTCTTCGGCGGTGCTGACTTCACGACGCATGACGTCCATGATGCCCGGCTGCGGCGTGGAGACCGCGGCTACGTAAACGACGTGCGAGTAAGTCGCGCCGCCACCGCAGGGTCAACGGCTGAAGCGGGCCACCAGTGCGCGCCGGTCCAGCTTGCCGATCCCACGACGGGGCAGTTCGTCGACGACGTGCAGTTCGCGCGGTGCGGCCGTGGCATCCAATTGTTGCGTCACGTGCTCGCGCAGGGAGGCCACCGTCGGCGCCGCGGCGCCCGGCGCCAGCACCACCGCAGCCACCACCCGTTGCCCCAGCCGGTCATCGCTCACGCCGAAGATCGCGCAGTCGGCGATCGCCGGGTGTGTGCTCAACACCGCTTCCACCGGCTGCGGCAGGACGGTGAGACCGCCGGTGCTGATCGCTTCGTCGATGCGGCCCAGCACCCGCAGCACCCCGTCCTCGACAGAGCCGGCGTCATCGGTGCGAAACCAGCCGGGCTCGGCGAACGGATTTTCCGCCGGGACATTCCGGTAGCCCTTCGCCAGGGTGGGCCCGCCCAGCACGATGCGGGTGTCGGCCTCGATGCGCACCTGCACCCCTGGCAGCGGAACGCCGTCGTACACACAACCACCGGCGGTCTCGCTGGACCCATAGGTCCGGACCACTGAAATACCCGCCGCGGCAGCACCATCCAGCACCGGCTGCGGTGCGGGGCCCCCACCGAGCAGCACCGTGTCCAGCGCGGCGAGCGCCTCGGCGGCGGCGGGATCCTGCAGCGCTTTGGCCAGCTGAGCGGCCACCAACGAGGCGTACCGGCGGCCGGAGCCCATGGCCGCCACCGCCGCAGGCAGCACCGCGACATCAAACCCGGCGGACACGTCGAGTTCGACGGGCGTGGTGCCGGCCAGCACGCTGCGGATCACCACCTGCAGGCCCGCGACGTGGTACGCCGGCAGAGCCAGCAACCAGGTGCCCGGCCCGCCCAGTCGGTCGGCCGTCGCCGAAGCGCTGGCGATCAGCGCCGGCGCGGTCAGCATCGCGCCCTTGGGTGTGCCCGTCGTGCCGGACGTCGACACCACCAGGGCGACGTCGTCGTCGATCTCCTCGCCGGCCCGCAACGCCGTCTGCAGCAGTTCGGACTGGCGCAGGTCGCCTCCGGGCAGCGGCAGTAGCGGCGAGCCGGTGCCGTTGAGGACCGCTTCCAGGGCCACCGCCAGCGACGACGCCGACGGCCCCTGCGGAACCACGAGCGCGCGCAGGACGGCTATGGCCGGCCGCCGTTGTCGGGGGCGTCGGCGTCACGGGGGTCATCGAGTGGCCAGCCCTTGGCAGCCAACCGCTCTCGGACCCGTTCGATGTCGGCCGGGGAGGGCAGCTCGTTGGTGAGGCGGAGGATCTCCGCGCCGATGTCGGCGTCGTCGAGCTCGGTGCGGTTCAGCAGCTGTCGAGTCACGGACTTCACCTCATCGGTGCTCAGCTGGCCGGAAAGGAGGGCGAACAGCGGGAGATAGTCGGTGCTGGGAACGCCGTCGGGGTAGCCCGCGCGCAGCCACGACACGATGGTGTTGAGGAAGCGGTTCACGGTGACAACTTTCGGGTTTCGAGTCCACGGGTGGCCTTGGTGCGGGAGACGGTACTCGCCCATTGCCGACGCGGCGAGTGTCGCTTGCGGTAGTTGTTTACCAACGTCGGGCTAGCTCAAGATGAACAATCAATGAACGTCACCTGGGAGTTTGTATAGAGCCAGCTCGACGCGGATTTTGATTTGTTCGTCGGTTAGTGGAAATACGGATTCAACACTCATGATTAGCGCCATGAGCGCAGAGCTGATCATCCTGATCCTGCTGATCGCAACGGCCCTTGCCTTCGACTTCACCAATGGCTTCCACGACACCGGAAACGCCATGGCGACCTCGATCGCGACCCGCGCATTGAAGCCCAAGACCGCAGTCCTGTTGGCTGGGGTGCTGAACCTCGTCGGCGCCTTCCTCTCCGTGGAGGTGGCCCTGACGGTCACCACCTCGGTGCTCAAGATCCAGGACAGCAAGACCGGCAGTCTGCTGCCGAACATCGACGCCTCGACGGGGCTGACGATCATCTTCGCGGGGCTCATCGGCGGCATCCTGTGGAACCTGCTCACCTGGCTGTTCGGCATCCCGTCGAGTTCGTCGCACGCGCTGTTCGGCGGACTGATCGGCGCGGGCATGGCGGCGATCGGCCTGGCCGGCGTGAACTGGTCCGGTGTCACGCAGAAGGTGTTGATCCCCGCCATCGCCGCACCGGTGATCGCCGGTTTCGTCGCCGCCTGCGGCACCTGGCTGGTCTACAAGATCACCACGAAGGTGGCGCCCAAGCGCCGCGAAGACGGCTTCCGCTGGGGCCAGATCGCCACCGCCTCGCTGGTCGCGCTGTCCCACGGCACCAACGACGCCCAGAAGACGATGGGCGTCATCGCCCTCGCGCTCATCACCACCGGCCACCTCGGCGGCAATGTCGCCGAGGACGGGCTGCCGTTCTGGATCATCGCCAGTTGCGCGCTGGCCATCGGCCTCGGTACCTACCTCGGTGGGTGGCGCGTCATCCGCACGCTCGGCAAGGGTCTGGTGGAGATCGAGTCACCGCAGGGTCTGGCCGCAGAGGCCTCGTCCGCCGCGATCATCCTGAGCTCCAGCGCCGCCGGTATGGCGCTGTCCACCACGCACGTCGCCACCGGCTCGATCCTGGGCAGCGGGGTCGGCAAGCCCGGCGCGTCGGTGCGCTGGGCCGTGGCCGGCCGCATGGCCCTGGCCTGGCTGGTGACCCTGCCCGCCGCGGGACTCGTTGGCGCCCTGTCTTTCTGGATCTCCCACCTGGTGGCGGGACTCACCACCCAGCTGGTGGGCGATGGCCTGATCTTCCTGATCCTGGTGGCCCTGTCCGGCTACATGTGGTGGCGCGCCCAGAAGCAGAAGGTCGACCACAGCAACGTCAACGCCGACTGGGACGACACCACCAACTCGGTGGTCCCCGCCGACGTCCGCGAGGCCGAACCCGCCAAGACTGCCGCCGTCTGACCCGGCCGATCACGAACTGAGGAAATCTGATGATCTATCTGGAAAGCATCTTCAAAGTGCTCGTGGTGGGCCTGCTCCTGGGGGCCGGGCTGCCCGCGATCTTCGCCTACGGCCTGGTGGCCTACTCGGCCGGCGCCGGCAATACCGACGCCGACGGCACCACCCACGCGCCCAACCCGATGTTGAAGTTCCTGGGTCTGGCGCTGTTCGTACTCGTGGGCGCGGTGATTCTGGTGGCACTGCTGTGGATCACCCGGACCACGATCGAGCACCACTTCGGTATCAACCTCTTTCCCTTCGCCTAGTGAGGCTGCAAAGATGACCGCGAACCGAAACTCATTCGCCGATGTGATCGCCTGGCTCAACGCCGGTTTCCCCGAAGGCGTTGCACCCAAGGACCATTTCGCACTTCTGGCTCTGCTGAAGCGCACCCTGTCCGAAGAGGAAGTGGTGGCCGCCGCGAAGTCGATCCTCAACAGCGTCGACGGGGATACCCCGGTGACCGAGGCGCAGATCCGCGAGGCCATCCACGCACTGATCGACAAGGATCCCAATCCCGAAGAGATGCATCAGGTTTCGGCCCGGCTGGCCTCTGTGGGCTGGCCGTTGTCGACTCACGCTCACTGAACCACACCGCTGACGCCGGGTTCTGCCTCCCAGGGGCAGGGCTCGGCGTTTGTGCGTTCAGCCGCGGTTGTCGCGGCGCAGCGGGTGCGTCTCGGGCACCTGGACGAAAATCAAGGTGACGCCATCGGGGTCGGCGACGTGCATCTCGTGCAGACCCCACGGCTCTTCCCTGGCTTCGCGGGCGATCGTCACACCGCGGGCGCCGAGCTCGGATTCGGTGGCGTACAAGTCGCGTACCTGTAGCCACAGCGCGCCAGGGAACGGGGCACTGCCGTCGGCGGGGGCTCCGTGGCCGGCGAGCTCGATCAGCGACTGGCCGGCGTAGAACACCGTGCCCCCGGAGTACTCGCGGGCGACGGCCAGGCCGATGCTGTCGCGGTAGAACTCCAAGGACCGCTGGTAGTCCGCCGGCCGGAACAACACACGACTGGCCAGGATTTCCATGCCTATGTGTCTATCACCCCTCGGGCTCACGAACGCACGGCTCAGGTCAGATGTTCCATCCGAGGTCCTCTGACGATGCGCAGAACAGGGTCACCACTCCTGCGCGACGCGCGTGCAGGCGCGGGTCAGCTCGGCTGGATGTTCTGTTTCTTCAGGATCGTGTTCAGCACCCCCGGCGCCACTACGTCGAGGGCGCGGGCCGTCACCGCGATGCGCGGCGCGATCCGCACCGGTCGGTGCTGTGCCGCGTCGATCATCCAGTCGGCGGCTTCCTCGGCACTCAACGCGGGCAGCCCGTCGTAGGCCTTGGTCGGCGCGATCATCGGCGTGGCGACCAGCGGGTAGTACAGCGTCGTCGAGTGCACCCCGCGGTCCGACCATTCGGTGTCGATGACCCGGCTCAGCGAGCTCAGGGCCGCCTTCGAGGCGTTGTACGCCCCGAACAGCGGCGCCGACTCCTGCATCACGCCCCAGGTGGCGACGTTGATGATGTGGCCGTCACCACGTTCGAGCATGCCGGGTGCCACCCCGCGGATCAGCCGCAGCGGCGAGTAGTAGTTCAGCGTCATGGTGCGTTCGACGTCATGCCAGCGGGCCAGCGATTCCTCCAGTGGCCTGCGGATGGACCGGCCCGCGTTGTTGACCAGAATATCCACTGGCCCAACCTCTTCCACCAACGCATCGATGGCATCGAAGTCGCTGAGATCGGTCGGGAAGGCGTGCCCGACACCGCCGGCGGCGGCAATGCGGTCGACCACCTCGTCGAGTAGCTCCGCACGTCTGGCCACGGCGAACACCACCGCCCCCCGTGCCGCGAACTTCTCCGCCGCGGCCGCCCCGATACCCGAGGACGCACCGGTGAGCAGCACCCGCTTGCCGCGCAGGTCGATATTGGTGCCGGTGGGCAGGGCCAGCGGCGGCCGCATGCTGGTCAGGGCTACTGCTTTGGTCAAGGCATCGGTCGCGAGGCGTAGCGGGTTCACCACCGCAGTCTAGGTAGCAAGCATCTTCTCGCTGAGGTCCCACAGCCGCTCGGCAGATTCCGGGTCGACGGCGTATGCCGTGACGGCCACGGTCAACTCCAGGTGCGCCGATCTGATCTCCGGATCGGCCCCCGTCTCGCCGCTTTCCAGTGGGGCGATGTCGCTGTTCTGCAGGTAGACCCCGCCGATGTCGGCGAGCAGCGGACTGGTGGCGGCGAACACCGTGGTCGCCGCACCCTGCTCCGGGGTCTTGCGGTCGTTGGCCGGATCGATGATCGGCTGGCCGCTGTCGTCGAGTAGGCCCATGGTGCGCAGGTCCTCCTCGGTCAACCACGGAGCCAGACTGGTGTTCACGATCCCGCCGGGGTGCAGGGCGTATCCGCGGATTCCGTCGGCGGCCCAGCGCCGGTCCAGCTCCACCGCGAACAACACGTTGGCGGTCTTGGATTGGCCGTAGGCGACCATACCTTCGTAGCCGCCGGTATCGAAATGTGGATCATCCCAACGGATGTCGGAGTAATGGTGCCCCCAGGACGAGAGGTTCACCACGCGTGCGCCACCGGCGTTCCGCAGTGCCGGCAGCAGGGCACGGGTCAGTTGGAAGTGCCCGAGGTGGTTGGTGGCGAACTGACTCTCGTAGCCACGGGCGTCGTGTACCAGGTCGCCGCCCATGATGCCGGCGTTGTTGGCCAGGATGTGCACGGGCTCGCCGGTGTCGAGGTGCCGAGCGGCGAACGCGTCGATGGACGCCGGATCGGTGAGGTCGAGTTGCGCCACCCGGACCCCGGCGATACCGCGCAGGGCCTCGGTTGCCTTGTCGGGGCGGCGCGCACCGACGATGACGCCGGCGCCGGCCGACGCCAGCGCCCTCGTGGTCTCCAGACCGAGGCCGACGTGGCCGGCGGTGATGATCGCAGTGCGGCCGGACAGGTCGATTCCGTCGATGACCTCGGCGGCGGTCGAAAAGGCGGTGAAGCCGGAATTCAGGGGTTGCTGCTTTGTTGTCATCACACCACTGTGCTTGCCCCAGTCGGACGATGAATGGTTGTAAGTCCGCAATTTCTGCGCGATAGTACGGAGGTGGTGACTGATGAGCTGTCGACGGTGTTCGACGTTGTGCAGATCCGGGGCATCGTCACGGGCGGTTTCGCCGTCGGCGGGCAGTGGACCACCCGCTTCGACATCCGCGATCCGCTGAAGCTGATCGCCATGGTGCGCGGCTCGGCGCAACTGGAAACCGACGGGGCCCCGGCACCCGTCAACCTCGCCGCCGGGGATGTGGCGATTCTGAACAACCGGAGCTGGGTCGTGCTCACCGGTGGATCTGGTCCCGGTTTTCCGAGACCGATCAGCGTCACCGAGGCCGACACCTTCGCCCGCATCGATGGAATCGACTCGGCCGCCTCGGATATCGACGTCTGTGTCGGAGGGCACGTGGACGTCAACGAGGCCGGCCGGCAGTTGTTGACGACGGCGCTGCCACCGGTGGGCCATGTCCGCGCGGGCCGGCTCGAGGCGTCGGGGTTGCACGCCACCCTGGACCGGCTCGTCGACGAGGTGACGGGAAACCGGCTCGGGGCGGCGTTCGCGGTCCAGCAGTACGGTCAGCTGCTGCTGCTGGATGTACTGCGCGCCTATCTCGCCCAGCAGGCCGAGTTGCCGCAAGGGTGGCTGCGCGCGCTCACCGATGACAGGTTGCGACCCGCCCTGCACCTCATGCACTCCGCACCCGGAAAGCCCTGGCGACTCGACGAATTGGCGAAAGCCTCGGCGATGTCACGCACCTCGTTCGCCGAACGGTTCCGCAGCGTCACCGGAGTGCCGCCGTTGAGCTACCTCAGCAGTTGGCGGATGCTGCTGGCCCGGCGTGCTCTGCGCGAGGCCGACACTCGCGTCGGCGACCTCGCGTTCGAGCTGGGCTACACTTCCGAGAGCGCGTTCAGCAATGCGTTCAAACGCGAGGTCGGCATGTCACCCCTGCGCTATCGCGCGGCGGCGCGGTGAGGACTCCCGTGCCTGCCCTACAGATTGCCGCGGCGGTGGCTCAATTGCCACCGACGCGGTCGGCTGACATCGCAACCACGGTGGACGAGCCGGTTGCGGTGCTGCCTCGCTGACCGCGGGAGGTTTCTGCAAGTCGGCCGGTGGGACGATGGTAGGTCCTGATCACGCACCAGTTCGAGCTGGTAGAACCTACTGGCGTACCGGGAGACCAGGCACAGTCGGGTACCCGCAGGGAGCTGGACGGAAGGACGGCTGAGTTCGGTTGGTGCAGAGACACTTCCAGTTCCGAGCATCACCCCGTGTCGGGTCCATACGACCCGCCTGCCGGTGGGCCCGTCGATGATGGCACCGGCCGGGTGGCCGTCCTGGAAGAGCAACTCTCGCAACCCCATGCCGCCGATCTGGACCCGGTGCTCTCGTGCGTGATCGAGCAACCAGTCGTCGAGGTCGGCTGCACTGAGCCCGGTCTCGGGCAGCGACATGATGTCGGTGACCTCGATCTCAGGTCCGAAGAGCAGCCGCGCGTTGATGGTGCCCGGCAGCCAAACCTGGCTGGACACCAGACCGGTGCGCGCAGCCAGGCACTGACGTGCCCAGGTGCGCAGTTGTGCACCGCGAAACGGTGGCACCGCACCGCTGCTGAGTACGCGTTGCGGTGCCTGTCGGTCCAGGTCCATGACCGGGATCGGCGTGCCTGTCGCCGCCGCGGCGTCCGGGGCAGCAAGATCGATGGTCAATTCCGTCAAGTAGGAGCGGGTTTCGGGACTGAGCGCATTGAGTTCCCACCGGTCGGCGAGCGCGCGGGTCCAGGGTGACAGCGGACGGTCCGGTACGCGCGACAACCGCGGCCCGGGGAGCGAATCGACATACATGACGGACATGTTGCGACGGGCCGCCAGCACTGCCGCTCCGAGCGTGCCAGCGCCGTGACCGACGCACAACATGTCGACGGTGATGGTCACTATGCCGCTTCCGGGGGCCCGATGACGACGGCGGAGTTGTACCCGCCCATCCCCATTGATGTTTTGAGGGTGACGCCGCCGGCAAAGGGCGCGATTCCGTTCAGCAGACGTGGGTGTGCTCGGCTGACGATGCGGGCAGCCGGAACAACACCCCGTTCGTAGGCCATCGCGCCCGCCGCCAGCTCGACCGCTCCGGCACTGGCGAGGCAATGCCCGATCAGGGGTTTCAGCGCGTAGATGTGAGGCTGCTCGGTTCCGAAGATCTTTGTCAGAACCTCAGTTTCGGTGTCATTGCACTGATCGGTGCCGGTACCGTGTGCGTTGAAATATTGCACGTCGGATGGGGTCACACCGGCATCGGTCAGTGCTTCCGAGACACATCGGATCACCTCGTTGTGGGTGGGGTCCATGCCGGTGGGGTGATAGGCGTCGCTTGTCATCGCGCCGCCGAGCAGTGTCGCGTAGGGGGTGATGGTTCGGTTTGACAGCACGAACCCGACAGCAGCTTCCCCCGGCGGGAATCCTCGGCCGCCGTCCTGGAACGGACGGCAAGCATCGAGTGGGTCAGCGTCGATCACAGACGCGCCCATCCGGGTGAAGCCCGCCACCACCTCTGGTGTGAACGACAGGTCGGCAGACACCACCATCACGTCATCGGCCACTCCGGTCTGCATCCAGAGTTTCGCGACCAGCATGGCATTGTTGTTGGACGAACAAGTGGCCGAGACCATCAATGATGGTCCGTGAAAGCCGAACTCTTTCATCAGCATTGCCGCCGGGGTGGACGGGAACACCCGGACGAAATCGCGGGATCGGGTGGCGTTGCCGCGGTTGAACTCCCGCCAGCCGTACATGTCGTTGAAGCACGCGACATGTATCACTCCCACGTTCGGACCCGGATTCCAACCGTGCTCGTAGGCATCTGCGACAGCCTCCCGGCCGGCCGCAAGGAAGGCTCGTCCGAACAACCCCTCGCCGTCCTCCGGCCTGCCGCCCTCGGGGACGAGTGCGAGCCACGCGAAATCTTCCTCCTGGTCGCCACAACCGTCCAGGTAGCGCGCGGCGGGCTTGCCGCTGCACAACCCCTCCCAGAAGATTTCGCGTCCCCACCCGTAGCCGCTCACCACTCCGATTCCGGTGATGCCGATTCCGTGTTCGTGCATGTGTTTCCTTACCTGCAGTGTGCCAATGTCTCGGGTTGCGGGACGTGCTGCGTTCACCGGCCACGGGCCCGCCGCGTTCGCCCGCACACCGTCATCCCGGCGCCTGTGCGCCGTCGAAAAGCGTTTGCGACCACAACATCAGCGACTCGATATATTGCCGTCTGTTGTGTTCATGTAAACGCCTGATTTCGTCCGCCACCTCCTCCGAGCCTCCGGCTCGCAGACAAGAAAACGATATTTGCGCAGAGCGTAAGTCCGAGGGGGGCGGCGCACAACCGACAGACCGGCCCATCGGCAATTCCGAGAAGATCCCTGGGGGCGGGCAACGGATCTTGCGGGCCCCGCAGATGGTTGTCCATGTTGCTCCGTCTGACTTCCGAATAGCGGATCTAAGTGCGGGTATCGTCGAAATTCGGATGGGTACCACCACCTGCAACCGCGTCCGGTAGGGGCCTCATAGGCCTTGAACGGGTGCGATGCGTGGATGCTGTTTGCCGAGCCCGACAGGTGTCGTTGCCCACCGCCGCGCCTGCCGGAGGCGCACGTCAGTTGCCCAAAACAAACGTGGTCATGCAACTTCAGCAAACACATCGATAGTTCCTTTGACAAGGACGGGGCAGATTCGGTCTGCGAAGCGCCAGCGGTGGTCGTATGTTCTGCAGCAAATGCTCGAGAGTTATCTGTGGTCCGGGAGGGTGCGGTGGATTCTTCGGTGGAGGAGCAACTTGGGGGGAAGGTGCGAGCCGACTGCTGCGCCGACCGTCCTGGTCTCCCGCAGGACGGCCGGTCGGAGGGGAGTCAGTGGTGGATCAGCTGAAGACACGGACGGTCGCTGGGTCCCCAGGTCTAGGAGGCGCGCGCGGTGCGGACGCGTCGTCCGCGCCGGACAAGGCGACGGTCACCCGCTCCGAATCAACGGTGACCCAGCTGTACTCGGCGCCCCGGGCCCAACCGGTGGTACGCGTACCGGCAGGTGTCTTCGAGCGGGTCAGCTGGCAGCGCCGCTACGCCACTCGGCTGCGTATCACCGATGCCGTAGTGGTCTGCGCTGCCGTGGTTCTCGCACAATGGGTGCGCTTCGGGCTGGACTCGGCGCCGCCGGAGTACCCGAGGTACTTCGTGCCTGTGTTCTCGGTGCTCTTTGCGGCAGGATGGCTCTACGCGCTGGCCGGTTCCCGTTCCCGGTCGCCGCGGGTGATCGGCAACGGGTTCGAGGAATACCGGCGCGTGGTCGCGGCATCGTTATGGACATTCGGGGCAATCGCCATTGTCACGTTGTTGCTGCATGCTGACATCGCCCGCGGTTACCTCGCGGTGGCCCTGCCCGCCGGCACCGTCGGTCTCGTGGCGACCAGGAGCCTGTGGCGCCGATACCTGTCGAATCGTCGAGGCGCGGGCGATTTCCTCACGGCGGTATTGGTTTTCGGTGAACGTGAGGTGGTCGCCGAACTGGCCACCGACATGATGAAAGACCCACGAGATGGCTACCACGTCGTCGGTATCGGCATCCCTGGATACGGCGAGCCACGCGGAGAAGAACTCACCATCGCTGGGCGAAAGGTGCCTGTCATCGGTGGTGAGGCGCATGTGGTCAACGCGATTCATTCGTATGGCGCTGACACCGTGACGATCACCGGCACCGATGCGTTCGGGGCCCGCGGCATCCAGCGCCTGGTCTGGGAACTCGAACCCATGGGTGTCGATCTGGTGCTTGCAACGGGTATGGCCGACATCGCGTTGTCCCGACTGGTCATGCGGCCCACTGCCGGTCTACCGCTGTTGTACGTCGAGAAGCCGCAGTACCGAGGGACCAAACGATTCCAGAAGCGGGCCTTCGATGTGTGCTTCGCAAGTGCGGTACTCCTCGCGGCCGCTCCGATTCTGTTGCTGGTGGCGGCCGCGGTGAAACTGGGCGATCGGGGGCCGGTGTTCTACTCCTCGGAACGCATCGGCATCGGTGGTGAGCCGTTTCTGATGTTCAAGTTCCGCACGATGGTCAAGGACGCGGACAAGCGGCTGGCAACACTGATGCAGGACAACGAGAGCAACGGTGTCCTCTTCAAAATCCGCAATGACCCCCGCGTGACGCCGGTGGGCCGCGTCTTGCGCAGGCTCAGCATCGACGAGTTGCCGCAGTTCATCAATGTGCTGCGCAACGAGATGAGCGTCGTCGGTCCGCGGCCGCCGCTGCGGCGGGAGGCCGACGGCTATGACTGCGACGTCATGCGACGACTTCTGGTCAAGCCGGGCATCACCGGCCTTTGGCAGGTCAGCGGACGTTCGGATCTTGCCTGGAGTGAGACTGTCCGACTTGATCTTTCGTACGTCGACAACTGGTCCATGGTCGGCGATCTCCTGATTGTGCTGAAAACCGTTGGCGCCGTGCTGGAACAGAAGGGTGCCTACTGAAATGGCGCGGACCTCGCAAGACACCGCAGTACAGATGAGCGACAGACAAGGAGTCTCCATGAGCACGGATGGCAACAAAGAGCGTCACTTCAAGGTCGGACCTGTTGATGTCGCGTACGCGGGAAAGCGGACATCGGTCTTGATCGGGCCGGTCAGGCATCGTGGCCCCGAGTACACCGATGCCGCCTTCCGACAGTTGGCGCGTCGTGGACCGTCCGCTCGGATCGGTCTGCAACCGTCATCCAGCACCAACAGGTGGTTGTTCGCCCCCAGCCGTTGGGGAACAGTGTCGGTGATCGAACCCTGTGCCTTCGAAGACATGCTGCTGAAGTTCGAGACTTTCGTCGCTGAGGCATCCAAGCAGACGGCGCCCGTAGCGGTGACCTACTGCGGCGACTACGTGATGCTCAGCTTTGATCATGGAATCGGTGACGCCACTGCGTGTCTCGAACTGACCGCGGTGGCCAGCGGTGCAGATATCACGGAGTACTCGGTGCCCAATACCCGCCAACCGCTTCGCTCGGCGCTGACCAGAACCTTTTCCGAGTCGCCGGGGAGTTTCGTCGACGTGCTGCGGGGAGGCCCGCGGCCGGCCGCGCTGCCCACCCGGCGGTATGCACCTCCGGACACCGACGACATCGTGATGACCCACGTCAAAACCGGTCCCGAGTTCCTGGCCACCGTCAAGGGGATTCGTAAGCAGTACTTTCCGAAGACCAGCATCACTGCCGCTGTCGTCTACGCGTTGCGGTCTGCGTTCGAGGCGCACGGCCAGGGAACCACCGATGACCTCAGTGTGCTGGTCGACCTGCGCCGCTTCCTGGGTGAGGGAAAGACGACGCTGGCCAACCTGTCGGCAGTGGTGGACCTGTCCGTCCCGGCGTCTGCCGATATCAACGATTTCGGGGCTCAGTTCTCCGCCGCCGTGAACGGGGCCACCCCGCTGGTCAAGCTGGCTGGGTCGGTGGCCAAACGACGTCTGCGTGGGTGGACCGAAGGCATTGCAGCACAGCAGGAGTGGCCCGCGAAAACTCGTCTGACATTCTCTGATCCGACGAAGCACCCGTCGATATCGAAGATCCAGTGGGACGACAGCGGTCAACCATTGGCCTACGTGCTGATCAACGATCCCACCTTGCCACATCAGATCACCATCACGGCCATGTGTGACAGGCAGCAATGCTTCCAGTTCACCGCGTCGTATTACTCCGGGTCATACGAGCGCGCCGACGTCGACCGCATCATCACCAGTGTTGCCATGGACCCCTCGCCCTACTTCGGTTCGGCGCTGTCCGGCGGAGTGCGGTAAGTGCCGGCGATTGCCGGCCTGGTTCGGCGGATCGGCACACAGCCACTTCTCCTTGCGCAGGCGGGTTCCAGTGCCGCCGGCGCACTGGCGATGGTGATCCCTGCCGCCGTCATGACCCCAGCAGACTTCAGCGTATTCGCGCTGCTTGTCCTGGCCTCCGTGACTGCCATGGGTGCAGTTCGGGCTGCGTTGTTTCAGCCCGCGCTGATAGAGATTCGTAGTGACAAGAATGCTCACGTCAGCGGGGTGAGCGCGACTGTGGGGGCCGTGTGCGCCGCGCTGCTGACGGTCCTCACCGCCGCGTTTTTGGATGTGACTCAACCGCTCTGGTTGATGGCCATCGGAGTGACCAGCACCTTGCCGGTCTATGTCGAGTGGCTGAGGATGCGCGGCATGGCCTTGGATCTGCGGTGGGAGGTGGCGCACGGAGACTTGTTCCGGCTGGCCGTGACCTTGGCCGCGCCGGTGGTGCTGTGGGTGAGCACCGACGTCGAGGTGTTTTTCGTGTTCGTCAACCTGACCTATCTGACGACGGCGGGATATCTCTGGTACCGACTCCCGGCGGTGTCCGGCCATGTCTCCGCGCGACATCTGTGGCGGCCCGCCTCCTCACAATTGGTTGACTTTGTGGTGGCACAGGCAGTGTCGACGTTGCCGCTGCTGGTGTTCGGAAGTCTCGCCTCCTCGGCCTATATCGGCGGGGTGCGGTTGGCGCAGACTCTGCTGGGCCCGTTGAACATGGTGCTCGCCGCGTCGGCGTACAACCTGCTGTCCGACGGCGCGACCCGCGAATCGCACGCCGATGACGCAGATCTGATCAAGAGGGGCCGGCGTCTGGCGACGATACTCGGTGTCTTCTCGCTGGTGCTGGTGGGCGCTCTTCTCGCTTTCCTTGCCGTGACGGGATTGAATCTGCGTGGTGTGGACAATCATTCGCTGATCGTCGGAATCGCGCTTGTGGGGGGCCTGGCGGTCACCACCGGTTTCGC
>JBEVFK010000125.1:0-35276 GCA_040512325.1 Mycobacterium sp. | reverse complement strand
GGCGCGGCGACGGTGGCCTCGAAGACGTTGCGGGTGCCGGCGACGTTGACCCGCTCACTTTCCTCGTGTGAGCCCAGGACGATGAACGCCAGGTGGATCACCACGTCGGCGTCGGCCACCAGCGCATCAACGCGGGCGCGGTCGAGGATGTCGCCCTGCTGGTAGCTGGTTTTCGTCCACCCGTGGGCACCGGGGTCGAACGGGCGACGAGCCATCCCGATGATCCGGTCCACCGCCGGGTCTCGTTCGAGTGCGTCGACGGTGGAGATCCCGATCTCGCCGGTGGGCCCGGTGACCGCGACGGTGAGTCCCATCGCGGTGTTGTTCCCATACGACCAGATGCCAAACGGCCAGTGTGTAGTGGCTCTGGCTGTATCAACTCCGGCTGAGCTCGCCGCCGGATGGAATGGCATTGTCGATGAGCACGGTGGCGATGGCGGCGGCGGTGGCGAAGGTTTCGGTGTTGAGGACGCGATTTCGGGCCGAGGCACCGGCTTCGCGCGCGGCACAGTGTCCGCCGACCTCACCTACCAGGAAGTCCTCACCGGCCAGACACACCACGCCGCGTACTTCCGGCTGCAGGTCGACGACACCGTGGTCGACGGGATGGACTACATCCGGCTCGACGCCGAGGGCAAGATCGCCGAGGTGACCATCTGGTGGCGCCCGCTGCCCGCCGGCGTCCAGATGCAGGGCCACCTGGCGGGTTTCCTCGGCATGCGGCCCTGGGAACTCCGCACCGACACGGAATGACGGCAAGGCCCGATCTCGACCGAGGTAAAACTCTTGTGCCCCCGGCATGATTCGAACATGCGACACCGGCTTTAGGAGAGCCGTGCTCTATCCCCTGAGCTACGGGGGCAACGCTGGCAGCATACTCGGCCCCTGTGGGGTTTCAGCCAGCGCCTATTCGGGGACTCTGCACCCATGGGCACTTCGGATAAAGCGTGGATCAAGGTCGACAAAGTCACCGGCCAGGCAAAAGAGCAGTGGGGCAAGGCAACTCGTAACCGGCGGCTGCAGGTCGAGGGCCGGGCGGATCAGATGAACGCGGACGTGCGGTCGTTCGGCGAGAAAGTGAAGGACCGGTTCCGTCGTCCTAACGCACCTCGGCGATGACCTTCGCGAAGTAATCGGCCTGCCGGAACATCACCGTGAAGTAGGTCAGGCCGTAGGTGTCGCGCAGTGCGCGGATCTTGTCCGCCATGTCGCGAGGAGTTCCGGACAGCACGCCCGGTAGCCGGAGCAACTCCTCCTCCGGGGCATCCGGGGCGTATTGCCTGGTCAACGACAGGTCCGGCTTGCCGGATGCATCGGTCGGCGACGCGGTGACGGTCAGGTTCAGTTCCAGAGCGTCGAACCGCGCGCCGGCGGCAGCACGCACGAAGTCGATGCGCTCGGCCAGCGGATCGGCCACACCCTTGCCGATGTCGGAGCCCGTCAACCCCACGATCTGCGCCTGCTCGGCGGCCAGGGTGAGCACCCGGTCGCCGTTGCCTGCGATCAACAACGGAATCGCCGGGTGCTGCTCGCGCAGATACGACGTGACGTGCCCCAGGTGCGTGACCCGCTGGCCGGCGGTGGGGAACGGCAACTCGGCGGCTTCGAATTCCGCGCGCACATAGCCGGCGCCCAGCCCCAGATCCAGGCGGCCCTCACTGAGCAGATCGACGTCCACGGCGTCGCGGGCCAGCAACGCCGGCTTGTAGAAACCTGCGTTGAGCACGTTGGTGCCCAACCGGATCGTCGAGGTGACCTGGGCGGCGGCGGCCAGCGCGGGGAACGGCGCGATGGCACCGAGATGGTCGGGAACGATGAAGACGTCGTAGCCGAGATCTTCGAAGCGCCTTGCGTTTTCTGTCAATGCCGACCGTGAATGCACCCGGTTGACACCGACGCCGAAGCGGAAGTCCTTGCTCATCGGCTGTGATGCTACGCGGACCGAGTTTGATCGCCCAGGCAATGGTGTATTCCGGGGCCCGTGAGCACAGAGTTCGGCGACACGCCGACGGTCGGCATCGAAGAAGAGTTCCTGCTCGTCGACCCCGGCACCGGTGAGCCCGTCGCCAAGAACACCGATGTGGCGCACGAGGCCGACCAGCGGGGCGTGGATCTGCAGATGGAACTCACCAGCTGCCAGGTCGAAACAGCCACCGGTGTGCTCAGCACGCGCGAGGAGATGCTGCGGGAGATCACCCGATTGCGCCGCGCCACGGCCGAGGCCGCCGCGGCGGCCGGGGCGAGATTGCTGGCCGTGGCCCTGCCGCCGACCGTGCCGCGGGAATTTCCGATCACCGACAAACCCCGGTATCACCGCATTGCCGAGGAGTTCGGCATGATCGCCCATGAACAGGGCATCAGTGGCTGCCACGTCCACGTCGAGGTGCCCGACCAGGACGCGGCGGTGCGAGTCTGTACGCGGCTGCGGCCCTGGCTGCCGCTGCTGCTGGCGCTGAGCGCCAACTCGGCCATCTATCGGAACACCGACACCGGCTACGCCAGCTGGCGCCACATCCTGTGGGCGCGGTGGCCCAGTGCCGGCCCGCCGCCGGTGTTGGAATCTGAAGCCGAATACGAGGCGACCGTTGCCGAGATGCAGGCTGCCGGAGCGATTCTCGATGGCGGCATGGTCTATTGGGATGCCCGGCCATCGGCGAAGTTCCCGACGGTCGAGATCCGGGTGGCCGATGTGCCGTCGACGGCCGCGGAGACGGCGTTGTTGGCAACCCTCGTCCGCGGCGCGGTGATGACGGCGTTGCACCAACCGGAGGTCACGCGCACGATCACCGACCACACGTTGCGTGCTGCGTACTGGCGTTGTGCCCGTGACGGACTCGAGGGCCGGATGCCCACGCTGCTCACCGCATTTGTCGGCGAGTTGCGGCCGGCGTTGGAGGCCGCCGGTGACTACGACTACGCCGTGGGCGAGCTGGACCGGATCGTGGCCGACGGCAACGGCGCCATGCGGCAGCGTCGTGCGTGGCGGCGGCGCGGCGATATCGATGACGTGCTCGCCGAGGTCGCTGAGGCCACCGTCAGGTAGATGTCACCGTCAGGTAGATGTCAGCGGCAGGCTGGCGAACACCTCGCCGGTGGGCTGAGGTGAGCCACCTGGCGGCTCGACGGTGAAGGCCAGCGCCGTCGAGTTGCCGATGTCGGGAACCACGGCGGTGGTCGACGGCCGAACCGCCTCCGAGTCCATGACACCCGCGGGGGTGGCCTCGCCGTCGTGGAGCAGCCACATCTGATACACGGTGCCCGCGGCGGGCGGTGGCACGTTGTTCATCACCAGATAGGCCGAGTCGCGTTCGCGAGAGAACACCAGCGTGGCCTGGCCACCGGGCGGCAGCTGGCCGGAGACGGTGCGCACGTCGGGCGCGGCGAAGATCTGCTCGGCCGCGGACTGCTGTTCGGCGGGACGCAGTGACAGCCCGACGCCCACGGCGCCGAGTCCGATGATCACGGCCGCGGCGGAGGCGAGGGCGATCTGGCGCCAGTTCCGTCGTTGCGGCAGGGTGCGTACGTTGTCGGACGTCGCCGCCAGCACCCGATCGCGTAAGGCAGCAGGAGGTTCGACGGCGGTGACCACGGACACCGACGCCATGACCTCGCGGATCGCGCGGACCTCGTCGTAGAACAGCGTGACGACGCCCTCCCGATTGACCCTGGTCTCCACCTCGTCGCGTTCGTCGTCGGTCAGTGCATGCAGCGCGTAGGGAACGGCCAGGTCGAGGACGTTGTCGTCTGGATTGAGCGGCGCTGTCATCGCAACCCCAGGCAGTTACGCAGCCCGCGCAGCGCGTCGCGCATCCGGGACTTGACGGTGGCCAGGTTGGCGGCCAGCTTCTCTGAGACCTGCACATAGGTGAGGCCGTCGTAGTAGGCCATCTGGATGCACTGCCGCTGCAGATCGGTCAGGCCGTCGAGGCACTGGGTCACCTGGCGGCGCTCGTCGAGCAGGATCACCGCATCGCTGACGTGATCGATGGCGGGTTCGACCGAGGCGGCGCCATAGCGAGAATCTCGCTGACTCGCGGCCTGCTCCGAGCGCACCCGGTCGACGGCCCGGCGGTGCGCCAGCGTCATCAACCACGACAGCGCCGACCCGGCGGCGGGATCGAAATTCTCAGCCGACCGCCACACCTGCAGGTAGACCTCCTGCGTGGTTTCTTCGCTGTAGCCGGGATCGCGCAGTACGCGCGTGACCAGGCCATACACGCGCGATCTGGTGCCGTCGTAGAACTCCGCGAACGCATCGGTGTCGCGGCGCGCCACCCGGCGCAGCAGCGCGTCGAGGTCCGTCACGTGCAAGAGCCTAACCGCCGGTACGGCGAGGGTAGTCATGCTGTGTGCTGTTCGCGCGCTGCCGGAGAAAAGTTCGGCCGCGATCGGCTGTCGGCAAGGCTCATGGTGAGTTCACTTTTTCGGAGTTGGCGAACTCGGCATCCACCCGGATATCGGTACCGGCCGGTCTCACCGGGCAGGTCTGTTCACGGGGCACCACCGGCACGCGACGCAACCACAAGATGGCGCCTTGCACCCGAGTTCCCACCGCGCCCGTCAGCGGTGCCAGCGGAGCCGTCAGCTGCAGGCGGGCCACCTGGGCGGCGCTGGCCTTACGGCGTGTGCCGCGCATGGTCGCGACGAAGGCGGGATTGTGGTCGCGATGTAGCGAGATGGTGACATCGAGGTCATCGGTGGGTCGCGGCGCCCGCACCAAGTAGTAGCCGTCGACGTCGGTGAACGGTGAGGCGTGGAACTGCTTGGCCACCACGGACGGCTGGCTCTGGTCCGGCGGCAGCAGATAGGCGTGCCGGTCGCCGTAGTTGTTGTGTACCTCGGCGATCACCGCCCGCAACACGCCGTCCGCGTCATGGCACCAGAACAGGCTCAGTGGGTTGAACACATAGCCCAACACCCGGGCCTGCATCAGCGCGGTCACCTGGCCACCGGGAAGACGGACACCCTGCCCGGCGAGGAATGCGTCGACCCGTCGGCGCAAGGTGTCCGGCCCGTCACCGGGCGCGGGTTCGAGATGATCCCGCGCCTCGAAACGGGCGAACGGCTGCAGCGAGCGCGGGAGCCGGGGCAGCTCGTCGATGTCGATGTACCAGCTGTAGCTCTTGTGCTCGAAGTAGTGGTGTACAGGCGCTCGGCGCAGATGGGTGATGCGCGTGCGGTACAGGGCGGGGGTCGCCATGGTCATGACGCCATCACGTCCTCAGGAGCCCAAGTCACGCGGTGAGGGTCGCGAATCGTTTGTATTGCCTGCACATCTGTTGATTCGGAGCTGCCGTGGCCGCGGATGGGTAACTGTTCTCGGACGGAACCACATCGGTGGGGTCCGTTGCGTTCAGGCGAGTTGTGCGGCGTTCCTGGAGTCGACGAAGAAGTGCCCCCACGTCTGCGCGGCAACGTCGGCGGCGGGCCCGCCGCCTGAGTCGAGAGACCCTTCGGCGAGCTGCACCAGGGCGCGCGCCAGCGTCAGCGTCCCGAGGTGGTGTTGCTTGGAGATGTCCGCGAGTTCGGTGAAGGCGTCGTCGGTGCTGCAGCCGCGGAGAACGACCAGGACACCTTTGGCGATGTCCAGTGACCGACTGTCGACGGACGGGGTAGATGAGTTCCGAGGCAACGCGCGCAACCTTCCGATAGCACTAGGTGTGTTCACTCTAGTTGCCCCGCAAATGATTTGAGCGATTTTCAGTCAACAGACGACCACCCGCCGAACAACACGTGAACGTCAGGTGGCCGGCCAGGTGCGGGCGACCTCGGCCAGCCCCCTGACCAACGCCGAGGTGGCGGGGCAGAGCCCGTCGTCGCCCGTCATTGCGCTGCGCGGACTGATCCCGCGCACTCGTGGTGACAATTCGAGTTGGGCACCACCGCCGCGGGGGAGGTTGACCGGGTTGGCCGGGTGCAGTCCACGCAGTTCGGCAGGGATCGTGTCGAGGTCGTCGATCACCTGATAGCCGGGAACGTCGAGGCGAGAGGCCAGATGCGCGGCCAACGCGCGATTGCCGCCGCCGGCAAGGAGATGGGTGCTGCGGCCGATCCGCCCGTATCCGTGGACGGAGATCACCGTGTCGACATGCGAGAGGAACTCGCGCAGCAGCACCGACTCGGCGGGGGCGTACCGCGCGGATGCCAGATGGTGCGGGTACTGGTCGGGGTGGTGTACCACATATACCGATGCTCCGGCGGCGTCGGCCGCGCGTTCGGCGATGACGTCGGTCATCTTCTCCAGCCCGCCGCCGTGGATGGCCAGGAAGCCGAATCTCGATCGCAGCGTGCTGGTTTCGCGGACCCCGGGCTGGGCCAGGAGTGCCGAAAGTGTTTGCGGAGCATCCGAAGACGCGGGGCCGAGCTGCCGCGGCCAATGCACGGGATCCCAGCGGCGCAGGAACTCGACCCACCGCTCGGGCAGGCCGTGATGCAGCGCACCGTCGATGATGCGCTCGAGATAGCCGGGTCGCGGCGCGCCGGGCTCCACGCGATGGTCGACGTAGACCCACGCTGAGGTGGGCCCGGCAGCCGTGTGCACGGTCAACCGATCCCGGCGATACCGCACCGGAACGCCCTCGGCGCTGTCGAGGGTGGCCAGGTCGTGGTCGGAGACGTCCCAGAGGACACCGTGCACGCGGGAACCGGTGAACGGTTCGATGGTGGCAACGCCGCGCTCGTTGATCAGCCAGTCGTGGTCGGCCAGCGAAGCCGCACGCGGCGCCACTGCCTCAGGACAGCGACGCGCCATCTGCTGCACGCACAGGTTGGACCCGTACGCGAAATAGAGGTGACGAACCGACACTCAGCCGGTCACCGTGAGATAGATGAGAACCACGTTCAGCACACTAATCACTGCGGCCACCGCCCAGCCAAACGCCGTGGTCAGCCGCCGGTTGACATCCGCACCCATCAGGCCGGCGTCGCTGGTGAGCCGGATCAGCGGGATCAGCGCGAACGGAATGCCGAACGAGAGCACCACCTGCGACAACACCAGGGCGCGACTGGGATCGAACCCCACCCCGAGGATGACCAGAGCAGGAATCAGCGTGACCACCCGGCGCACGATGACCGGGATCGACACCTTGAGCAATCCCTGCATGATCATCGCCCCGGCGTAGGCACCCACCGAGGTCGACGCCAATCCGGAGGCCAGCAGGCCGATGGCGAAGAACAGCGCAATCGTCGGACCGAGGGTTTCTTCCACCGCCGCGTGTGCGCCTTCGATGGAATCGGTGTTCTCGCGTCCCTGCAGGTGGGTGGCGGCGACCAGCAGCATCGACAGGTTCACCGCTCCGGCGATCAGCATTGCGAGCGTCACATCCCACTTGGTGATGCGGAGTAGTCGACGCCGAGGTTCGCCGGCGGCGGGGTGACCGTGCCGATCACGGGCCAGGCCGGAATGCAGGTAGACGGCATGGGGCATGACCGTGGCACCGAGCATGGCGGTGGCGAGCAGCACGCTCTCGGCGCCGTCGAAGCGCGGGATCAAGCCTGGGGCGACCTGGCTGACAGACGGCGGATCAACCAGCAGGCTGGTGATGAAGCCGATCGCGATGACCAGGAGCAGCCCGGTGATCACGCGCTCGAACATTCGCTGCCCGCGGCGGTCCTGGATCAGGAGCAGCACCAATGACACTGCGCCGGTGATGATGCCGCCGAGCAGCAGCGGCAGGTCGAACAACAGGTACAAGGCAATGGCGCCGCCGACGACCTCGGCGAGGTCGGTGGCCATGGCCACCAGTTCGGCCTGCATCCCATAGGCGATCCGGGTGGAGCGGCGGCTGCTGTCGGCGACGGCTTCAGGCAACGAGCGTCCGGTCACCAGGCCGAGCTTGGCGGACAAGAACTGGACCAGGCCGGCCATCACGTTGGCAAGGACGATCACCCAGACCAGCAGGAAGCCGAACTGCGCTCCCGCGCTGACATTGGCGGCGACGTTGCCCGGATCGACGTAGGCGATGGATGCGACGAATGCGGGCCCGAGCAGCAGGAACCCACGACTCAGTGGAGCCCGCTTGGGATCGATACTGGTGGCGCGGCTCAACGACCCAACTCTCTACGTTCGAACGAATTAGAAAGTTAGGCTACCCGAAAACCTGGAGGGTCAGCTACCCGAATCCGATGACGAGACCGGGTCCGCCCCAGCCCCAGCCCCATCCCCAACCCCAGCCGTAGTCCATCGGCGGAGGTGACGTGTAGATCTGGGCACTGCCCCTGGTCTCGCACTGGGTTGTCTGCGGGGACAGGTTCACGCACCGCGGTAGGGCCGATGCGGTCGGCGAAAAGAAAACCGCCGCTGATAGCGCCAGGGCTGTCAGCGGCGGTGCGAAACGGGTTGTCGGCCTACTCATGATCTGCTCCGATCGATGGAGCAGATTTTACGCCAGGAAACGCACGTCGAACAGATTGCGCTAAGGGAACTGCACGATGTAGTTCGGATAGTCCCAGTACCGATATGTGAAGCCCGGCCAGGTGGGAGATCCCACCTCCGGCGGCGACGTGACAATCCTGTGGCTGCCACCGGCAGTGGTGCACTGGATGGTCTGCGAAGAGATCGTGTCGCACTGCGGCTGCGCGGCCGCACTGGGAGAAAAGAACACCGCCGCCGACAGTGCGATCACTGTCAACGGCGGTGCCGAAATCTTGACTGATGCGCGCATGCTCGCTCCGATCGATGACTCGAGAATACGCTCGGCCACGCGCGTCAGTGGGAGATCGAGTCCGGTCAGAGAACGCCGATGCCGCCGCCGTACCAGGGCCACATGCCCCACTGCTGCTCGCCGAGCGAACCGGGGGAGCTGGTGATCTGCGCATTACCCGGGCTGACGCACACGTTGCTGGTGCCGCTGACGATGTTGCCGGTGTTGGTGCAGTTGGTCGGTTCGGCTGACGCGAGCGGTGCGGCCAGGATGGCCCCGGCAGCCCCAGCGGCAGCCATCAGGGCGGCGACGGTCAAACGTGACTTCATCACAAGTCCTTTCATCGGATGCTGGAAGCGTACAGCCCTTTGCCAGTGACAAGCGGGGTGTCCAGCAAGCTTCGTATGCCTGGCTCCGCGGCCACCACTGCGGGAATGGCGTTGACGATGCGCATGGCCGTGGCCACCAGGCCGGCCCGATTGTGGTCGCCGTCGGGACTGCTCAGACACAGGTCGAGGGCATAGCTCGGTTCACCGGTGATTTCGATGCGATACGAACCACCCGACTGGGCGGGCTGGGGCCAATCGGGGCACATGTCCTCCCGCAGGCGGGTCACATGCTCGACGACGACGGCCGCGGCGCCATCGACCATGCCGCGCACCTCGAAACGCAGCGCCGCCGCGCTGCCTTCCGGGATGTGGCCCGACGCGATGTCGAAAGCCTCGGGCGCGGGCACCCGGACGTAGGTTTCGGTGATCTCGTCGACCCTGATGTCGAGCCCCGCGGCGAGCAGCCGAATGACCGAGCCCCAGGCCAGACTCAGCACTCCGGGCTGCAGCAGCATCGGGATGTCGTCGAGCGGCTTTCCGAAGCCCATCACGTCGAACATCACCGTGGCACTGTCATAGGTGGCGTAGTCGATGATCTCCATGCACCGCACCTGCTGGATGTTCTGGCAGGTGCCGGCGAGCGCAAGCGGTAACAGATCGTTGGCGAAGCCCGGGTCGATGCCGTTGACGAACAGGCTCGAGTTGCCCTCCCGTGCGGCCTCTTCCAAGGGGGCAATCAGCTCGTCGGGTATCACGCCGTACGGGTACTGCAGGAACACCGGCCCGCTGCCCACGACATTCACTCCGGCCGCGAGAATGCGCCGGTAGTCCTCGAGCGCCTCTTGCAGCCGGTTGTCGGCCATCGCGGTGTACACCGCGCAGTCCGGCTTGTCCACCAGCACGGCGTCCAGGTCGTTGGTGGCCAGGATGCCCGTTGAGACGCCAAGGCCCGCAAGCTCTCCGGCGTCCTTGCCGGCCTTGTCGGCCGATGACACCCAGACTCCGGTCAGGTCGTACTCCGGGTTGGTGATGAGCGCGGTGAGCGCGTGAATGCCGACATTGCCGGTACCGATCTGGGCGACGCGGATGGGCATGCGGTTTCCTCTACAGATCCGGGATGGGGAGGTCGAGATTGGGGAACGTGAGGCCGCCGTCGACCTCGAGGGTCTTCCCGGTGAGATAACTCGCCGCCGGAGACGCGAGATACACCGCGGCCGCAGCGATGTCGAGGGGATCGCCGAGGCGGCGCATCGGAGTGGCCTGCTCCATCGGCGTGCGGAGTTCCTCGTTCGACGCCACGATATCGAGCGCGGAGGTCAGTATCGACCCGGGAGCGATCGCGTTCACCCGCACACGCGGGGCCAGATCCAGTGCGGCAAGCCGAGTGTAGTGTGCCAGTGCAGCTTTGGCCGTACCATAGGCAGCAAACCCGCGCCCGGCGAGACGGCTCATGGTCGAGGTGATGTTGATGACATTGCCACCCCCGGAGTGGGCCAGCATCAGTGGGACCGCAGCAGAAGTCAGCGCGTGCGCGGTCACCACGTTGAATGTGAATGCATTTTTCAAGGCCTTGGCCGGGGTGTCCAGCAACGGCCCCGGCATGGTTCCGCCGACGTTGTTCACGACGATATCTAGTTTGCCGAAAACGTCCACCGCCACCTGGGCCAGGCCTGCCGTGATGTCCGGGTCGGCCAGATCGCCGACGACGACGTGAGCGCGGCGGCCGGCGTCGCGAATCTGCCCAGCTACCGTCTCCAACTCGGACTGGGTGCGGGAGGCTATGACGACATCGGCTCCTGCCTGCGCGAATGCCACTGCTATCGCCGCGCCCAGGCCGCGGCCTGCGCCGGTGACGACGGCTACCTGGTTGTCGAGGCGGAATCTGTCGAGGATCATCGCGGCACACGGTAACAAGGCCACCCGGTTCTGCGGGTGACATTGCCGAAGGTTTCTAGAACAGGTTCTAGTTCACTGTTCTGGCGACGTCGGGTCTGGGGGTCGACGCCGGTCAACGCCGTCGACGTACCGACCACAGTTAACTTAGGATCACCTAATCTCAACGGTATGACCGACCAGAATGCACCCGCTGTTGCGGCTGCGGCGGTGGAGTTCCCACCGCATCGCCATGCTCAGGATGACGTGATCACCGCTCTGGCGGACTTTGCCGGTCCGGAGTTCCACCGGTTCGCCGCTGCCGCCGGGGTGGAACACCGGAATCTTGCGCTGCCACTGGAGCGGTATCCGGAGCTGACAGGCTTCTCCGACGCCAATGCCGCCTACCTCGAGGTGGCGCTCGACCTCGGCGAGCGGGCCATCGTCTCTGCCCTGGACCAGGCCGGATTGCAACCGTCGGACGTGGACGTGGTGTTCTCCACGACGGTGACCGGGCTCGCCGTTCCCACCGTGGAAGCGCGCCTGGCCGGGCGGATCGGTCTACGTCCCGACGTCAAGCGGGTGCCGTTGTTCGGGCTGGGCTGTGTCGCGGGCGCGGCCGGCGTCGCGCGGATGCACGACTACCTGCGGGCCTTCCCTGATCAGGTCGCCGTGCTGCTCTCGATCGAGCTGTGCACGCTGACCGTGCAGCGCGACGACATGTCGGTGGCAAACCTGGTGGCGTCCAGCCTGTTTGGTGATGGTGCCGCAGCGGTGGTCGCCACCGGTGCCAACCGGGTGAGTCGCGGGCCCAAGATCCTGGCCACCCGCAGCCGGCTGTATCCCGACACCGAGGGCGTGATGGGCTGGGACATCGGTACCCAGGGCTTCAAGATCGTGCTCTCGGCTGATGTGCCCGACATGGCCGAGAAGTACCTCGGCGAAGACGTCGCGCTGTTCCTGCGCGAATTCGGTCTGACGACCACCGACATCACCACCTGGGTGTCCCACCCCGGCGGGCCCAAGGTGATCGACGCCATCCAGAACGTGCTCGAACTCCCGGCTGATGCCCTGGATCGCACCCGTACGTCATTGCGCGACAACGGCAACATGTCCTCTGCCTCGGTGCTGGATGTGCTGCGGGCCAATCTCGCCGAGCCGCCGGCCGAAGGGTCGTACGGCGTGATGATCGCGATGGGCCCGGGGTTCTGCTCCGAGCTCGTTCTGCTGCGGTGGTAGGGCCGTGTACTACTTACTGATTCTGGCCGTCGGCGTCGAACGGCTCGTCGAACTCGTTGTCTCCAAGCGCAATGCGACATGGGCGTTCGAGCGCGGCGGCAAGGAGTACGGGCGCAACCACTATCCGGTGATGGTGATCATCCACGCCGCGTTGCTGATCGGCTGCGTGGTCGAGGTGTGGGCGTTGGATCGGCCGTTCATCCCATGGCTGGGTTGGTCGATGTTCGTCATCGCCGTGCTCACCCAGGTGCTGCGCTGGTGGTGTATCACCACGCTCGGCAAGCAGTGGAACACCCTGGTGATCGTGTTGCCCGATGCGCCGCTGGTGAATACCGGCCCCTACAAGTACAAGTGGCTGCACCATCCCAACTATCTCGTCGTCGTCATCGAAGGCGTCGCGCTGCCGCTGATCCACACCGCGTGGATCACCGCCATCTGCTTCACCCTGGCCAACGCCGCACTGCTCAGTGTCAGGCTTCGAGTGGAGAACGAGGCGCTGGGATACACGGCGCCCAGCCGGGTATGACATTCGACGCTGACCTTCTGGTGGTCGGTGGTGGCCCTGGCGGACTGGCCACCGCTTTACACGCTCGGGCACAAGGGCTTTCGGTGATCGTTGTCGAGCCGCGTGACTCGCCGATCGACAAGGCCTGCGGTGAAGGTCTGATGCCAGGCGGACTCGCTGAGCTCAAGGAGCTCGGGGTGGACCCGGCAGGGATGCCGTTCCGCGGTATCGCCTACTCCGACGGGAAGCGCCGTGCGGAAGCCTGCTTTCGCGACGGGATGGGCCGTGCAGTACAAGGACGCGGCATCCGGCGTACCACGCTGCATGCCGCGATGGCAGCCAGAGCCAAAGAAGTGGACACCGAATGGATCTCGGCCAAGGTCACCTCGGTGACCCAGGATGCCGACGGCGTGGCCGCGGCCGGTGTCCGCGCCCGGTACCTGGTGGGTGCCGATGGACTGCACTCGCTGGTGCGCCGGTCCGCGGGCATCGACGCGGTGGTCGGCCGGCCGCGCCGGGTCGGTCTGCGCAGGCACTACACCGTGCCCGCCTGGTCGGAGTTCGTCGAGGTGCACTGGTCACCGCTGGGTGAGGCTTACGTGACACCGGTCGAGCCCGATCTGGTCGGCGTCGCGATCCTGAGCACCCACCGTGCCGAACTGGGTTGGTTCCCCTGGCTCGAAGAGCGACTGCGCGGTGCGACGCATGGCAGCCAGCGGGGCTGTGGCCCGTTGCGCCAAGTGGTTTCGCGCCGGGTGGCGGGACGGGTGCTGCTGGTCGGCGACGCCGCCGGATATGAAGATGCGCTCACCGGCGAGGGCATGAGCCTGGCCGTCAAACAAGCCGCGGCCGCCGTCCGGGCGATCGCCGCCGATCGGCCCGCGGATTACGAGAAGGACTGGCACCGGATCACCCGGCGATACCGGTGGCTCACTCGCGGCCTCGTGCTCACCACCGCCACCCGATTCGGTAAGCGCGCGATCGTGCCCGGTGCGGCGGCGCTGCCTGGCGCCTTTCGGTTGGCCGTCAACACCTTGGGGCACTAGCTCAGTGCCGTGCGACGGGGATCGCGGCGAGCAGTGACTTGGTGTACTCGTCCTGCGGATGGTCGAAGATCTCCTCCGGCGTCCCGCTCTCGACGATGCGCCCGTTCTTCATGACGTGCACGTAGTGGCACATCATGCGGACCACCGCCAGGTCGTGGCTGATGAAGAGATACGTGAGCCCCAGCTTCTGCTGAAGTGACACCAGCAGATCGAGGATCTGCGCCTGCACCAGCACATCGAGCGCAGACACCGCCTCGTCGAGAACCACCAGCTCGGGGTCCAGCGCCAGCGCCCGGGCGATGGCGATTCGCTGCCGCTGCCCGCCGGACAGCTCGTGCGGATAACGTTCGGCAAGTGCAGGATCCAGTGCGACGTGAGTGAGGAGTTCGACCACCCGCGCGTTGCGCTCGGCGCGGGTACCGACCTTGTGCACATCCAGCGGCTCGCGCACCGCATCTCCGACGGTGTACCGCGGATCGAGTGCAGCGTAGGGATTTTGGAATACCGGTTGCACCCGCTTGCGGAACGACAGCAGCGCAGCCCCTGAGATGTCGGTGACCAACGTGTCCTCGAAGAGGATCTCACCGGAGGTGCTCGGTTCGAGTTTGAGTACCATCTTCGCGGTGGTCGACTTACCCGAACCGCTCTCGCCGACGATGCCCACCGTCGTCCCCCGGGGAATGGACAGGCTGATGTCGTCGACCGCCACGAAGTGGGATGGCAGGCCCAGAGCGCCCTTTCGGGTCTTGTAACTCTTCGACAGTCCGCGCACATCGACGACCATGTCGGCGGGCGCATCGGGCGATGCTGTGATCAACGACTTCGTCGCGAGGCTCGGTGCCGCGGCGATCAGTCGCTTGGTGTACTCGTGGGCGGGCGCGGTGAGCACGGCGCGGGCCGGGCCCGACTCCACGATCTCGCCGCGGCTCATGACCACTACTTCATCAGCCCGCTCGGCAGCCAGCCCCAGATCATGAGTCACCAACAACACTGCGGTGCCCATGGATCGGGTCAACGCGGCGAGCTCGTCAAGAATGACCTTCTGGACGGTGACGTCCAGTGCCGATGTCGGTTCGTCGGCGATCAACAGCTTGGGCCGGCAAGCCAGGCCCATCGCGATGAGCACACGTTGGCGCATGCCGCCGGAGAACTCGTGCGGGTATTGCGAATACCGCCGCCCGGCTTCCGGAATGCCGACCATCTCCAGCTGCTCGACGGCCTTGGCGCGCGCCTGCTTGCCCTTGGCCACCCCGTGGATCGAGAACACCTCGGCGATCTGCTTGCCGACGGTGACCAGCGGGTTGAGGTTCGACATCGGATCCTGCGGCACCAACCCGATCTGGCGGCCGCGAATGTCGTTCATCTGTCGCTCGGAGAGCGCCAGAACGTCCTGGCCGTCGAAGGTGATCGAGCCGCCGGCCACCCGGCCGTTGTCCGCAAGCAACCGGTTCAGGGCCGACGTCAGCGTCGACTTGCCCGATCCGGACTCGCCGACGATGGCCACCGTCTGGCCGGCTGCCACGGTCATCGAGGCGTGGCGCACCGCCTCGGCCTCGCCGCGCTGGGTGCGGAACACGATACTGAGGTCGTCGATCTGAAGCAGCGGCTGATTGCTCATCGGGCCCGGGTCCTTAGCTGGAATACGTCGCGGAGTCCGTCACCGAGGAAGTTGACCGCCAACACGATGGACACCATCGCCACCCCCGGTCCCGCGGCGATCCACCACTGATAGAAGTTCGCCGTGCCCTCGGTGATCATGGCTCCCCATTCCGGAGACGGCGGCAGTGCGCCCAGGCCGAGGAAGCTCAAGGACGCGATCAGGATGATGATGGTGCCGAAATCCATTGTCGCGTTGACCATCACCGGAGTCGACGCATGGGGGAGCACGTGTTTACGCAAGGTCGCGAGTCGGCTCATGCCGATGGCTTCGGCAGCCACCACGTGTTCGCGTTCCTTGATGGACAAGATCTGCCCCCGGATCAGCCGCGCGTAGATGGGCCACCAGACCACGACGATGGCGATGAAGGCGTTCGTCAATCCCGGGCCCAACGCGGCGGTGACCGCCATGGCGAGCAGGATGGACGGGAACGCCATCGTGATGTCGGCCAACCGCATCAGGACCGCATCGACGACGCCCCCGAAGAATCCGGCAATGGCCCCAACCAGGCTGCCGATCACCACCGAGATGGTGATGGTGATGAGCGCGATCGGCAGCGACTGCCGGGCGCCGTACAGCACCCGAGACAGCACATCACGGCCGAGGGCATCGGTGCCGAGCAGATGGTCGCCGGAGGGGGGCTGCAGGCGCGCACCCGTCGACGCGAACGGATCGTGCGGCGCCAGAACCGAAGCGAACACGATGATGAGGATCCACAGCGCCACGACCACCACACCCACGACGATCTGCGGACGCAGAAACGGTCGAAGGCGTTGGCGCCAGGACGCGGACTGCTCAGTGACCGGAGGCCGTCGCTCTACCGAGGTGTCGGGTTCGTTGTCCAGAGGGGTGCCGGCTGCGATGGTCACGTCAGCCTCACTCGGGGGTCGATTGCCGCATAAACGACATCCGCGGCCAGGTTGGACAGCAGGAAGATCACGCCGCCCACCAGACACACACCGGTGATCGCCGGAAAATCAAGGGTGCGTGATGAATCCACGGCATAAGTACCGATTCCGTTCCAGGAGAAGATCGTCTCGATCAGCACGGCGCCCATGATCAGGATCCCGACGGACATGCCGACCAAGGTGACCACGGGGGTGATCGCGTTCTTGAGCACGTGGCGGTTCATCACCTGACCGGCAGTCATGCCCTTGGCCCGGGCGGTGCGGACGTAGTCGGCGTTCTGTTCCTCGAGCATCTGTGCGCGGACCAGGCGGATCACTGTGCCGAGCAGCGCCAGACTCATGATGAACGCCGGCATGAGCAGGTGTTGCAACGCATCGAAGAACAACGCCGGGTCACCCGCCAGCAGTGAATCGACCGTATAAAAACCCGTGACGTCCGGCGGCGGTCTCACCCGTGCCGTGAGCCGGCCCGGACCCGGTGCGATCCCCAGGCTGGCGTAGAAGATGAACAGGAAGACCAGACCCACCCAGAACACCGGCAACGACGATCCGACGAGTGCGAGGACGCGCAGCACACCGTCGACCAGTCGGCCCTTGAAGCGCGCGGCCACGACGCCGAGTGCGACGCCTACCACCACCGCGATCACCAGCGCACAGAAGGCCAGCTCCAGCGTGGCGGGCAGCCGCGCCGAGATATCAGACAGCACTGAGCTTTTGGTCCGGAACGACGTCCCCATGTCACCTTGGACCAGATTGCCGATGTAGATGCCGTACTGATCGAGCAGGCTCTTGTCCAGTCCCCACCGCTGCATCGCGGCCCCGACGATCTCGGGGTTGTTGAGGTTGCGTTCCCCCACCACCGTCGCGAGCGGATTGTCGGAGACCGCGCGGGACAGGAAGAACGCGATGGTCACGATCCCCCACAACAGCAGGGGCACGATCGCCAGCCTTTGCAGAATGAATCTGGTCATCGCTGCCTCACTGCTTGAAGCGCATCACGCTGAGGTCGAGGTTGCGCGTGATGTGGTAGTTGTTGCCCTCCACGTCGGCCGAGTTGCCCAGGATCATCTGCGGATTGACCACCGGCAGGATCACCGCGTCGTCCCACATCGCCCGACCGATCTCGGTGTAGGTCGCGGTACGTTCTGCGCCCGACTCGCTGAGTGCTTTGTCCACCAACTGGGTCTCCACGGGATTGACCGGCAACCGTGTCCGCTTCAGCCAGGTCGATCCCTCGATCAGTCCGAAGTACTGCTCGTACTGGATGGTGTCGGGATGGTCAGGCGCGAAGAACAGGGCGGTCAAAGGTATTCCGGTGGCGTTGATGCGATCGGTCCAGGCGTTGTACTCCATCGGGGTCAGCGTCAGGTTCACGCCGATGGTCTGCAGACTCTGCTGCACCGACTGGAACATCGTGCTGAAGCTGACACCGTAGGTGGTGAAGTTGGGGTACACCGCGTCGAAGGTCAGGCCACCGGCATGGCCGGCCTCAGCCAGCAGCTTCTTGGCGCCCTCGGGATCGTATTCGGGGAGCGGCAGATCTGCGGAGCCCTCGAAGCCGTTGGGGATGGCGGTGGACTGCTTGTCGCCGTTTCCGGCAACGGAGGCATCGATGACGGCCTCGTAGTCGATGCCCATCCTAATCGCCTGGCGCACGCGGGGATCCTGCAACGCTTCGCCGCCGGCGACACCCGGTGACAGTGCGACGTAGACGTAGTTGTAGGTCGGCACCACCTCGGAGACGATGTTGGGGTCGGACTTGATCTGGTCGATGGAATCGAAGCTCAGCTGCATTGCCAGGTCGATGTCGCCCTGCTGCAGCTGCTGCAGCTGCGCCGACGAATCCGACACCTCTTTGATGGTGACGGCCGAGAACGAGGCCTTGTCACCCCAGTAGTTCTCGTTTCGTTTGATGGCGAGCTCGGAACCCTCGCTGTAGGACTCCAGCTCGTACTGACCCGAGCCTGCCGAGTTCGACAGGAACCACTGCTCGGCCTTGTCGGTGGTGGCGGCTTCCGCGTCCGCGGTTGCGCCATTCTCGATGGCGATGTCGGAGTTGATGATTCCCATGTATGACGCACTGGTGACGTTGATGAACGCCGAGGTCGGCTTGGCGGCGGTGACCACCACGGTCTGTGGGTCGGGCGCAGCGACACCGGTGATGCCGTCCATGAAGTAGCTCGGCTGGCTCTTGAGGTTCTGGATCCGTTCCCAGGACCACTTCACGTCCTTGGCTTCCACCGGAGATCCGTCGGCGAAGACCGCGTCCGGACGCAGCTTGAAGGTGAACTCGGTGTTGTCGGCGTTGGCGGTCCACGTCTCGGCCAGCAGTGGTTCCAGCGGTCCGTCCGCAGAGTTGGCCTTGACCATGGTCTCGTACACCGCAGAGAGGTAGATCTGGCACGTGTCACACAGCGATCGCGACGGATCGAGTGTGGTGGTGTCCATCACGCGACCGATGATGAGGTTGTCCTCCTTGGCCGGAGCGCTGCCGCCGCAGGCGGTGAGCCCGGCTGCCAGCAGAACTGCCCCGGCCGTACAGACAATCGTGCGCGACTTGGTCTTCAGAGATGATCTGCGTATCACGTGCGGTCTCCTCGTGGATGCTGTCTCGGTGTGGGGGATGGTGGCGAGAAGTTAGAAGTCAAGCGAGGCAATCTCTTCGAACGCCGCCCGGGTGTGCTCCAGCGCGTCGTCGATGACGTCGAGGGTGTGTGCTGTCGAGAGGAACATGTTGTGCCAGGGGTGCAGCAGAACGCCGCGGCGCACGGCGGCATCGGTGAACGCGAAGGCCTTCTTCTTGTCCGGATCGTCGGCGAAGATCAACAGTGGCATCTGCACCGGTCCGGTGAGCGCGACATCGAATCCGGCCTGGCGGCCCTGCTGCTCCAAACCGTTCTTCAGGCGCGTCCCCGCCGTCGACATCAGAGCCGGGGCATCGATGTCGACGGCCTGGCGGACGGTAGCGATGCCTGCCGCCATCGGCACGGCGGAGCACCAAAAGGAGCCGGTCACATACACTTCCGACGCGGCTTCACGCAGCGCATCAGAGCCCACCAACGCAGAGATCGGATACCCGTTCGCCAGTGCCTTGGAGAAGGCGGTCAGGTCAGGACGCACGCCGAGTGGTTCCCACGCGCCGCGCACGTCCAACCGGAAGCCAGTGCGCACCTCGTCGAGGATCAGTGCCGCCCCCTGCGCGGTGGCGACGCGGCGGGCAGCCCGCGCGAACTCCGGTTGCACGGCTTCCTGGGCGACGAACGAGTCGTGCCGGAACGGGGTGACTATGACGGCGGCGATGTCACCGTCGTGCGCGGCCACGGCCCGCTCCAACGAGGCGACGTCGTTGTAGTCGAACTCGATGATGTTGGTGCGGTCCTCCGCCGTCACGCCCGCCATTCTCGGGGTGAACCAGTCGTTGGCGCCGTGGTAGGCCACCGCGGCCTTGAGGAACTTGCGCTTACCCGTAGCGGCGCGCGCGATACGCACCGCGGCAGACGTCGCGTCGGTACCGTTCTTGGCGAACATCGCCCACTGCGCGTGTGCCACGGTGTCTGTCAGGAGTTCGGCGAATTCCACCATGCGGGCCGTCGGTCCCGACAACGTGTCACCCAGCAGGGACTGGTCGGCGGCGGCCTTCTCGACCACGGGATTGCGGTGCCCCAGCAACATCGGGCCGAACGAGCACATGAAGTCGGTGTATCGGTTGTCGTCGACATCCCAGGCGTAGGGGCCCTCGCCTCGCAGCCAGAACTGTGGGAACGAGGCGGGCATCGTCCGTTCGTTGGTGAGCATGTGCCCGTACATCCCACCTGGCACCACTATGGCTGCGCGCTCGCGGAGTGCGCGATCGTTGCGGCCGGTGGTCAAGACCTGTGCAGCAGCGTTCGTCGTCAATGTGTGGCCTTTCGGTTTTCGATCCTCACCGATTACTATTTAGTTCGGATGTACGAAATAATTTAAACTCACGTTACGGCCGTGTAAAGGATTTTGAGGTGATTGGCGGGCGCAGTGGTGGATGCGCATCAGTAGTGTTCGATCGAACTGGACGTTGAGGAGCCTGATGCCGAAGATCGTCGATCACGATGAGCGCCGACGCGAGGTGCTCGATGCGACGTGGCGTGTGATCGTCCGGGAAGGGCTCGACGCCACGACGATCCGCCGGATCGCCCAGGAAGCCGGCTATTCCAATGGTGTGCTGGCGCACTATTTCACGAACAAGGAAGACATCCTGGTGCAGGCGCACAAGCTCGCCTTTGCCCGGGCCCGCGATCGCATAGTGCGGGCCACTGACGGTGTTCCCGGCATCGAGGCGTTGCGGCGGGCCATCTTCGAGGCACTGCCCCTCGACGACGAACGGTCGCTGGAAGCTCAGGTCGATGTCAGCTTTCTCGGTCAGACCGTCGGCAATCCCTATCTGCGTCAGATCCGCAGCGCCTCGAACGCCGAATCACGGGCCCTATGGGCCAGTTTCGTGGTACAGGCCCAGGGAACGGGGGAGATCACTGCCGAAGAGGACCCGCAGTTGATCGTCGACGAGATACTGGCTCTGGTGGAATCGCTGTCGGTCGAGGCCATCATCAACCCCGAACGGATGACACCCGCTCACCAGACCACCTTGGTGGCGCGGTTTCTCGAGCGGGTCACGGTGCGGGACTGATTCAACGGGGCGCACGTGCCTGACGCTGCGCGTCAAGCGCGTGCGCCAAGGTGGCCGCGAGCACCAGCTGCGGCAGACGTTCGCGAAAGTCCTGTCCCAGCAGCATTTCGAGCCGATCCAGCCGATAGCGCACCGTCCGCTCGGCGATGCCGAGCACGTCTCCGGTCACTCTGGCGTTCAGGCCTGAGCGGGAGTACGCCACGAGGGTGTCGCGCAGTTCACGATCCCGTGGTCCGGCCTCGGTCAGCCCATGCAGTTCGTGGTCGACGAAAAGGCGGGCGGTGTCTTCATTCTCCAACGCCACGACCTGCATGGCGATGCGATCGAACGACACAACCACCTCGTGTTGTGGCAACAACTTTCGGGCCCACAGGGATGCCGCGAGCTTGGCCTGCCGGTGGCTGACCACGAACCCGGCCCGCCCCTGCGCCGGTGAACCGAGGGCGAAACCATTTCCGGGTTCCGCGAGGATTGTCTTCCGGACGTCGGCGGTGGGGCTGTCGGAGGGTAGCCCCAGCCACGCCCAGACATGGTTTCCGCCAGCGGGTATCGCCAGTAGCTCGGCGCCGAGCCGCCGTGCCACCGCAACGATCTCCTCGCGCGGATCGCCACCCCACGCCACGATCGCCACATGGGTCTGGGCGAGCCGATAGCCGAGTTGGACATCGCGCACGGCGACGCCGTCGAGGATCTGCTTGACCAGCTGAGCATTTCGGTGCTCCCGCCGGCCTTCGCGCTCCCGTTGCGCGTCGGCGTACACCTGTCCGGCGAGAGCACTGAGTTGGTCGAAGTAGCGGAACAGCACATCGGAGGCGGCGCGCAGTACCAACGCCTCGTCGTCGCGAGGCAGTTTCAGCGCCACCAACTCGGGAAACATCGATTCCCAGAGCACCTGATGGGTCAGCCGATAGGTGCGGTCCAGCACGTCCCATGGCAGGCCACTGCGAGCTGCGGCCGAGGACTCCTCGAGCACTTCCCGCGGCAGTGCCGCGGGCACCTCGCCGGCGTCGAGCGAGGCCAGCACGTCGTCGACCACGACGAAAAGCACTGCCCACCCGGCATCTTGAAAATCGCTGGCGTCGACGGCGTAGTACTCCGGGGCCACGTCACGAAGGCGTCGGACGAACTTGGCACCGACGTCGTGACGGCTGCCCCGCAGAGCCGAAGTCAGCTGATGTACCTGTTGCCTGGTCCGATCCACGTTACTGGGGCACCGGGCCCAACTGATCGGCATGCTCGGCCCAGTAGCGCAGGGTCGAGTCGAGATCCACGATGCCGGCATCGGAGCCGAGTCCCTGAGCCACCAGAGATGCCGAGGCGGTGCCCAGCCGCCCGGCGAGCCCCGGGCTCCAGCCGCGCCGCAGTCCCACGATGAGCCCGGCCGTGTAAGCGTCCCCGCATCCGGTGGTGTCGACGACGCGGGTCGGAATCGCCGGAATGTGCTCGATGTCGGCGTGGGTGATGAGAATTGATCCCTCGGCACCTGCGGTGACGGCGACCGTGCCGACACCGCGCTCGCACATCGCCTGCCCCGCGGCGGGCAGATCCTCGATACCGGTGAGCTTCCGAAGCTGATCGTCGTTGGGCAGGACGTAGTCGACGTACGGCCAGGCGCCGGCAAGCTGATCGACGAAATCGGCGGCGACGTGGCTGCGCAGCAGATCGACCGCAGTCACCGTGCCGTGCTCGCGGGCGAACCGCAGCAATCGGGGCACGACGTCGATCCCGAACTCGCCCAACGCATCAGGACCCCCGACGTGCAGCACGTCGGCGCCGGCGATCAACTCCCAATCCAGATCGTCGGCGGTCAGACTGGCCGTGGCGCCGGCCAGATGCATCGACGGCCGCTCCCCGTTGGGGCGGATCGGCAGCACCGTCGTGGACGTCTGCTCCCCGGCCTTGATGACGAGTCGGCTGCCGTCGACACCGTGTTCTTCGAACAGCAGTTTCAGCAGCCGACCCGCGGTGTCATCACCGATGGCTCCGACCGAAAAGGCTTGCGCTCCAAGCTTGGCCAAATCGACGGCGGTACCTGCGGCTGTCCCGGCAGCAGTGATGCGGGCATCGTCGAGCAGGAGGCCGCCCTGGCCGGCCGGGATCGCGGTGACCGGGCGGATCAGCACGTCGATGATCTGCGGGCCGACGCACACCACCACCGGCCCGCGCATCAGGTCGACCTCTCGAAACGGCTTCGGGCGACGTCGGCCAGCTCGGCCTCCGAGAGCACCCGGGGCCGGCCGAGCGAGACGGCGCCGATGTGCAACGCGCACAACCATTCGAGCAGCTGAGCCCGGTCATAAGCCTCGTCGAGGGTGGCACCGTAGGCCACGGCGCCATGGTTCTGCATCAGCGCTGCGGTCCGGTCGACGAGCGCCTCGGAGACTGATCGGGCCAGCTCAGGAGTGCCGAAGCGTTCGTAGCGCGCCACCCTGGTCGGCCCGCCCAGCCGGACTGCGTAGTAGTGCAGCGGCGGCAGCTCATCGAGCACGGTGGAGACGGTGGCGCTGCTCAGCCCGTGGTGGTGGACCACTGCCTGCGCGTCGGTCTCGCGGTAGATGGACAGATGCATCGAGGTTTCCGAAGACGGCCGAGTCTGGCTCTGACGCAGGATGTTTCCATCGAGGTCCAGGACACACACGCTGTCTTCGGTCACCTGATCGTAGGGAACCGACGAGGGTGAGATCGCGACCATATCGCCGGCGCGGATGCTGACATTGCCTGCCGTGCCTTCCACAAGGCCTTCCTCGACCATCCGGCGGCCGGCATCGGCGACAGCGCGGCGGATGGCGCGGGATTCGGCGTCGATGGCTGGGCCACCGTCCGTCCCAGGTGTGCTCACATTGCTCCTCGAGAAAGGTCGGTCCGCTCATCGCACGCACAGCGGTAAGTCGATCCTGTCAAGGACCACCCTTGCGCGTCTTGCCGTTTCTGGCATAGTAGTCGGCCGAGCCTGCCGTTGTCGGCAGACATATGTCTAGTCGTCGCCGAACCACCGCTGGTAGATCGTCGAGTACGTCCCCTCTTCGCGAATGGTCAGCAGCGCCTGGTCCACCGGTGCCCAACGGACTGTCGAGGGCGAACACCAAGCCGTAGTCCTCTTCCTGAAAGGTCGGGCCCGCCAGCACCGCAACACCATTGCCCTGGTGTGCCACGAAGTGATGCAGCACTGGCGGATCGAAGTCCACCGCGTCGAAGGTCCGGTCACGCAGCCCCTGACAGCAGTCCTAGATGATGCTGACCAGAGCCCACAGCGTCGCGAGCAGTCGGGCCGCACCGTGACGAGGAGACGAATCAGTCCGTGCGGCAAGCATTCCCAGCCGGCCGAATGCTTGGAAGATGCCGGGGAAGTAGGGCCGAGACATGGTGGAGGCCGAATGACGCCGTTCGATCGCCCACAGAATGTGTGCCGCAGCAGCGTGATCGGCAGCGCAGCTCCAGATAGAAGAGCATCATGTCGGAGAACAGCAGGCCGACGACACCGCCGAGGCCTGGTGTCGCCACCTCGGTGGCACCGGCAGGGGAAATGATCTGAAGTCCGGCATCAAGGATCGGCTGCGAGAACTCGAAGCCTTCTGCCCGCGCCGCGGTCATCGACACAGCGATCTCGTCCCACAGGTCGACGTGAACCCGGTCCAACCATCACCGTTGCCGACGACGAACGGGCTCATGGCATTTACGGCAACCGTCACCGATCGAGGCTCGGCGTGGGCGCTTCCCGCCGGTACACAGACCGATCAGGACTACGACGCTGAACAAGGCTCGCAGCCGGAGATCACGTCAGCTGGACTTCTTCGCCGCGGTCTTCTTGGCTGCCGCTTTCTTGGCCGGAGCCTTCTTGGCGGGTGCCTTCTTCGCAGCGGCTTTCTTGGCCGGCGCCTTCTTGGGTGCCTCACTCTCTGAGTCGTCGGAGGAGGAGTCGTCGGAGGAGGAGTCGTCGGAATCCTCGGCCGCCGAGCCCCGGCGCTTCTTCACGCTGGCTTCGAGCTTGGCCAACAGGTCCGAGACATCCTCGGTCTCATCGAGTTCGGCGGGCTTTTCCTCGGCAGTGAAGGCCTCACCGCCTTCGAGTTTCGCCTCGACGAGTTCGCGGAGCTGGTCTTGGTAGTCATCGTGGAACTGGTCCGGGTTGTAGTCGTCGGCCATCGAATCCACGACCTGACCGGCCATCTTGAGCTCAGCGGGCTTGATGTCGACCTTGGTGTCGAGCACCGGAAAGTCGGGATCGCGGATCTCGTCGGGCCAGAGCAGGGTGTGGATGGTCAGTACGTCGCGCTTGTTGATGTCCATCACCCGCAAGGCAGCCAGCCGGGTCTTGTTGCGCAGTGCGAAGTGCACGATCGCCAGCCGGTCGGTGTCCATCAACGTCTTGGCCAACAGCACGTAGGACTTCGAGGATTTCGAATCGGGTTCCAGGAAGTAGCTCTTGTCGTACATGATCGGGTCGATCTGGCTGGCGGGCACGAACTCCAGCACCTCGATCTCGCGGCTGCGCTCTTCGGGCAACGTCGCGATGTCCTCATCGGTGATCACCACCGTCTGGCCGTCATCGGACTCGAAGGCCTTGGCGATGTCGCGGTACTCGACCACTTCGCCGCACACCTCGCACACCCGCTTGTAGCGGATGCGCCCGTTGTCCTTTTCGTGCACCTGGTGGAACTTGATGTCGTGGTCCTCGGTGGCGCTGTAGACCTTGACAGGCACATTGACCAGGCCGAAGGCTATCGAGCCCTTCCAGATGGACCGCATACGCCCCAGTATGGCCCACCACAAGTCCCGCTAAACGGGTTGAGGGGGAACTCGTCAGGAAGAAGCCGCATCCAGGGTGGCCCGGTCCGGCAGCTGGGCTCCTGCCTGGGCGACGGTCAGTGCGGAGTTCAGCACGGCTGCGGCCAGTACCGCCTTTAGATCGTCGGTGGTGATGGCGCGCAGCGCAGACCGCCGATCTGCGCCCAGGAGATCGAGTGACCACAGCGCGTCCACCAGCCCGGTCATGAACGAGTCGCCTGCGCCTACGGTGTCGACGACATCGACTGCGCGCGCAGGCACGGATACGCTGCCTGCCTCGGATACCGCGAACGCGCCGTCACCGCCACGGGTCACCGCAACCAGCGCAGGACCGGCCGTGAGCCATCGGTGGGCCAACTCTTCGGGTTCGACATCGGGGGCCAGCCAACGCAGATCCTCGTCGCTGGCCTTCACCACGTCGCTCTTGGCGATGAGGCGTTCGATCCGTTCGCGGGCCAGATCGGCGTCCTCGATCAACGCGATCCGGACGTTCGGGTCGAACGTCACCGTCGCCGACACCCGGTAGGTGTCCAGCAAGGCGGCCACGGCGAGGCAACCGGGGTCCAGCACCGCGGCAATGGAACCGGTGTGCACCACCAGCGGCGGACCCACCTCCGGGGTTCCCGACAGTTGCCACTCCAGATCGAAGGTGTACGTGGCGGCGCCGGCGTCATCGAGGCGGGCCAGGGCCACCGGGGTGCGTTTCGCGCTGACACTTCCGGCCACCAGCGTCGCACCGGATCCCGTCACGTAGTCGGCGATCCGGCGGCCGCGGTCGTCATCGCCGATGTGGGTGAGGAAGTCGACGTCGCGCTCGAGCCGGGCCAGGCCGACGGCGACGTTGAGTGGGCTGCCGCCGACGTGCTCGCCGGTGACAGTGCCGCCGCGCTGGACCACATCGATCAGTGCCTCGCCGATGACGAGTGCGCGACTCATGCGTGCAGAGCTTCGAGAGTGGCGCGGGCGCCGTTGTTGTGCAACGAGTCCAGTGCCCATGTGTAGGCCTCGACGAAACGGGGCTGCTGCGCCAGATCGCCGAAGAGAGCTTCGTTTTGGATGAAGGCCAGCGGATTGTCCTTCTGGGACTTGGCGATGGGGATCAGCTCGTCGGCCAGCTGGTCGACGACGTCGATGGGCCGGCCATCCTCATCGACGCCTTCGGCGTAGCGCGCCCAGCTGGCGACGATCGCGGCGGAGAGCCTGACCGACCCCCCGGTTTCCAGGTTCGTCCGAATCACCGGCACAAGCCATTTCGGGATGCGGTCCGAGGAGTCGGCGCACAGCCGGGCGACGGTGTCCCGCACCCCTGGGTTGGCGAACCGTTCGATGGCCGTGCGCTTGAAGGCGGGCAGGTCGATCCCGGGCACCGGCAACAGGGTGGGAGTGGCCTCGGAATCCCAGTACTCCGTGAGGAAGTCGGCGATCAAAGGATCGGAGGCGGCGTCGTGCACCAACCGGTAGCCCATCAGATGGGCGAAGTAGCACAGTCCTTGGTGGCCGGCGTTGAGCAGGCGCAGCTTCATCAGTTCATACGGGGTGACGTCGTCGACGGTCAGGACACCGACTTCCTCGTAAGGGGGGCGGCCGTCGACGAAGTTGTCTTCGAGTGCCCACGACGTGAACGGCTCGGCGACCACCGGCCACTGATCTTCGATGCCGTCGACCTCGGCGAGGGTGCTGATGACGTCCGGGGTGGTGACCGGGGTGATGCGGTCCACCATCGAGTTCGGGAACTTGGTGTGCTCGGCCATCCACGCCGACAGGCCGGGATGGTGTTTGTCGGCGAACTCGGTGAAGGCTTGCTGGGCGACGTGGCCGTTGCCCTCGATGTTGTCGCAGGACACGATGGTGAACGAGGTGATGCCTCGCTCGCGCCTGCGTGCCAGCGCAGCGGTGACCAGGCCGAACACCGAGCTCTCATCGGCATTCTGTACTTGATAGCCGCCCTCGGTGATGGTCATCGACACGATCCGGGTGCTGGGGGCGGCGAGTAATTCGATGACGGCTTCGGGGTCATCGGGGGCGAAGAGGTAATCGACGATGGAGCCGATGACCCGGACGTCGCGCGTGCCGTCGGGGTTGACGAGGATCAACGTGTAGAGCCCGTCCTGGGCGTCGAGGGCGTCCTTCATCTTGCGGTCATGGGGCAGCACCCCCACCCCGCAGATGCCCCATTCCTTGGCTCGACCCTGCTCGAGCAACTGATCGAGGTAGTAGGCCTGGTGGGCCCGGTGGAACCCGCCGACACCGAAATGCACGATGCCGACGCTGATCTCATCGCGGTCGTAAGTCGGTTTGGCGACCGTCAGTTGGGAGAGTGTCGAACTGTTCAGCTTCATGACCACACCACCTGCCTGACGTTACCGGTGTGGGCCAGAGCGGTGAAGGGTGTTGTGTACGTCACATTTTCCATGTTAGCGTGATGAGCATCTACACGCACCCGTGAGCAAATGCTCACGGGTGGCGAAAGGCGGGATACGTGACAATGGTCAACGGCAAAGCTTCCGGGCCGAGCCTGACCGTGTCCGCCAACGCGTCGTCTACCAACACCGCAAGACCCGAAGATCTGCGGTTGGCACTGCGCGCGGCCACCATGTACTACCTGGACGGACTCACCCAGGCTGAGATCGCCCTCCGGCTCGGTGTTTCCCGTCCCACGGCCGGCCGTCTGGTGGCCCGGGCGAAGTCTCGCGGACTGGTCCGCATCGAGATCGTCGTCCCGAGCGACCTGCGCGAAGATCTGCATGCCGAAGAGGAACGGGCGCTCGAGGACCGGTTCGGGCTGATCGAGGCGGTGGTCGCCGGACATGGCGTCGACGCCGAGTCGCTGGGCCGGCCGGAAGCATTCGCGAGCCTCGGCCGGGCGGCGGCGGCCCTCCTGTCGCGGCGGCTCTCGCCCGGAGACACTCTCGGATTCACCTGGGGCCCGGAGAACGTCGCGGTCGCCCGTGCCCTTTCCAGTGGGATGGCCAGCTGCCGGGCGGTGGTGCAGTTGGACGGTTCGATGGCCGGTCTCTCTGCCGCCGATTACCAAACGGGAGCGGAGTTCATCCTCAGCCGGTGCGCCGAGGTGCTGCACGCCGACACCTACCGGCTACCGGCCCCGCTGTACGCCGACCCGGCCACCGTGGCCTCGATCCGCAGTGATTCGGGGATGTCGCGGACCTTGGAGGCCGGCCGACGCGCCGAGGTGATGATCTTCGGCATCGGTGCGGTCTCCACTTCCACCACCCTGTTCGAGGGGAGCTTCCTGGACACCGGGATGCTCGACGAACTGATATCGCTGGGGGCCGTCGGCGAGATCGGCGGCCGGTTCTTCGACGCCGCCGGTGTCCCTGTCGACAGTGAACTCCAGCAGCGCGCGGTGTCGGTGCTGCTCGAAGACATCAAAGCCTGCCCCGCCACCATCCTGGTGGCGAGCGGGACTCCCAAACACGCGGCCACTCTCGGTGCGCTGCGCGGTGGTCTGGCGCGCTTCCTTGTCTGCGATATCGATTGTGCCCGTTGGTTACTCGCTCAGTGAGGACAATACAAAGTGAGGTTCAAGTGAAAGCACAACGAAGAGCTCTTCACCGACTCGCACGCGGACTGCTCGCGTCGACGGCGGCGTTGGCGCTGACCGCGGTTGCGGGATGCGCGGGTGCAGGCAGTCTGGGCGCCTCGGACAACGAGGTGACCATCGCCCTGGTGTCCAACTCGCAGATGACGGACGCACAGAAACTGTCATCGGAGTTCGAGAAGGAGAACCCCGGCGTCAAGCTGAAGTTCATCTCACTCTCGGAGAACCAGGCGCGCGCCAAGATCACCATGTCCACCGCCATGGGCGGCAGCGAGTTCGACGTCGCGATGATCAGCAACTTCGAAACCCCGCAGTGGGCGAAAGACGGTTGGCTGCTGAACCTCTCGGACTACGCCGAGAACACGCCGGGGTACGACCAAGAGGACTTCATCCCGTCGCTTCGGGAGTCGCTGTCCTACGAGGGCAACATGTACTCGGTGCCGTTCTACGGCGAGTCGTCGTTCCTGATGTACCGCAAGGATCTGTTCGAGCAGGCCGGTATCCAGGTGGATCAGAACCCCGACTACCAGCCCACGTGGCCTGAGGTCGCGGCGTGGGCCAAGACCCTCAAGACCGACAACCGGGCGGGTATCTGCTTGCGCGGCAAGCCGGGTTGGGGTGAGGTGCTCGCTCCTCTGGACACCGTGATCAACACCTTCGGCGGCCGCTGGTTCGACGAGCAGTGGAACGCACAGCTCAACAGCCCCGAGGTCAAGGAAGCCGTCAACTTCTACGTCAACACCATCAAAGAATCCGGCGAATTGGGCGCGTCCTCAACCGGTTTCCAGGAATGCGCCAACCTGTTCGGCCAGGGCCAGACGGCCATGTGGTACGACGCGACCTCGGCAGTCTCGGTTCTCGAGGACCCGGCAACCTACCCCGATCTGGTGGGCAAGATCGGCTACCTGCCCGCCCCGATCGTCAAGAAACCGAATTCGGGCTGGTTGTACACCTGGGCTCTCGGCATCCCCAAGGCGGCCAAGAACCCCGACGGCGCCTGGAAGTTCATCTCGTGGATGACGAGCAAGGACTACATGAAGCTGGTCGGCAACGAATTGGGCTGGGCGCGTGTGCCACCCGGAAGCCGTACCTCCACCTACACCGAATTGCCCGAGTACGAGGCCATCTCCAAGTCCTACGGCCCATTGACGCTGCAATCCATCACCAACGCGAGTCCGGACCAGCCCACCGTGGAGCCGGTGCCGTACACCGGTGTGCAGTTCGTCGGGATTCCCGAGTTCCAGGATCTGGGCACGCGGGTGAGCCAGCAGATCAGTGCCGCGATCGCCGGGCAGAAGTCCGTCGATGAGGCACTCGAGCAAGCACAGTTGTATGCCGAGGTCGTCGGCAAGAGCTACCAGGAGAAGTGATGACACTTACTGCTGATACCGGAAACCGGGCCGCCGACTCCGCCGCGGTCGCCGAACGGGTCAGGAAGATCCGGGAGGCCCAGGACGTCGGCGTGAGTCGCGCCGAGGGATGGCGCAGGCGTGGGCCGCTGCTACCCGCACTGATCTTCATGATCGCGGTGACGCAGGTCCCGTTCCTGTTCACGCTGTACTACTCCACGCTGTCGTGGAACCTGGTGCGTCCCGGCTCTCGCCAGTTCATCGGGCTCGACAACTACATCGCGGTGATACAGGACAGCCAGTTCTGGTCGGTGGCGGGCAACACCGTCATCCTGATCGTGGGCGTGGTGCTGATCTCGGCGTTGTTCGGCCTGGGAATCGCACTGCTGCTGGATCGGGCGTTCCTCGGCCGCGGCGTGGTCCGGACCTTGCTGATCACCCCGTTCCTGATCACCCCCGTTGCGGGAGCGCTGGTCTGGAAGACGACCATCCTCGACCCCAACAACGGCATCCTCAACTGGGTGCTGTCCCTGGTGGGGATCGGGCCGGTCGACTGGATCGGTCAGTTCCCGCTGACCATGGTGATGGTGGAACTGATCTGGCAGTGGACCCCGTTCATGATGCTGCTGATCCTGGCGGGCCTGACGTCGATGCCCCGCGACCAGCTCGAGGCGGGTCGCGTCGATGGTGCCACCGCAATCCAGCTGTTCCGCGAGCTGACGCTGCCTCACCTACGGCGCTTCATCGAGCTGGGTGTCGTGCTCGGCGCGGTGTACCTGGTCAACACCTTCGACGCGATCTTCATGATGACCCAGGGCGGACCGGGCGTCGCCAGTGCGAACCTGCCGTTCTACATCTACCAGCGTGCGTTCCTGGGCTTCGATATGGGCCAGGCCGCAGCTATGGGCGTGGTGGTCGTCATCTTCACGATGATCATCGCCAGCTTCGCGCTTCGGTTGATCTTCAAATCATTCTCCGGAAAGGAAGAGGCGGCCTGATGACTGCTCCGAAGGTAGCTGACAACACCGAACGGACGACGGCGACAACGGATGTCGCCCCGGTCCGCAAGAAGAAGTCCAAGAAGTTCAGCCCATGGGCCGTGGTGGCCTGGCTCGTCGGGATCGGGTTCTTCTTCCCGGTGTTCTGGATGGTGCTGACGTCGTTCAAGCAGGAGAGCGCCGCGGCCACCAACCCGCCGACGCTGTTCTTCGTGCCGACCCTGGATCAATACGCCGCGGTCTTCGATCAGGGCATCGGGCCAGCCATGTTGAACTCGGTGTTCGCCACCGGTATGTCGACCATCCTGGTGTTGCTGTTGGGCGTGCCCGCCGCGTTCGCCTTGTCGCTGCGTCCCGTCCGCAAGACCTCCGATGCGTTGTTCTTCTTCATGAGCACCAAGATGCTTCCGGTGGTCGCGGCGATCCTGCCGCTGTACGTGATCGTGTCCAATGTCGGTCTGCTGGACAACATCTGGGCCCTGGTGATTCTCTACACCTCGATGAACCTGCCGATCGCCGTCTGGATGATGCGCTCGTTCTTCCTCGAAGTGCCGGGCGAACTCCTCGAGGCCGCCAGCCTCGACGGTGCCAGTCTGTGGCGCTCGGTGCGCGAGGTCATCCTTCCGCTGGTCTCACCTGGTATCGCGGCGACGGCGCTGATCTGCGTGATCTTCGCCTGGAACGAGTTCTTCCTCGCGGTGAACCTGACCGCGGTGAACGCCCAGACGATGCCGGTGTACCTCGTCGGCTTCATCGCCGGTGAAGGGCAGTACTGGGCCGTGCTGTCGGCGGCGGCGACCATGGCCGCGCTTCCGGTGATCCTGTGCGGTTGGTTCGCCCAGAACAAGCTGGTGCGCGGTCTTTCCTTCGGCGCCATCAAGTAACCCCCACTTCCCTTACCTGACAAGGACATCAGACATGGCATCGATCACCTACAAGAACGCCACCTGCATCTACGAGGGCTCGGACAAACTGGCCGTCAACTCACTGAACCTCGACATCAAAGACGGCGAGTTCGTCGTCCTGGTCGGGCCGTCCGGTTCCGGGAAGAGCACCGCGCTGCGCATGCTCGCCGGCCTGGAAGAGATCGACGAGGGCGACATCGAGATCGGCGGCAAGAACATGAAGGGGGTGCCGTCCAAGGATCGTGACATCGCGATGGTGTTCCAGAACTACGCGTTGTATCCCAACAAGACCGTCGCGGAGAACATGGGTTTCGCCCTGAAGCTACGCGGAGTCTCCGAATCCGACCGGCGCGCCAAGGTCGAGCAGGCTGCCAAACTCCTTGATCTGACCGAGTTCCTGGACCGCAAACCCGCCAAACTCTCCGGTGGCCAGCGCCAGCGGGTGGCGATGGGCCGGGCGATCGTCCGCGAGCCGCAGGTGTTCTGCATGGACGAGCCGCTGTCGAACCTGGACGCGAAGCTGCGCGTGCAGACCCGCACCGAGATCGCGGCGCTGCAACGTCGCCTTGGCACCACCACCGTCTACGTCACCCACGATCAGGTGGAGGCCATGACGATGGGGGACCGGGTGGCCGTGCTGCGCTTCGGCGAACTGCAGCAGTTCGCCTCACCCGGTGACCTCTACGACAAACCCGCCAACGCGTTCGTCGCCGGTTTCATCGGCTCGCCGGCGATGAACCTGATGACCGCCCAGATCACCAGCGACGGCCTTCGATTGGGCGAGGACTCGAAACTGGAGCTCACCCGCGAAGACCTCAGCCGGCTGCACGATGCCGGCCTCAAAGAGGTCACCGTCGGAATCCGGCCCGAGCATCTGGAGCTCTCCGACAGCGGCGGTATCAAGGTGGTCATCGATCTGGTGGAGGACCTCGGTAGCGAGACCTACCTGTACACCCACGCCGGTCCGGGTGTGCATCTGGTGGCGCGATCATTCTCTCGGCAGCCGGCGCGACTGGCCGATACCGTGGCGCTGCGCCAGAAGGCCGAAGGAGTGGTGCACCTGTTCCACCCGGAGTCCGGGGAGCGACTCAACTAACTCAGCTCAGTTGGGGTATATGTCTTGGCATGGAGCGCTTTGAACGGGTGCGGCTGACCAACGCCGACAAAGTGCTCTATCCGACCACCGGGACCACCAAACAGGACATCTTCGACTACTACGTCGGCATCGCCGAGGTGATGCTGCCGCACGTCGCCGGCCGCGCCGCCACCAGGAAGCGCTGGCCCAACGGCGTCGACGAGGGCGCGTTCTTCGAAAAGCAGCTGGCCTCGTCGGCGCCGGACTGGTTGCACCGGGAGTCGATCACCCATCGGTCGGGCACCACCACCTACCCGATCATCGACACCCAGGAAGCGCTGGCGTGGATCGCGCAGCAGGCATCGCTCGAGGTGCACGTGCCGCAGTGGCGGTTCGTCGGTGAGACGGTGGGTCCCGCAACCCGGGTGGTGTTCGACCTCGACCCGGGTGAGGGCGTCACCATGACGCAGCTGTGCGAGGTCGCCCACGCGGTCAAAGAGGTGATCGAAGACATCGGTCTGACGACGTTCCCGCTCACCAGCGGCAGCAAGGGGCTGCACCTGTATGTGCCGCTGGAGACCCCGATCAGCTCACGCGGGGCCTCGGTACTGGCCAAACGCATTGCGCTGCAACTGGAGCAGTCGATGCCCAAGCTCGTCACGGCGACCATGACCAAGAGTCTGCGAACCGGAAAGGTGTTCCTGGACTGGAGTCAGAACAGCAGCGCCAAGACCACGATCGCCCCGTACTCGCTACGGGGCCGCGACGAGCCGACGGTGGCGGCCCCCCGCACCTGGGATGAGATCGCCGATCCGGACCTACGTCACCTGCGCTACGACGAGGTGCTCGAACGGGTGGCCGCCGACGGTGATCTGCTGGCCGGATTGGACGCCGACGTGCCTGCGCCGGACCGGCTGACCACCTACCGGAGCATGCGTGATGCCGGTAAGACGCCCGAGCCGGTGCCTCACACCAAACCTGCTGTCGGCAAGGACAATACGTTCGTCATTCAGGAACACCACGCCCGTCGATTGCACTACGACTTCCGGCTGGAACGTGGCGGTGTGCTGGTGTCGTGGGCGGTGCCGAAGAACCTGCCGGAGACGACGTCGGTGAATCACCTCGCCGTGCACACCGAGGACCACCCGCTGGAGTACGCCACCTTCGAGGGTGACATCCCGAGGGGAGAATACGGCGGCGGCAAGGTGATCGTCTGGGACTCCGGCACATACGAGGCGGAGAAGTTCCGCGACCCGGGCGTGGACGGCGAAAGTGTTGATGGCAAGAAGGGTGAAGTGATCGTCACCCTGCACGGCGCCAAGATCTCCGGCCGCTACGCGCTGATCCAGACCGGCGGCAAGAATTGGCTGGCGCACCGGATGAAAGAGCAGACCCAACCGCAGACCGGTGACTACGCACCGATGCTCGCCACCCACGGCTCGGTGGACAAGCTGAAAGCCGGCCAATGGGCGTTCGAAGGCAAGTGGGATGGCTATCGGTTACTGGTCGATGCCGACCACGGGACGCTGAACCTGCGGACGCGCAGCGGTCGGGACGTCACCAGCGAGTACCCACAATTGAAGGCGTTGGCCGCTGATCTGGCCGACCATCACGTGGTGCTCGACGGTGAAGTGGTGGCGCTCGACGAGAAGGGGGTGCCGAGCTTCGGGGAGATGCAGAACCGCGCCCGGTCCACCCGCGTGGAGTTCTGGGCGTTCGACATGCTGTCCCTCGACGGCCGATCTCT
>JBEVFK010000124.1:0-81103 GCA_040512325.1 Mycobacterium sp. | reverse complement strand
GCGGCGCGGGGGGTCAGCTTGCGGATGTAGGGCCCGACGAAGGCGCCGATCATCACGATGATGCCGATCATGAAGGCCCAGGCCAGTCCGGACTGCCAGGCCTGCATGGCGTTGTCGGTGGCCAGGTACACCGGCAGCATCACCACGAAGATGACGATGAACATGTGGGGCACACTCGGCCCGTAGGGCAGCGCGGTGACGTCGGAGCGGTTCTCCGCCTTGGCAAGTCGGCGAGCCAGGAAGGTGTAGTACAGGTTGCCCAGGATCAGGGCGACGCCGAGCGCCGGGAGCACGGTGCCCAGCACGTCGGCGGCGGGTACGGCGATGACGCCGATCATCAGGCCGGTCAGGGTCAGGACGTTGACCAGGATGTTGAAACCGAGGCCGAAGAACGCGTTGAGATCACCGCGCGTCCACCACGGAATGGTGACGGGCGAGGTTTTTTCCACCGGCGGATCAGCCGCCGGATTGGTGGTGTCGGTACTCATGTCAGATGGACCTTTCTACGCTGCAGCGGCGGTGAGGGACTGGAGAGCAGGGATGACGGCACCGGTATCGGCGACCCAGCCGAAGATGCCGCCCTGTGCCGCGATCATCTTGAGCCCGACTTCCTGGAACTCCGGGAAATACGAACCGCAACAATCGGATACGACCAGGCACTCATAGCCCCGGTCGTTGGCTTCGCGGGTGGTGGTGTGCACGCAGACTTCGGTGGTGACGCCGGTCATCAGGAGTTGGGTGATGCCTCCGGCCACCAGGATGTCCTGGAGTTCGGTGGCGTAGAAGGCACCCTTACCGGGTTTGTCGATCACCACCTCACCCTCGATGGGGGCCAGCTCGTCGATGATGTCGTGGCCGTATTCACCCTGGATCAGGATGCGGCCGTACTTACCCGGATCGCCGATGCGCATGGACGGCGCACCGCGAGTCAGCTTGGCCGGCGGGCAATCCGACAGATCCGGTTTGTGGCCTTCCCTGGTGTGGATCACCATGATCCCGGCCTCGCGGGCGGCGGCGATCAAGGCGGCCAGCGGCGGCACCACCTTGAGCAGCTGGTCCACGTCATTGCCGAGGCTGGAACCGAATCCGCCCTCGAGCATGAAGTCGCGCTGCATGTCGATGACGATCAGTGCGGTCTTCCCGGCGATCAGGGGGAACGACGACGGGGTGGCGGGTACGTCGATGGTCGTGGTTGTGGATGAGGTACTCACACGTGCTCCTCGGAGGTGATGTCGGACGGTTGCAGAGCAGACGGGCTGTCACGCGGCTCGTCGAGAATCAGGGCGGCCAATTGCAATGCGACGTCGTCGGTTTGGGCGCCACCGAGCAAGGTGGCGCTGTAGGGGCGGCCGTCGGCCAGCGTGCCGAGCGGGATTGCCACCCCGAGCAGATCCAGCAGGTTGCCGAAGTGGGTGTAGTGGCCCAGCATCGTGTTGGTGTCGATGGGACGGGCGAGCACGTCGTCGACGGTGAACGTGGTGCCGATGGTCGGCACCACCAGGACGTCGAGGTCCTGCCACAGGCGGCTCACTTCGGCGCGCAGTTCCTGCAGTCGCTGCAGTGCCGAGAAGGCGTCCACCGCGGTGTACTTCTCGCCGCTGCGCAAGATGTCGCGCACCACGGGGAAGATCGAATCCGGTTGGGCGGCCAGGAAATCTCCGAACACGACAAGCCGCTCGGCCACCCAGGGACCCTGGTAGAGCAGTTCACCGGCGGCGAAGAACGGCGCCAGCGACACCTCGACCACCGGGGCCTGGGCGGCGAGGCGACTACGGAAGGCCAGGTGTCCCTGCTTCATCTCCTCGTCGCCGAAGAACTCGAGTTCCTCGACCGGCGGAAGACCGATCCGGATCGGTGCGCCGGCATAGCGGGGCCCACGGTCGCGTGACCACGCGTCGTCGTCGTCTCGACCTGCCATCACCGCGAAAGCGCGGTCCACGTCGTCGACGCAGCCCGCCATCAACGTCACACAGTCCAGGGACTTGCACGCCGGTACCAGTCCGACGGTGCTGATCAAACCGCGTGAGGGCTTGAACCCGATGACGCCGTTGAGTGCGGCGGGGACGCGGCCGGAGCCGGCGGTGTCGGTGGCGACCGCGAACGGCACCTGCCCCAGCGCCACGGCCAGCGCCGAACCGGAACTGGAGCCGCCGGAGATCAGATCGCCGCCGTACACGCTGCGGGGCACGGTGTACGGAGTACGGGTGCCGTTCAGTCCGGTGGCGAACTGGTCCAGATTGGTCTTGCCGACGTACAGGGCGCCGGCGTCGAGCAGTCGCTGCACCACCGCCGCGGTGGAGGTGGCCACATAGGCGTAGTCGGGACAGGACAAGGTGGTGGGCACACCCTCGACGTCGATGCTGTCCTTGACGCCGAACGGCACGCCGTAGAGCGGCAGCGCACGGGCGCCCGGCCGGTTCTCGATCGCACGGGCGGCGTCGAGCAGTTCTTGGCGCGGGACGGTGGAGAGCCAGGTGCCGTCATCCCCGCGGGCGGCGATCGCGTCGGCGACACGCGCCGCGGTCTTGGTGGGTGACCCTGAGCCGCTGAGATGGGAGTCGAGGATCTCGGCGACGGAGGGTCCGAGCGAAGGACCATCGGAGTAGAAAGCCATAACTGTCGATTGTCGACAGAATGATGGCGGATTGAGGTCGGCTGTGTGTCGATTGTGTTAGCAGCGCGCCGGCGAGGTTTACAGCGGCAGAAAGTTCAGGTGCCCGTGTGTATGCATGGCGGCCACCACCACGACGGAGGAGTTGGTGGCCAACGCCTCGACAATGGCCTCGTGCCGCTCCAGGCCGTCACTGGCGTGATGGTGGCGCGCTTCTTCCCGCAGATTGACCGCCATCGGCAACTGCAGTTTGAGCAGGATCGGCTCCAGCGCGATATCGAGTTGCCGGTTTCCCGCCAGCCCCACCACCGCGGCGTGGAACGCGCGATGGGCGTCATCACGTTCGAGGTCGGTGCCGGCCAGGCGCATCTGCTCCAGGGCGGCGTGCACCGGCAGCAGGGCCGCGTCGGGATCGGCCAGGGGAAGCGCGGATTCGATGGCATGGCGCTCCAGCACGCCGCGTAGCTCGAACAACTGCAGGATGTCCTCGGAAGACCATTCGGCCACCCGCGAACCCCGGCGGGGCAGATGCTCCACCAGCCCCTGCTGAGCCAATACCCGCAGCGCCTCCCGCAGCGGCGCCCGGCTGATGCCCAGATCAGCACACAGCTGTTCTTCGATGATCTTGGCGCCCGGCTGCAGCGACCCACTCAGAATTGCATCTCGCAGCCGATTGGCCGCGACCTCGACCAGCGTCGCGGGCAGTGCTTGGCGTTCGAGTGCTTCCTTGGGCGCGACCATAGCCGGTTCAGGCGGTCCTTTCGGTGCCGAGTTGCGTCGATTGTCGACAATTGTAGGTGCGGTGCTGCGCGGGTCGCACCGTCAGGTCTCGGCGGCGGCCATCGCCAGCAGATGGCGGGTGATGGTCTCCACCTCGGTCACCAGCATGCGTTGGGCGGTATCGCCCTGGCCCAGCAGCGCGGCGGACTCCCGGAGCTGCTGTTCGGTGGCGGTCAGATGGGCGGCGTCGATGCTCCAGGCCTGGCCTGCGCGTGGAATCTCGCCGCGCAGTGCGTCGACGTAGTCGTCGACGGCGACGACGAAACGACGATCCAGCGTTTCCGGGTGCGCTTCGGCGACCTGGGTCTCCAGCACCGCACAGGACCCGGTGACGGCATTGAGGCCGGCCCGGTAGGTCACGAGCCAGCGACGGATCGACGGGGCGTCCGCCCTGGCACTGCCGCCGGCGGCTTCGAACGCCGACCTGGCCCGGACCGCACGTTCCCAGTTGGCGGAGATGGCGGCGTCCGCGTCGGTGAGCGGATGCACGAAGGCGCGGATAACGGTTGCCGCGTAGTCGATCTCAGCCTTGAGCAGCTCGCCGGAGCGCTGGCGCAGCCGGACCAGGGACCGGTCCGGCAGCAGGACGTGGCTGCCGATGGCGAGAGCACCGCCGATCACCGTGGCCACCAGACGTTCGCCCAGCATGTCGTCTCCGGCCGTGCCGCCGATATCGAGCAGGAAGACGATGGCGGCGGCGGCCGCCGCGGTCAGCGGCACATAACTGATCCCGGCAACCGCGTAGGCGATCGCCACGAACAGAACCGCCAGCATCGCCGCGGCGAAACCGCTGGGATGCCACAACACGGTGACGGACGTGGCCAGCGCGATGCCCGCGGTGTTGCCCAGCACCCGGATGACGCAGCGGGTATACGTGTGCGCGGTTTCCGGGCGCAGCACCAGGAGCACCGTCAGCGCCACCCAATAGCCCTGTTCCATCCCGCTGAGGACGGCGATCGCGGTACCGAGCCCGGCCGCGCCGCCGAGCCGGACGGCGTGCCGCGCGACCGGGGAGTCCCAGGACAGTTGTGCCCGCAGGGCCTGCTGCGCCTGGCGGCCCCGGTTGCGGAGCAAGGCCATGCCCGTGGACCGGAGTGCGGCGGCCTCGCCGAGCTGGATCAGCAGACGCCGGCCGCAGGCAACGGCCGACGCGGGGAGCCGCTCGACAGCGAGTTCGACGTCGGTCAGCGGGCGGTCGGTACCGCCGCTGAACCCCCGGACACGACCACCGATGGACTCCAGCACGTCGGCGGCGGTCAGCAGGACGTCCCGGGTGGCGGGGTCAGAGGAACCCGACCGGATTGCCGTCAGTGTCATGGCAATCCGTTCCGGCAGGGCGTAGAGCCCTCGAACCGCCGGCGGCTGACGCCGGGCCTGGCGCTCGGTGACGGTGTGGGCGTCACGCAGGTCCACCAGTGTCGAGACATCGACGACGGCGGCAGGATCGTCGGCGAGCTGTCGCGCACCGGCGGCCACCGTCCGGTAGGCGGCTGCCAGTGCCTCACGTTGCCGTTGCCAGCGCTGTCGCGGCCACGCCGCCACCAGTGCCACCTGGGTCACGCCGCCGACCACCGCCAGCACGCCCGCGGTCGCCGCATCGGTCACCGTGGCCGATTCATGACCACAGCTCACCAGCAGCGCGCCGGTGGCGGCGGCCACCAGCCCCGCGTTGGCGCTGATGGCCCACATCAGGCCTGCGCCCACCGACCACAGCGCGACCACGAGGATGAACACCACGCCGTGCGGCGCGCTCAGCGTGCCCACGAACGCGGCCGCGCCCATCCCGGCCGAGACCCCCAGCGTCGAGGGCACCCGGCCGTGCGGCTTGTCCTGCAATGCGGCGGCTCCGGCGACTGCCGCGCCGGCACCGGCCGCGATGGCCGCGACGGGCGCCGCCCACTGAAGCGCGAAGGCCACCGCCAGCAGGACACCGAGCAGGCTGCGTGCCACCTCGCCGAGATATGGCCGGGAGTCAGCCCACTGGGCACGGCTCCTGCTCATGCCGACAGTATGCGCGTTGTCTGCCAGGTAGATTCGCAACCATGGAGAAGGTCATCCTGGTGTTGCGTTCGAGCGCGTGTGATCCGGCCGCCGATGAGCACTGGTGCGAGCAGTTGCGCGGCCCGGTGTCCGAGGAGCTTCTGGACCTCGGGTTGCCCGGTCTGACGGTCAACGTCAAGGATGCACCGGTGCGGGATTCGCTGATGACGCTCTCGACGCTGGACCCGCCGGTGAACGCCGTTGTCAGCATCTGGGCTCAGCAGTCCTACGGCCCGCAGGTGAGCGCGGCCATCGACCGCCTCGCCGAACTGGCCGCCGATGTGTTCGGCTACCTGGTCACCGAGTCGACACCGCTTCCACCCCCGGTTACCGAAATGGGAACGCGCACAACAGGTTTGGCCAATATCGCCCTGCTGCGCAGGCCGGCCGATTTGGATGAGGCCACCTGGCGGCGGCGCTGGCACATCGACCACACCCCGGTGGCCCTGGAAACCCAGGCCACCTTCGGCTATACCCAGAACGCCATCGTCCGCTCGCTGACCCCGGACGCTCCCGAGTTGGCCGCGATCGTCGAGGAACTGTTCCCCGATGCCGCGGTCTCGGACATCAACGCCTTCTTCGGTGCCGAAGACGACGACGAGCTGGGTCGGCGGATCACCAGGATGGTCGCCAGCACCTCGGCATTCGGCGCCAACGACAACATCGATACCGTGCCCACCAGCCGGTACGTGTGGCGGCTGCCCTTTCACCACGCGGTGACGGCATGACCACCCTCGAGGACGCCGCCGCGCTGGCCCGCGACGAGAGCGGACTGGTGGTGGTGTCCACCGTCCGCGCCGACGGCAGTGTGCAGGCCTCACTCGTCAACGCCGGCATCATCGCGCATCCGCAGACGGGGGAGCGCGTGCTCGCGTTCATCACCTACGGCAGGGTCAAACTCACCAATCTGCGCGCCCGCCCCGCTCTGGCGGCCACGTTCCGCTCGGGCTGGCAGTGGGCCACCGTCGAAGGCCCGGCCGAGTTGGCCGGCCCCGATGACCCGGCGCCGTGGCTCGCCGGCGCCGATCAGCTTCGGCTGCTGCTGCGCGAGATCTTCACCGCTGCCGGTGGCACGCACGACGATTGGGACGCCTACGACCGGGTGATGGCCGAACAGGGCCGCACCGCGGTCCTGGTGGCACCGACACGCGTCTACTCCAACTAGACCCATTAGTCTGCGGAGCGTGACTCTGCAGATTGCCGACGAGAACCGGGTGCGGACGCTCACCCTGGCCCGGCCGGAAGCCCTCAACGCGTTCAACGAGGCGCTCTACGACGCCACCACGGTGGCACTGCGCCAAGCCGCGGAGGATCCAGAGGTGGCGGTGGTGCTGATCACCGGAACCGGCCGGGCGTTCAGCGCCGGCACCGATCTCGCCGAGATGCAGGCCCGGATCACCGATGCCGACTTCGTGCCCGGCGCGCACGGGTTCATGGGGCTCATCGATGCGCTCACCGACTTTCCGAAGCCACTGATCTGCGCGGTGAACGGCCTCGGCCTGGGCATCGGGACCACGATCCTGGGATTTGCGGATCTGGCCTTCATGGCCACCACCGCGAAGTTGAAATGCCCGTTCACCAGTCTCGGCGTCGCGCCCGAGGCCGCGTCGTCATTTCTGCTGCCTCAGCTGATCGGCAGGCAGAACGCCGCCTGGCTGCTGATGTCCTCGGAATGGGTCAGCGCGGACGAGGCGCTGCGGATGGGTCTGGTGTGGAAGGTCTGCGAACCCGACGAGCTGTTGGCGGACGCGCGACGGCACGCCGAGGTGCTGGCCTCGCGGCCGATCGCCAGCCTGCAGGCGGTCAAGGCCACGATGGTCGCGCCCATGCGTGCGGAGATCGACGCCGCCAGGGCCCGGGAGAATCAGTGCTTCGTCGAGTTGATGGGCGGCCAGGCCAACGCGGAGGCGCTGGCGGATTTCAACAAGAAGAACTAGCTCACGACGCGACGGTGACCGGTCCGCCGGCCAGGGTCGACTCGATGATGGCCCGCACCGTTCGGCGGCACCTGCCACAGTCGGAACCGGCTCCGCAGGCGGCGGCGACCTGCTTGGAAGTGCAGGCGCCCTTCGCGACAGCGGCAGCGATGCAGTGGCTGGTGGCACCGGTGCACAAGCAGACGTACATCAGAGCTCCCGCGAGTTTCTCAACCCCATGATTAGTGGAGTCTAACCTAACTTCCCGCTGATTGTTAGGGCGACCTCAGTTAGGTGTGCCTACGATAAAAGCGCAGGTAGAGGCACATATTGCCCGCGATTTGCGCGTGCTTCGGCGGCGGAATTCGGCTAGATTCGAGTTTGCCGCGGAATTGCGCACAGCCCGGCGCGTCCGTGCGCGAACACCGTTTGCTCGTGTCACAGCCCGATTTTTCGTGTCTTTTCGAGGAGCCCTCATGCAAGGTGATCCAGACGTTCTCAAATTGCTCAATGAGCAGTTGACCAGTGAGTTGACGGCGATCAACCAGTATTTTCTGCACTCGAAGATGCAGGACAGCTGGGGCTTCACCGAGGTGGCGGCGCATACCCGCAAAGAGTCTTTCGAAGAGATGCAGCATGCGGAGAAGATCACCGACCGCATCCTGCTGCTCAACGGACTGCCGAACTATCAACGGCTGTTCTCACTGCGGGTCGGCCAGACGTTGCGCGAGCAGTTCGAGTCCGACCTCGCGGTCGAGTACGAAGTGGCCGAGCGGTTGCGGCCGGGTGTCATCATGTGCCGGGAAAAGCAGGACAGCACCAGCGCCTATCTGCTGGAAACCATCCTGGCTGACGAGGAAGAGCACATCGACTACCTCGAGACGCAGCTGGAACTGATGGACAAGCTGGGTGAGCAGCTCTATCTCGCGCAGTGTGTGGCGCGGCCTCCCCAATAACGTCACGCAATAACGACTCTTCAACCACAGGTGCGCCGACGCGTAATCTCGACGGCGTGACTCTCGTCGCGGGTATCGACTCGTCCACACAATCGTGCAAGGTCCTGGTCTGTGACGCCGACACCGGCGCCATGGTGCGGTCGGCCTCGGCGCCGCATCCTGGCGGCACCGAGGTCGATCCGGGCGCGTGGTGGCATGCGCTGCAATCGGCCATCGACGGCGTCGGCGGTCTCACCGACGTCGCCGCCGTCTCCGTCGGCGGTCAGCAGCACGGCATGGTCTGCCTGGATTCTTCGGGCGACGTCGTGCGAAAAGCCTTGCTGTGGAACGACACCCGGTCGGCGTCGGCGGCGGTGGACTTGATCGACGAGCTCGGCGGCGCCGCCCGTTGGGCAGACGAGACCGGCTTGGTGCCGGTGGCGTCCTTCACGGCGACGAAGCTGCGCTGGCTGGCCGACAACGAACCGGACAACGCGGACCGCACCGCGGCGGTCTGTCTGCCGCACGACTGGCTGACGTGGCGGCTCGCCGGCACCGGCGACGTCGGGCAGCTCTACACCGACCGCAGTGACGCCAGCGGTACCGGCTACTACTCCGCGGCCGACAACTCCTACAAGGAAGAGCTGCTCCTGCTGGCGACCAGGGGGCGGCTTCCCGGCGTGCCGGCGGTGCTGGGTCCGCACGAGTCGGCGGGCACGCTCGCCGGCGGCAGCACCGTGCTGGGCCCGGGCGCGGGGGACAACGCGGCAGCGGCACTGGGTCTGGGCGCCACCTCCGGTGACTGCGTGATGTCGCTGGGGACCTCCGGCGTCATCAGCGCGGTAGGGGAGGTCGCCTCGCACGACGCCGACGGCATCGTCGCCGGTTTCGCCGACGCCACCGGCAGGCAGCTGCCGCTGGTGTGCACCCTCAACGGAGCGCCGGTGCTTGCCGCCGTCGCGCAGATGCTGGGCGTGGACCTGACCAGGTTCGCCGAACTGGCACTGTCCGCGCCGGCCGGCGCCGAGGGGCTGGTGTGGGTGCCGTATTTCGACGGTGAACGCTCGCCCAACCTGCCCGACGCCCGCGGCGCGCTACAGGGTGTCAGCACCACCAACCTGTCGCCGGCCAATGTGGCGCGCGCGGCCGTCGAGGGCCTGCTGTGTTCGATGGCTTTCTGTCTGGACAAGATCGCCGAGCAGGGGGTGGGCGTCGATCGGGTGCTGCTGGTCGGCGGCGGCGCGCATTCGGCCGCGGTCCGACAGCTCGCTCCCGCCGTGCTCGGCAGACCGGTCGAAGTCCCGACTCCGGGGGAGTACGTCGCGCTCGGCGCGGCCAAGCAGGCTGCGTGGACGCTCACCGGCGGTGCTTCGCCTCCGCAGTGGGTACTCGAAGGTTCGGAAATCTTCACCGCCGAACCGACGCCGCATGTCGTCGAGCAGTACCAGGCGGCCCGTGGGCTCACGTTGGGGCAACGAATTTCCGGATCCAGTAAAATAATGTTAGTCTAACTAACTATATGTCCAACTCTGCCGCGCCTACTGAGGCTCCTCCCAGTTCGGACAGCACGCTCCTCAGCCCCCAGCGCCGCAATCTCATCTTCGCGGCCGTACTGCTGGGCATGCTGCTGGCAGCCCTCGACCAGACCATCGTCGCCACCGCGCTCCCCACCGTCGTCGCCGACCTCGGCGGCGCCGGCCACCAGTCGTGGGTGGTGACCAGCTATCTGCTGGCCTCGACGATCGCCACCGCGATCGTCGGCAAGCTCGGTGACCTGTTCGGCCGCAAGCTGGTGTTCCAGACGTCGATCGCGTTCTTCCTCATCGGTTCTGTGCTCTGCGGGCTGGCCGGCTCGATGTCGATGCTGGTGGCCGCGCGGGCGCTACAGGGCATCGGCGGCGGCGCCATCATGGTGACCGCCATGGCCGTCATCGGCGAGGTGATTCCGCTGCGCGACCGCGGCCGCTACCAGGGCGCACTCGGAGCGGTGTTCGGTGTGACGACTGTGATCGGCCCGCTCTTGGGCGGCTTCTTCACCGATCATCTGACGTGGCGATGGGCGTTCTGGATCAACGTGCCCGTCGCGGTCGTCGTGTTCGCCGTCAGCGTGGTGGCCATCCCCGCCCTGGCCCGCTCCGCCAAACCCCGCATCGACTACGCAGGCATCGTGTTGATCGCGCTCGGAGCCTCCGGCCTCACGCTGGCCACCAGCTGGGGCGGCGGCGAGTACGCCTGGACCTCACCGATGATCATCGGACTGTTCGTCGGCTCGGCCGTGGCGATCGGCATCTTCGTCCGGGTGGAGATGCGGGCCAAGGAGCCGATCCTGCCGTTGCGGTTGTTCCGCAGCCCGGTGTTCACCGTCTGCTGCACCCTGGGTTTCATCGTCGGCTTCGCCATGCTCGGCGCACTGACCTTCCTGCCGACCTTCATGCAGTTCGTCGACGGGGTCTCGGCCACCGAATCCGGGCTGCGCACCCTGCCGATGGTCGGCGGACTGTTGCTCACCTCGATCAGCAGCGGCCAGATCGTCGGGCGCACCGGGCGGTACAAGATCTTCCCGGTCGCGGGCACCGCATTGATGACGGTCGGCTTCCTGCTGATGTCGCAGATGGACGCCACCACCTCGATCTGGATGCAGTCGCTCTATCTGTTCATCCTCGGCTCCGGGATCGGCCTGTGCATGCAGGTGCTGGTGCTCATCGTCCAGAACACATCCCGCTTCGAGGACCTCGGGGTGGCGACCTCAGGGGTGACGTTCTTCCGCACCATCGGCAGTTCCTTCGGCGCCGCCATCTTCGGGTCGCTGTTCGTCAACTTCCTGGCCGGCCGCATCGGGCCTGCCCTGACGGCCAGTGGCGCGCCGCCGGAGGCCGCCGATTCGCCGAAGGCGCTGCAGGCACTCGCGCCGGAGGCGGCCGCCCCGATCATCGACGCCTATGCCGACTCACTGGGCATGGTGTTCCTGTGCGCGGTGCCCGTCGCGGTGGTGGGTTTCATCGTGTCACTGTTCCTCAAGGAGGTGCCGCTGCGCGACATGGACGCGATGTCGGCGGGAGACCTCGGTGAGGGCTTCGGCATGCCCAGCAACGACTCCGCGGAGAAGATCCTGGAGACCGCGGTAGGCCGGATGTTCCGCGACTCCCCGGAGATCCGCCTGCGCAACATCGCCGGCCGCTTCGGCTGCGACCTCGACGTCGCCGCTCTGTGGGCGCTGCTGCAGATCTACCGGCAGAGCCAGGTGTTCGGCTCGGCGCGACTGACCGAGATCGGCGAGCGGCTGCGGATGCCGTTCGAAGTGCTCGAGCCCACCTTCGACAAACTGGTCGACGGCGGCTTCGCGCTGCGCACCGGCGATCAGATGTGGCTCACCCAGGCCGGTGCCGGCCAGGTCGACGCCGCCTCGTCGGTGCTGGTGGGCAGGATCGTCGAGAAACTGGCCCAGTCACCCACCTTCGAAGGACGGCCCGACCGCGACCAGGTGGAGGTCGCGCTGGAGCGGATCGCACACCGGATGTTGGTCCAATCGGGAGCGGGACCCGGAAGGGACTGAGACAAACTAGAACGTGTTCCTATCTCGGGGTCGCGGGCGTAACATCGCGCCATGAGCCGAATCGGATCGTGGCCAAACGACTCCCCAGAACAAGAACTCGCGGGCTGGATCCTGAAGTCGCCGGAGATCGGCACCGCGATGGCCGGGTTCACCCACGCGGTCTACAACAACAACCGGCTGCCGCTGCGGGTGCGCGAACTCGCCCGGATCGTCATCGCCCACGACAACGAGTGCGCGGTCTGCATCAACACCCGCGACGCCGACGGGCCCGCCGCCGGAGTGGACGAGGAACTCTACGACCACGCCGAAGAATGGCGCACCTGGGCGGGTTACAGCGACCAGGAACGCATCGCCGCCGAGTTCGCGCACCGGTTCGGTACCGAACACACCAAACTGCGTGACGACGAAGACTTCTGGGACCGCGCCCGGCCGCACCTGTCCGATGAGCTGATGACCGACCTCGCGTTGTCGTGTGCGATGTGGGTGGGCATGGGCCGGATGCTGCGCACACTGGACATCGGGCAGAGCTGCCACCTCACCATCCCCAGCCGCGCCTGACGGCTGCCGAGCGGCCCCGACGCGGGCATGATGGCGGTATGACAGCCCCGCCTGCCCCCGCGGCGTCCATTGCCCAGCTCGAAGCCAACGACGTGGTGACCGTGGTGGGCACCGTCGTCAACCCGGCCGGGTTGATCCACGCCAAGACCGTCCCCATTCACCGGATGAACAGCTTCGCCGACCCCGGACTGGGCGCCAGCCCGGTGTGGCACGGATTTGCCATCGACCAATCCGGTATTGCGTTCACCGAGGGCATCGGCGTGGTGGGCGATCAACGCATCCGGATCGACCTGACGGCGTTGCGTGTCCTCGGTGACGGATTGGCTTGGGCGCCAGGCAATTTCTTCACCCAAGACGGCGACCCGGTGACCGTCTGCAGCCGTGGCACGCTCGCCCGCATCGAAGACCGGCTGGCCCTTGCCGGGCTGAGCGCGCAGGTGGGGCACGAGCTGGAATTCGTCCTCGTCGGTGCCGACGGTACCGCCCTGCCCACCGATCTGTGGGCCCAGTACGGTCTGGCCGGGTTGCTCGAACACGAAGGATTCGTCCGTGATGTCACCGCCGCCGTCGGCGCGGCCGGTGTCGGAATCGAGCAGTTCCATCCCGAGTACGGCGGCAACCAGTTCGAGATCTCGCTGCGCCCACGCACCCCGGTGGCCGCCGCCGACCATCTGGTGCTGACCCGCATCATCGTCAGTCGCGTGGCCCGCCGATACGGAATGCGAGTCAGCTTCTCACCGGTACCCTTCGCCGGAGCCGTCGGATCAGGCGCGCATCAACACTTCTCGCTGACCCGGGGAGACCTGCCGCTGTTCGCGGGCGGGCCCGGCCCCCACGGCATGACACCCGAGGGGCAGAGCGCGGTGGCCGGTGTGCTGGCCGGGCTGCCCGAAGCGCAAGCAGTGCTGGCCGGATCGATTCTGTCGGGACTGCGTATGCAACCGGGACACTGGGCGGGCGCCTACGCATGCTGGGGCCTGGAGAACCGCGAGGCCGCGGTGCGTTTCCTCGCAGGCGGACCCGGCAACCCCCACGGCGCCAACGTCGAAGTGAAGATCGTCGACCCCTCGGCGAACCCGTACTTCGCCTCCGCCGCGATCCTCGCACTCGCCCTCGACGGCATCGAACGTTCGGTGCCGCTGCCGCCGGAGACCACCGTCGACCCGGCTACCCGGACCGACGCCGAACGGGCGGCGGCGGGTACGGTGCAGCTTCCGGATGGCCAAGCGGACATCATTGCGGCGCTGGACAACTCGGTGCTCCTGCGGTCCCTGCTCGGGACGGAGGTGGTGGAGGTACTGGTGGCGGTTCGTCGCTACGAAGCCGACCACTACGGTGAACTGTCACCTGAGGAGTTGGCTCAGAAGTTCCGCCTGGCGTGGAGCGTGTGAGCGTGCTCGACGAGCACCTGGAGGCCGTCGCGCTGGTCGACCACCACGTGCACGGCAGCTGGGTCGCCGCGGGCACCCGAGAGCGCTTCGAGAACGGGCTCAACGAGGCCAACACCGAACCGGTGGCCGCCTTCGACTCGGCGTTCGACAGCCAACTCGGCTTCGCGGTCCGAAAACACTGCGCGCCGCTGCTGGGACTTGCCGAACATGCTGAGCCGCAACAATACTGGGACCGCCGGTGCGAACTGTCCGAGGATGAGCTGGCCCGACTGTTCCTGCCCGCCGCCGGGGTGTCGGACTGGATCGTAGACACCGGTTTCTCCGCCGGTGTTGCCGACGTCACCGCAGTGGCCACCCGATCCGGCGGGCGGGCACACGAAGTGGTGCGGCTCGAGCAGGTCGCCGAGGAGGCCGCCGCGGCCCCGGGTGACTACGCGGCGGCGTTCGCCGAGATCCTGGACCGCAGGTCGGCGACGGCGGTGGGCACCAAGTCCATCCTGGCCTACCGCGGGGGGTTCGAAGGGGACCTGTCCGAGCCGAGCACCGCGGAGGTCGACGAAGCGGCCCAGCGCTGGCGAGGCACCGGTGGCACCCGGCTGACCGATCGGACATTGTTGCGGTTCGGGCTCTATCAGGGTCTGCGACTGGGCAAACCGTTGCAGCTGCACGTCGGGTTCGGTGATCGTGACTGCGATCTGCAGCGCAGCAATCCGCTGCACCTGCTGGAGTTCCTGCGCCGCTCGGGCGACACTCCGGTGACCCTGCTGCACTGCTACCCGTACGAGCGTGAAGCCGGTTACCTGGCCCAGGCCTTCAACAACGTCTACCTCGACGGCGGCCTGAGCATCAACTTCCTGGGGGCCCGCTCAGCGGCCTTCATCGCCCGGTTGCTCGAGATGGCGCCGTTCCGCAAGATCCTGTACTCCTCGGACGCGTTCGGCCCGGCTGAGCTGCACTACCTGGGTGCCCGGCTGTGGCGCGACGGAATGCGCCACGTGCTGGGCGGTTTCGTGACAACAGGGCAGTGGAGCGAAGCCGATGCCATCCGGGTGGTCGACCTGATCGCTTCGGGCAACGCCCGGCGGATCTACGACCTCGCTACCTGACGCCGCGGAGCAAGCGGCCGGGCCGGGCACCGGTGTCGTGCCCGTGGCTGCGGGTGAGAACCCCATTGACCACCGTGGCGTCGTAACCCGTCGCCCCCTGGATCAGGCGGCGCCCGCCGGCGGGCAGGTCGTAGGCCATCCGCGGGACATCGAGCGCCAGCGCGTCGACATCGATGACATTGAAGTCGGCCTTCTTGCCGGCGGCGATCACCCCACGATCGGAGAGCCCGAACAACGTCGCGGTATCGAGAGTCTGCTTGCGCACCACGTATTCGAGGGAGAAGCGGGGACCGCGATGACGATCCCGCGCCCAGTGTGTCAACAGGAACGTCGGGTAGGACGCGTCGCAGATCAACCCGCAGTGCGCGCCGCCGTCGGACAATCCGGACACCGCAGCCGGGTGGGTCATCATGTCGTAGATGGCGTCGTGGTTGCCCGCGGCGTAGTTGAAGAACGGCAGCATCAGCAGAGCCGTCGCGTCGGATTGCAACATCAGGTCATACATCGTGGCCAGCGGATCCTCGCCCCGGCGCCGGGCGATCTCGGCGACCGTCTGCTCCGAGGTGGGCTCATAGTCCGGCGGGTTGCCGATGGCATAGATCTTGTCGGTGCTGTACTGGATCAACGCGAACAACCCGTCGAACAGCGGCACCGGCTGGGCCGGTAGATCGGCTTCCGAAAGGATCGCCTCGCGCACAGCGGGTTCGGCCAACCGTCGGGCCAGGTCCTCGCGGCTCAGTTCGGCGGCCAGGCGGCGGTAGGTGGGCCGGTGCGTGAAGGCGTGGTACCCGGGGAACCCGAACAGCATGCCGAACGGCCGGGCCGCGAACTGCGCGTAGAGCTCGATTCCGCGCTCCAATGCCACTCCGGCACAGTCGAGTTGCCGGCGCCACAGGTCCGGAGCGCCGGAATTCTGCACCATGGCGAACGACACCGGCCGCTGGATCTCGGCCGCCAGACGGGTCATCCAGTCCAGCTCCCGCATCGAGGCGGCATTGTCTTCGCCCGCGGTTCCCTGTGGAGCCACCTCGAAGACGGCTTGACCGCCGGCGGCCATGGCACGGCCCAAGCCGAACAGCTCTGCTTCGGCGGCATAGGTGCCGGGCACCGGCTCACCGTCGATGGCACGGTGGGCCTCGGTGCGCGAGGTCGAAAAGCCCAGCGCCCCGGCCTCGACGGCCTCCTGAACTATCCGGGCCATGGTCGCCACATCGTCTTCGGTGGCGGGCTCATTGCGGGCACCGCGCTCACCCATCGCATAACCCCGCACCGCACCGTGCGCCACCTGCGTGCCGAAATCGACTGCCAGCGAACGCTTCTCGATCGCATCGAGGTACTGCGGGAAGCTCTCCCACTCCCAGCTGATGCCCTCGGTCAGCGCGGTGCCGGGGATGTCCTCCACACCTTCCATGAGTTCGATCAGCCATTGCTCGCGGCCGGGCCGCACCGGTGCGAAGCCGACGCCGCAGTTGCCGCTGACCACGGTGGTCACTCCGTGCAGGCTGGAGGGTTCCAGGGTGTCGTCCCAGCTGACCTGGCCGTCGTAGTGGGTGTGGATGTCGACGAAACCGGGGGTCACCACCCGATCGGTGGCGTCGATGGTGGTCGCGGCGTCACCATCCAGGCCTGGGCCGCCGGCGTCGCGGCGCCGCACTTCGACGATCCGACCGTCTTTGACGCCGATGTCCGCGAGGTACCGGTCACCACCGGTGCCGTCGACGACGGTGCCGCCGGTGATCTTCAGATCGAACATGGTTCAGACCTCTCCGGTGGCGTCGTAGATCCAGGACATGTCGGCCGAGGCGAAGTCGGCCAGCCAGGTGGGCGGGGCATGGTTGGCCAGTGCACCCATGTCCCAGTAGTCCTTCCAGACCGTGATCTTGCCGTCGACCACCCGGTGCACGGTGACGAAGTTGAGCAGCGCCGATTCGCCGCCGGCCCAGTCCCAGCGCTCCGAATGCTCATACATCAGATCGGCACCGTCGCCGACCAGCAGTCCGTCGAAGTTCTCGTACGCCGCCAGCGATTCCAGGCCGACCTTGAGTCGCTTGACGATGTTGTCGGGCCCTTTGGCGGCGGCGGCGGCGCCGACGGGCATGTCGAGGTAGAGGCAGTCCTGGGCCAGGAACGTCGGTACCGCGTCCCAGTCGCGCGCCGAGAGCGCCCGCCACATTCCGAGCACGACGTCAGCGGACATCGACGAGCTCCTGCCGGTGGGTGGGCGCGGGCACCGGGGCACCGGCCCGCAGGAAGCTGCCGGTGCGCGTCGTGCCCACCAGTTCGCTGGGCACGCCGTTGCGGAACACCGCCCGGCCACCGACGTATACCGCCGTCACGGTGTCGTCGTTGCGGTTGACCATGCGGGACAGCCCGCCGTACTGCGCAACGGGCTCCTCGGCATAGGCGTCCAGCGACGCGTCCAGTTTCTCCGGATCGAGCACCACAACGTCGGCGCGGTCGCCCACCCGCAGATGGCCGGCGTCGAGCCGGTACCAGTCGGCCAGTTCGCCAGTGAGCCGGTGGACGGCGTGTTCGACCGTCATGAACGGGGTGCCGGCGCGGTCGGCATCGCGGACATGACGCAGCAACCGCAGGCCCATGTTGTAGAACGCCATGTTGCGCAGATGGGCGCCGGCATCCGAGAAGCCCATCTGCACACCGGGATCGGCAGCCAGCTTCTTGAGCACCTCGGGGCGGTGGTTGGAGATGGTGGTGCGCCAGCGCAGCGCCCGACCGTGTTCGAGCACCAGATCCAGGAACGCATCGACCGGGTGCAGCCCGCCGCGATCCTGACCGACCTGGCCGAACGATTTCCCGATCACTTCTCGGTCCGGGCATTCGACGATATCCGCGTCGAAGAAGTCGCGGTGCCACACCCGGATGCCGAGTTTTTCTTCGTACTGTTTCCGGAACTGGCGGCGGTATTTCTCGTCGCGCATCAGTTCGTTGCGTTCCACCTCGTCGCGCAGATGCAGTGCGGCCGCACCGGCGCCGAACTCCTCGAAGATCACCAGATCGATCCCGTCGGCGTACACCTCGAAGGGCACCGGCAGGTGCTGCCAGCGGAAGTCGCCGCCGAACCGGTTCACCAATTTCGCCGACGGGCCCATGAGCCGGACCGCATACGGGTTGGCCTTGACGTCGGCGGCCGAGAGCAGGCTGGTCTTGAGTTTGTTGCGGAACAATCCGATCGACTGCGCGAGCTGGGAGCCCAGGTTCAGCGGGTTCTCGATATCGGGACCTGACTGCAGGATGCGGCCGGAGCGGCGCAGCAATGCCTTGAGCCGCCGCAGTTCCCGTGGTTTGGCATAGGTGGACGGCAGGGTGCGCGACCGGCAGGTCTCGCCGTCGAGCTTGTCGAAGAGCAGTTGCATGGACGACATGCCGACCATTCCGGCGTCCAGCGCCTCGGCGAGCAGGCTCTCCATCTGAGCCTGCTCGGCCCGGGTGGGTCGCACGTCGTCGCGGGTGGCGCGATCCAAACCCATGGTGGCCGTGCGCAAGTCGGAGTGCCCGATGAAGGCCGCGACGTTGGGGCCCAGCGGACGGGCCTCCAGTGCCTGGATGTACTGGCCGCAGGAGGTCCAGGTCTTGTGGTCGTCGACGGCGCTGATCACGTGTTCGCGGGGGATGGCTTCCACCCGGCCGAACAGGTCGCCGGCGTCTTCGCCGTCGATGTGCACTGTCGACAGCGAGCACGAGCCCAACATGATGGTGGTGACGCCGTGACGCAGCGACTCACGCAGCGACGGGCTGCCGAGCACCTCGACGTCGTAGTGGGTGTGGATGTCCAGCAGCCCGGGCAGCACCCAGTGCCCCGCCGCGTCCAGGACGTCGTCGCACCCGGTCTCGTCGAGAGTGTCGTCGGTGATCGCGGCGATGTGGCCATCCCGGATCCCGATGGTACGGATCGCCGAGGCCGCACCCGAGCCGTCGAACCAGCGGCCGTTACGAATGATCGTGTCGTAGGTCACAGACCCAATCTAGTGAACAGATCTGTTGTTGTGTTCACTTCCAGCAATCCGGCTGCGATCCGTCGGTATCGGTGAAGCCGTAGTCCCGGGCCAGTTCCGCCGAGGTCACCGACGCCTGGTTCCAGCGGGCCCTGGCCTCGTCGGCGGCCAGAGCAGCGACCGCGCGGCCGACGTAGCGCGGGCTTTCCGAGGCGGCAAAACCCTCCGGAGCGGTGGGCAGGCCACCGGGCCGATCCGGCTCCAGTGCGCTGCGCCAGTTCTCTTCACGCACCGACCAGTTGTCCAACATCATCTCCGAGCGCAACCAGCCCGGGGTGATTGCGACCGCCGTCGCGCCGTGCGGTGCCAACTCGTGTCCCTGTGAGAAGGCCAGCCGGTTCACGGCCGTCTTCGCCAGATCGTAGAACACCGAGATCCGATAGTTCGCAGCATTGTATTCGGTTGTGCCGTCGGTGATCTCGACCACCAACCCGCCCGGTTTGGTCAGCAGTGGCAGCAGCTGGTGCGATGTCACCAGGTGGGTCTCGACGCCGAGGCGCAAGATCTGCAGCCCGTCGTCGAGATCGTGTTCCCAGATCGGGGTGTTCCAGGTCGGCGGAGCACCCTTGAGCACCTCGGCGCCCCAGATGTCGTTGACCAGCACATCGATCCGGCCGAACTCGCGATGCAACCGCCGGGCCAGTCCGGCCACCGCCGCGCGGTCGAGGTGATCGACCGGGATCGCCACCCCCACTCCGCCCGCCGCGTCCACCAGTGCGGCGGTCTCCTCGATGGTTTCGGGGCGGTCGTAATCCGAGTGCAGGGTTCCGGTGGTGCTGCTGCGACCGGTGCAGATGACGGTGGCGCCGGCTTCACCCAGGCCCACCGCGATACCGCGGCCCGCGCCGCGCGTCGCACCCGCCACCACCGCGATGGTCGCGCGCAAACCGTCGGGATCGGGAGTCCATGACATCCAGTCCAGTATCGGACCACGCTCGCCGACGCGGAGGCATACTCGACCATGTGACTCCGCTGCAGCGCTATATCGCCGAGGAAATCGCCACCGACCACGTCGACGGACTGCTGTCCCGGCGCGAGGCCATCCGCCGACTGGGCCTGTTGGGGGTGTCCGCCGCAGGCGCTTCGGCGTTGATCGCCGCGTGTGGCGGCGAAGGCACCACGCCCACTGCCTCCAGCAGTGAAACCGCCACGTCCCCAGCCACATCGACCTCCCCACCGGCCGCACCCACCACCCCTGCCGAGCCGCCGCCCGGCGCCGCGGAGGCCAGACCGACGGCGCCCATCACGTGGGCGGGCCCGGCCGGTGACCTGCAGGGAGCGTGGGCCGAGGCGACCGCCCCGCGGGGCGGCGTGCTGGTGATCCACGAGAACAAGGGACTCAACGACTGGACCCGTTCAGTCGCGGGCCGGCTCGCCGGTATCGGGTATTCGTCGCTGGCCATCGACTTGCTGTCCGCGAACGGCGGCACGGCCACCTTTGCCGACCCCGCCGAAGCCACAGCCGCTTTGGGCAATATCGCGCCGGAGGTCCTGATCGCCGACCTCAAGTCCGGGCTTGCCGAGGTGCAGCAACGGTTGCCGGGTCAGAAGATCGCGGCGGTGGGATTCTGCATGGGCGGCGGGCTGGTGTGGCGGCTGCTGGACTCCGGTGTTCCGGAACTGGCGGCCGCGGTGCCGTTCTACGGGCCGACGCCCGATGATCCGGACTTCGCCGGCTCGGCACAGGCCGCGGTGCTCGCCTTCTACGGCGCGCTCGACGCGCGAGTCAACGCCACCGAACAGGCGGCCCGGACCGCACTGGAGCAGGCGGACATGGTGCACGACATCGTGATCGAAGACGGCGCCGACCACGCCTTCTTCAACGACACCGGGCAGCGCTACAACCCGGTGGCCGCTCTTGATGCGTGGACGCGGATGAGTGACTGGTTCGACGCTCACCTGGCGCCCAGCTGACGCCCGGTCAAAACGCCACGGGTGTGCACTCCACCCGCCACCAGCACTACGGCGCGTCGAGGGTGGCAACGACGGTGACCCGGCCCTTCGCATCACGCGACGAGACCGCGTGTGCCGGCCGATCAGTGCCGTCGAGACGAATGGACAAGGGCGCGCCCGCGCCGAGGAAGTTGCGCCACCAGTTCTTCTTGTCGGGCATGGACACCGCGATTGTGACCGTGTCCCCACTGCGGCGATAGCCGATCGGCAGCGTGAACGACCTCCCGGATTTTCGCCCCGTGTAGCTGATCTCGGTGATGTACCTGCTGAGCACGGGTCCGAGTAGCGGCGTGTGCGTCAGCCCCGTCACGGCGGTGTTGACGGCCTCGACGAGTATGCGGACCGGGCCTCCGAATGCCATCCAAACCTCCAAGTGAATCGGGAAACAGCCGGTACTGCCAAGATGACCGGTGATGACTTCCACGCTGCGTGAGGTGCTTGCGACCCTCGAACTCGACCGAGTCAACCAGACGTTCTTCGTCGGCACCCAACTCGACGGTCCCGCGCACCACATCCTGGGCGGACACATCAGCGCCCAGGCCCTGGTGGCCACCGCGCGCACCGTGGAGGCCGACCGTGGGCCCCGAATCATGCACGCCCAGTTCCTGCGCAGCGGGGACGCCCGGCAGCCCGTCGACTTCGAGGTCGTCACCTTGCATGACGGCGGCACGTTCAGCACCCGTCGCGCCACCGCCCGCCAGTTCGGTGCGGTGCTCATGGAGGCCACCGTGTCGTTCAGCAAGTCCGTCGACAGTGAGGACTATCAACCGCCGATGCCGGTGGTGCCGGCGCCGGAGTCGTTGGAATCCGTTCCGGTGCGCGGTATTTGGACCAGCCTCGAATGGTTCGAACGCAGGAACGTGCCGGCAGACGCGTCGGAGGTGGCGCGGCTGTGGTGGCGTCCCGACGGCCAGACGCCCGCCGATCCGGTCATCAACGCCGCGCTGGTGGCGTATCTGTCCGCCGTCACCCTGGTGGAGGCCGCCCTGGCGGCGCGTCCCGCTGCCACGGACTACCGGCTGTCGTCGATGCTGGACCATTCCGTGTGGTTCCACCAGCCCGCGGACGTCTCGGACTGGCTGCTCTACGAACAGCTCTCGGCCAGCGGAGCCCATCGGCGGGCACTGACCACCGGCCGGATGTTCAGCCGGGCGGGCACCCAGGTGTGCACCGCGACGCAGGAACTCTATTTCCCGCGGCCCCGCGAGCGCTGAGTTCACCACCCCGTCATCCGCCGGCCGATGTCCCGTTGTTGACCGCACACACCCGACGGCTGGGATGGGCGGTATGCGGGTCGTCCAGGTGGCCAACTTCTACGGTCCCCGGTCCGGCGGTCTGCGCACGGCGGTCGACCGGCTGGGGGCCGAATACTGCGCCGCGGGCCACGAGGTGTTCCTGGTGGTTCCCGGGGCGGACACCCAGCGCACCGTGCTGGCCTCGGGTGTGGTGCGGATGTCGGTGCCCGCCGCCGAGATTCCGTTCACCGGCGGATACCGCGCCGTCCTGCCGCGGCCGGTGACGACCCTGCTCGACGAGTTGTCACCCGACGCCATCGAGGTATCCGACCGCTTCACCCTGCGCGGTCTGGGCAGGTGGGGGAGCCGCCGCGGTGTCACCACCGTGATGATCTCCCACGAGCGGCTCGACCGGCTCACCGGACAGTTCCTGCCTGCCCGGGTCGCGCGCGGCGTGGCCGATCTCGCCAACCGGCGCACCGCCGCCGACTACGACACCGTGCTGTGCACCACGGCGTTCGCCCGCGAGGAGTTCGACCGCATCGGCGCCACCAACGTCGCGACCGTTCCACTGGGAGTCGACCTCGACATGTTCCACCCGCGGCGCCACTGCACCCGACTGCGGCAGCAATGGGCGATGCCGGAGCAGGTGTTGCTGGTGCACTGCGGACGGCTGTCGATCGAGAAACGGGTCGACCGCTCCATCGACACCGTCGCCGCCCTGCGTGCTTCGGGTGTCGACGCGCGGTTGCTGATCATCGGTGACGGCCCGCTGCGGCCGCGGCTGGAGCGGCAGGCGGCGCGGTTGCCGGTGGTCTTCACCGGGTTCATCAACCGCCGCGAGACGGTGGCGGCCCTGCTGGCCTCGGCCGATGTCGCCCTGGCGCCCGGCCCGCACGAGACGTTCGGGCTGGCCGCGCTGGAGGCGCTGGCCTCCGGCACGCCCGCGGTGGTCTCGCGTACCTCAGCGCTGCGGGAGGTCCTGACCTCGGACAGCGGTGCCTGTGCCGACAATGACCCCCACGCGATCGCGGCGGCCGTCAGCTCGGTGATCGGCCGTCCGGAGCACCAGCGTCGCCTCGCCGCCCGGCGCCAGGCAGAGCGCTTCACCTGGCCGGATTCGGCCCAGGGCATGCTGCACGCGCTGGGCGCCCCCACAGCTGACGGTTTGGTAATCGGCGTTCCCGGCAACTCCCGGTATCAACGGGGCCGTTGAGTTGTCGGCCCACCTACAAAGGAGCCGACATGGATAACACCGTCTGGATCGTGGTCGCCGTCATCGTGGTACTGCTGGTCCTCGCCGCGCTGGTCTTCGCGGGACGCAGCCGTCGCAACAAACAGTTGCACACCAAAGCCGAGCTCATCCGCGAAGAGGTCGAGCAGGACGCAGTGCAGGTGAAGCGCCGCGAGGCGCTCGCAGAAGAGACCGCCGCCAAGGCTCGCGCCGCCCAGGCCGAAGCCGAGGCCAAAGCCGCCGAAGCCGCCCGCCTGGCGCAGCGCGCCGACGTCCACCGCGACGCCGTGTCCACCTCGCGGGAGGATCTCGACGAACGCCGCGCCCACGCCGATTCGATCGACCCGCGGGTCAAGTCGTCGCACGCTGCCGACGACAACGACACCACAGTGGTCGAGCAGGGCACCGTACCGCCGCAGGGCACTCAGCCCCCGGCCGCGCACGCCCGCTAGTTCGGTACGACCGCCCGGGCAGGTCCGAGGGTCAGCGGCAGGCTCGACCAACCCCGCAGCACGCGGGTGTCGCGGCGGACTCCCGGCGCCGCGGTGCGCACCTCGGGAAACCGGTCGAAGAACGCGCTCAGACCCACTTCGCCTTCGGCCCTGGCCAGCGCGGCGCCCAGACAGAAGTGTCGGCCGCCGGAGAACGAGAGGTGCCGCCCGGCGTTGTCGCGGGTGACGTCGAAGCGGTGCGGATCGGCGAACACCGCCGGATCGCGGTTGGTCGCGGCGAGACAGAGCACCACCATCTCGCCGCGACCCACCCGTGTGCCCGCAACGTCGGTATCGGTGGTCGCAACCCGGGCGGTGAGTTGCACCGGAGAATCCAGGCGCAGGACCTCTTCGACCGCCGTCGGCCACAGCTCGGGGCGCTGCCGCAGGATCTTCAACTGGTCTGGTGCGTCGATGAGCAGGCGAATCCCATTGCTCAGCAGGTTGACGGTGGTTTCGAACCCGGCGGCGAGCACCAGGCCGGCGATGGCTCGCAGTTCGTCGTGGGTGAGGTGCACGTCGGTGTCGGAGGCCCGGATGAGCTCGCTGAGCAGGTTGTCACCGGGGGAGCGGCGCAACTGGCGGATGTGCTCGTCGAGCCAGCGGTTGAACCCGGCCAATCCGTTTTCCACCCGCTGGTACTGCTGCCAGCTCAATCCCATGTCGAGGCTGGGAGCGGCGAGCTCACCGAACTGCAGTACCCGGTCACGTTCGTGGTCGGGCACCCCGAGAATGTCGCTGATCACGGCGACCGGCAGCTGAGCGCAGTACCGGTCGACGATGTCGACGGCCTGCGATCCCGCCGGGCCGGCATCCTCGAGCTGGTCGAGCAGCGTGTGGGCGGTCTGTTGCACTCGTTCGCGTAACGCGGCCACCGCGCGCGGGGTGAACACCGACGACACGGTCTTGCGGTAACGGGTGTGCGCCGGAGGCTCGACGGCCAGCAGCGACGGCGGCCGCAGCGGGTGGAGTTGGTTGGCCCGGGTGCGTCGTTCCAGCCAGCGCAGCGGGGCAGGCAGATTCGCACTCAACGAGATCACCCGGAAGTCCTCGGAACGCAGCAGCTCGTGGGCGACGGCGTGGTCGACGGTGAGAAAGCTGATGCGACAGCGGATCAGGGGGCCGCGCGGCCGCAGCTCCTCGTAGAAGGGAATCGGGTCGGCGCGCACAACGGGGTCGGCGACCAACCGCCCTTGCGGATCACCGCGGCGGGCGGCCGAGGTGGCCAACCGCCGGACCACGCCGTGCATCGTCAACCAGTGCAACCGCTGTCTCACTGCGCCTCCGCCTTCGCTCGTGGACACCCACGCTACGAGGACGTGGCCGAACGTGCCAGCAGTGCAGGGCAAACGTACTAGGCTCCGACCATGATTCGGCGACTCGCGGGGCTGACCAGTGTGATGGCGGCCTTCGGCCTGGTGATGAGCGGGCCCGCGGTGGCCGGCCCGGCGGCGCCGATCGAATGCCAGTACACGTTGAGCGCACCGTCTGTTGTCGACGTCAACGGCACCCAGATGGTCACCGCCACCATCGCGCACGCCGCGTGTCCGTCGGCGGTGCCCATGCTCGTGGAGGCGTGCCTGTCGACTCCGGGCAAGGTCGGTCGGTGCGATCAGGCCAATGGCAACACCACGGCCCAGGTGTATCTGTCGCCGTACGTGCCCGGCCTGACCTACACGGTGCGAGGCCGCGGTTGCGCGGCGGTGGCGACGCCGCCGACGTCCATCTGCTCGTCGTTGGGGCCCACCTCGGCGGTGCTGTGACCTGCCTCCGCTAGCGCGGCGGGGTCCAGCTGATCGGCAGCGCCTTGATGCCGTGGATGAACGCCGACAACAACCGGGACGGTTCCTCGGTGGCGGTGAGATCGGGGACCTGGCGGTGCAGTTCTTCGAACATCACGCGGATCTCCCGGCGGGCCAGGTTGGCGCCCAAGCAGAAGTGGACACCGCCGCCACCATATCCGAAGTGCGGGTTGGGGTCCCGCCGGACGTCGAATCGCCACGGGTCGGCGAACCTGGTTTCGTCGCGATTGGCCGAGCCGTACCACAGCGTCACCTTGTCGCCTTCGGCCAACTGGACGCCACTGAGCTGGTGATCCCGGGTGAGTGTCCGGCGCATGTAGGCCACCGGTGACGCCCAACGCACCACCTCTTCGACCGCCGACGGCGCCACCGTGTCGAAGTCGTTCCACCAGATGTCGCGCTGTTCGGGATAGCGCGACAACGCCAGGATTCCGTGGCTGATGGCATTGCGGGTGGTCTCGTTGCCAGCGACGGCCAGCAGGATGAAGAACGACGCCACCTCAGCGGAGGTCAGCTGCTCGCCGTCGACCTCGGCGTGCACCAGGTTGGATGTCAGATCGTGGCCCGGGTTGGCGCGGCGGTCCTCCGCCAGCGCATGTGCGTAGGCGCCGATGTCCATTGCGACCTTGACGAATTCGTCGAAATCGGTGGTCAGATCGGGGTCGCCGAACCCGAGGATGATGTTGGTCCAGCCGAAGATCTGCTCATGGTCGTTCTCCGGGATGCCCATCATGTCGCAGATGACCTGCAACGGCAGGGGCCCGGCGAGCTCGGTGACCGCTTCACCGTTGCCGTCCGGGCGCCGCTCGACCATGTCCGCGACGAGGTGACGGGCCCGGTCGCGCACCGATTCCTCGATGCGGGCCACGACTTTCGGTGTGAAGGCCCGGCTCACGATCGACCGCAGCCGCTGATGCCGGGGATCGTCCATCGCGATCATCGAGCCGAAATACTCTGCGAGCTCCGGCATTTGGTCGCCGATCGTGATGCCGGAGGCGGAGCTGAAGATGTCTGGATGCCGGCTGGCGAAGTGCACGTCGTCGTAGCGGGTCAGCGCCCAGTGGCCGGGGCCGGGCTCGAAGCCTCCGAGCTGTTGGCTGTCGTCGTCGAGGACGGCTTCGGGGAAGAACGTGATCGGGGACTCGCGCCGCAGGGTGGCGAACGCGCCGTCGCGGAAGTCGTCGTCCTGGGTCCAGAACCCCCAGGTTCCCAGGTTGATCGCGGCCTGCGGTACCTCAGGTGGCGGTTGGCCGTTGACTCGGGTGGTGATGCCCATGCGCACTCCTCAACGTCGAGGACAAGATGGGCCCGAGCCTAGCTGCCGGCTGCCGCGCCCGAGGCCAACTGCGTACGTAACGTCGCCGCCAACCACCGCTCGAATCGGGCGGCGGACCAATTCCGTCGCAGTACCAACCTCGTGTAGAGCGCGGGATCGGTGAGCAGCCAGGCGATATCAGCCGCGTCGCGCACCGACAGTCCCGGGGTCAGACCGCCGAGGGTGCGCACTCTGGCAACCACCTGACGCGACCCCGCCAGTCGTTCGCTGTCGGATTGTGTCAGCAGCTCCTTCGCCTCGGACTCGGTGTCGGCGGCGACGCTGAGGGCTTCGTGTAGGGCGGCCACCCGTCCATCGATGTCGGTGAGCACCTTGGCCCACCTAGTCAGCACGTCGCCGGGATCGTCGCTGCCGAGCAGTTCCCGCACGTCCGGGCGCTCGGCCAGCGGCGTGGGTGCATCGTCGCCGGTGACCGCCCAGTCCAGGGCGAGCTTGAGCAGCTCAGCTTTGCCCCCGACCGCGGTGAACACCGTCTTGCGGCTGACGCCCGCGGCGGCGGCGATCGCGTCGACGGTGGTGGTGCCGTAGCCGTGGGTGGTGAACAACTCGGCGGCGGTTGCCACGACGGTGCGCCGGGTTTCCAGGGCTTGCGCCGCACGGAGATCCGATCGGTAATCACGCTTGACAACACCGGCCATTCTAGGTGACCCTCAGTTTATTCATTACACTATAGGTTACCTGAAAGGAGATGTGGTGCGCACGGTGGTCATCGGTGGGGGGCCCACCGGATTGTTCAGCGCGATCGCGCTCGCCCGGCGCGGCCACGAGATCGTGGTCGTCGACCGTGACCCGGGCCCACCGCCCACGGGGCCCTGGCACCGTCGCGGTGTCATGCAGTTTCATCAGGCACACACTTTCCGCGGTCCGGTGGTCGAGGCATTGAAGGCTGAAATGCCGGACGTATTGGCTTCATTGGAGAACGTCGGGGCTGAGGTCAGCTATGCCGCCGACGGCAGTGCGGTGGCGGCGTTGTGCCGGCGCGAGGTCTTCGAGCGGGTGCTGCGTAGGCACGCAGGCTCCGAACCGGGGGTCACGGTGGTCACCGGTCACGTTGATGAAGTGCTGCAGGACAGCGGCCGCGTGATCGGCGTCGTCGCCGATGGTCGAGTGCTGCGCGCCGATCTGGTGCTCGATGCCTCCGGCCGATCAGGTCGGGCGACGCGAGCGCTGCGCCGCGCCGCCGAGGGCGGGCCCTGTGGAGCGACGTATGTCAGCCGGCAGTACCGCCTGCGTGATCGCCGGGGCCCGGTGAATTCACCGATCGGGTTGTCGCTGAGCCTGTCCGGCTATTTCGCGGTGGTGTTCCTCCATGACAGGGGTACCTTCTCGGTCACCGTCACCCATGACGGCCGGGACCCGCGGATGCGGGCGCTGCGCCGCACCGAGGTCTTCGAGGCCGTGGTCGGCGCCATCCCGCTGCTCGCCGACTGGATCCGGCCCGAGGTGGCTGCGCCCATCTCGCCGGTGCTCCCGGGTGGGCAGTTGTACAACAGCTATCGGGCGCAGGTCGACGGGGGCCGCCCGGTGTCGCCGGGCCTGATCGCGGTCGGGGACGCGGTGTGCACCACCACCCCGCTGGCCGGCCGTGGCGTGGCGTTGGCATTTCAACAGGCCCGGTCCCTGGTGGAGGCCGTGTCGTCGTGCCGCGGCGATGTCGACGGGGCCGCTGTGGCATTCGATGCGTGGTGTGGTGCACAGATCCGCCCGTGGTTCGAAGACCACGTGCGCTGCGACGACGACCGGATGCGGCGCTGGGCCGGGGGTGACGTCGACCTGCGCAGGCCGCTGCCGTCGGACTTGATCGTGGCCGCCGCCGAGGCCGATCCCCGACTGCGCCCGCTGGTCGAGCCCTACGCGCGGATGCATGCGCTACCGCAGAGCCTGGACGCTCTGCAACCTGCCGCCCTGGCGGTCTATGAGTCCGGTTGGCGCCCAGCACTGCCCGCGGGGCCGACGCGGGAGGAACTCGCGTGGCTGTGCGGCGAGCACGAAGCGTTGACACGGGTGTGACGGAGGTGCTCGAGGCGTCGAGGGCAGATCACAAACGGTGTCAAGGCTGAAACAGAATTGAATTCCAGAATGGCGGGAAATTCGCCGAGTTTCTCGGGTTGTTATCAGAGCCCGGATCAGCGGGTCGCCTGCGGGATCAACGCGAAGATTTCGTTGATCGTGGCGCGCAGGTAGGCGCCGGGCTGCCGGGACGCGGGGGCAGGAGAGGTTGCCAGGGGAGCGCGCACCGCGGTGAAGGGCACCGCAGCCTTCGCGCCGCACTTCGGCCATGCCTTGATGCCCTGCGTGGCCAGCACGTTCTCGGCGACGCGGATCTGCTCTTCGCGACTGGCCTGGTGCGGATTGCCGACGCCGCCGTTGGACTTCCAGGTGGCGGGCTTGAACTGCAGGCCGCCGGAATGGCCGTTGCCGGTGTTGATGGCCCAGTTGCCCCCGGATTCGCACTGCGCAATGGCATCCCAGTTCACGCTGTCGGCATTTGCTGTACCGCTCGACAACGCGAGCATTCCGTACAGAATTGCGCCAGTGAAAGCGGCCATAACGAAGAGCTTCCCGAGGATCTTCATGTGTGATGTTTCGCACCACTGGACGCATGCGTTACTCGCGTCGCAAAAGTTTATTCAGACCACATAAGTTTATTTCTGTCACATAACTTTATGTTTATCTCAGGGGAATCACTAATTACATCAGTGTAATTCATCCGGGCTTTATCGGGAACAGTTTCGGCCCGTTTGTTGTCGTCATGAGGGGCGTCCAGAGGGCCGCATGCACAAGGAGGTTCGGTGAAGATCCGTTTTGGTGTGGGCCTGGGGCCGGAGACTCGGCCAGAACGGCTCCCCGATCTCGTCGACGCACTGGAGGCCGCGGGCGTCGACTCGGTATGGTTTTCCGAGATCGTCTACTCCGAGGCCGTCGACCCGTTCATCGGCATGGCAATCGCGCTGGCCCGCACGACGCGCCTCAAGGTCGGCACGTCGGTGGCGGTACTGCCCGGCGGCAGGCACCCCGTGCTGGTGGCCAAGCAACTCGCCTCGCTGGCCGCGATCGGGCCCAAGCGCGTGCTCCCGGCCTTCGGACTGCGTTCGGCCACCCCGGCGGAGCGCGACGTCTTCACCGTTCCCGACGGGCAGCGAGCGGCAGTATTCGACGAGTCCCTGCACCTGCTGCGTTCGATGCTGCGGGACAGTCCGGTGGACTTCAGCGGCACGTATTACTCCGTGACCGGTGCGAGTATCGGCGCCCTGCCCTCACCGCCGATGGACATCTGGCTCGGCGGGTCCGCGCCCGCAGCCTTCCGGCGCATCGGTCGGCTGGCCGACGGATGGCTGGGCAGCTTCCTGACCCCGGCCGAAGCCGGCCGCGCCCGCGACACGATCCAGGCCGAAGCGGCCGCCGCAGGCCGCGAGATCGAAGACGACCACTTCGGGATCAGCCTGGCGGTCGCCGAAGGGGGACTTCCCGACCGGCTGGCGGCAGCGGTCAAGGCCCGCCGCCCCGACGTCGACCCCGGGGAGCTGGTCGCCGGTGACTGGTCGGAGTTGCACCGGCAGATCGACGGTTACGTCGCCGCGGGGCTGAGCAAATTCGTCATCCGACCCGCGGGCCAGGCCGACCTCGACGAGTTCACCGACCGGTTCGTTCACGAGATGGTGCCGCGCCAGAACTAGCCGGTTAGCATGCAGGCGACTCGAGCTCGGTGAAGGGATCTATCAGTGAACCGCGTGATGTGGCTGTCGGCCGCCGCAGGACTGCTTGCTCTGGGATCGGCGACCACGCCCGCCGCCGTCGCCGAACCGCCCGCCTCGGCGTTTCAGTTCGCCGCCTGCTTCGACCCCAGCCAACCGGTCGTGGAGAAGCCGCAGACCGTGGTGTACGGCTGCGACCACACCAGCGTCATGGAGGACATGACCTGGACGACATGGGGCGCTGACGGTGCGACCGGAACCGGCGTGGACAACGCCATCGAATGCAAACCCAACTGCGCGCAGGGCCCGCGGCTGATGAATCCGATCATGGTTCACGCCTGGAATCCGGCACCGGCCCGAACGCCCGGCTGCCCGGTGGGAGTCGAGTTCTACCGGGACTTCACCGTCGCCTATCCCCAAGGCGTGCCGCCGTGGGTGCAGCCGGGCACCGCATGGACCGAGGACGTCAGGTTCATCGAGGTCGACGGGATGCCCGCGGTGCACTTCGCGAACCAGACGCCCGTAACCTGCACCCCGTTGCCGGCCTGAGTCAGCAGGCGGCCGGCTGTGATTCGCAGTACGGCGTGGTGCCCGGAAAGCGGTAGCGGTGGTCGGCCACCCAGCGGTACACGGTTTCCTGCAGCGTCCGCATTCCGGGAACCCGATAGATGTGCAGCGGCACCCGGGTCCCGAGTGCGGCTGACAAGGCAGCGTTGACGGCTTCTGCCGCGGCGAACACCTCGCCGGTGTCATCGAGCCACCACACCGACTCCGGGAGCCGGGCCGCGGGCACGCCCAGCCGCTGCGCGGTGCCCGATTGCTGGTAGGGCTCGGTGTGCAGGTTTCCGGTGCGGTCGAACTTGACCAGGCGGTTGCGCGCACGGGTACACATGCCACATCCGCCATCGAAGAACAGCGTCCCTTTCATGAAATCCAGTAAACACCCGTCGGCCTGCGCAATCGAGGACGGAAGTCACCGAGAAAGGGACCTTTGCCGGGTCCCGCCGCGGCGCAGGTTTCCTACGGTCGAATCCATGACGTATGTGATCGGCTCCGGCTGTGTGGACGTGGTGGACAAGTCCTGCGTGCAGGAGTGCCCGGTGGACTGCATCTACGAGGGGCTACGGTCGCTCTACATCAACCCGACCGAGTGCGTCGACTGTGGTGCCTGCAAGTTGATCTGCAAGGTCGACGCCATCTACTACGAATCCGACCTACCCGACGAGGAACTGGCCCACCTCGAGGACAACGCCGCATTCTTCGCCGCTGTCCTGCCGGGACGTACCGAGCCGATCGGGGATCCCGGTGGCGCCTCCCAGCTCGGTCCGACCGGGGTCGACACCGCCCTGGTCGCCGCCGTGCCGCCCCGGGTGGTTCCCCCACACTGACGGTCTCATCGGTCCTTGCGCCTGTTATCCGATGGAGACGTTTCGGTGGGTCTGTGGGTAGGCTCACGCGAGGCGGGTTGCAGGCGACCCCGCGATCCCGGGTCCGTTCCTCCTGTGGAACGAGCACCGCACCGTGGTTCACGATTCCACGATGTTGCGGCGGAATTCGGCCCGGGCGACGCGCAGTCCCGGAGGGAGTAGATGTAGTGGACACGGTGCTCGGCGTATCGGTGACTCCGACGAATGTCCGGTCCGTGCTGGTCGAAGGAAGCAGCGCCGACGGCGCCACCCTCGATCACGAGGAGTTCGACGTCTTCGACGAGGTTGGTGCCGCACTCAAGCGCGCCAGCGACGAGGCCGAAGCCGACGGCCAGTCGGTGGGCTCCATCGGCGTGACCTGGAGCGACGACGCTGAACTCGAAGCATCGGCAGTGCTGGACAGCATGGCCCGAGCCGGGTTGACCGATGTGACGGCGGTTCCGCTGTCCGAGGCCGTCGAAACGCTCGCCGCCAGCATCGGCCGGGTGGTCGGATACCAGCGGACCGCACTGTGTGTCGTCGAGCCCAGCACCGCGGTGATGGCCGTCGTCGACGCCGGCGAAGACTCGGTGGACATCCTGATCAGCCATGCCATCGACAGCGACGACGCCCTGATCGACTGGGTGAGCGCGGTACTGGCCGACGACATGCGGCCCGACGGTCTGTTCGTGGTGGGTTCGGTTCCGGCCCTCGATGTCGCCGCCGGCCGCCTCGAGGCTGAACTCGGGCTGCCGGTGTCCAACCCGCCGGAGTCGGAACTGGCCCTGGCGCATGGCGCGGCCCTGGCCTCGGCGGACAGCGCCCGCCTGACGCCGTTCGACTACACCATGCCCGTGGTGCCGCGACCTCGCCGCAATCCTGTCGTTGCGCCGATGACTCTGCTGGTCGCCGGGGCGGTCACCTTCGTGATCTCGCTGTCGGTCGCGGTCAGTGACCAGCTTCTTCCGACCCCGAATCCGGTGTCGTCGGAATCCCGGCAGGTGGCCAAGACCGTCGCCGAGCCGCAGTCGCGGCCCGTGCCGCCGGTGGCACCGGCACCCGAGCCGCCGCCGATCGTCGCACCGGTGGTCATCGAAGAAGCGCTGCCGCCGCCCCCGCCGGCCGAGGCACTGCCGCCGGCTCCGGCGCCCGAGTACTCGGTGCCCGAATACGTCCCGGAGCCCCCTCCCGTGGCGCCGGCACCCGCACCACCGCCGGTGTACGTCCCGCCGCCGGCCCCGGTGTATCAGGTTCCCCCGCAGAAGCCCGGCCTCTGGGAGCGCTTCAAGGACAAGCTCAAGCCCGGCCCCGATCAGCCGGCCGTGCAGTTGGCCCCCGGTGCGGTGCCGCCGCCGGGATACGTGGTGCTGCCGCCGGGTTAGGACCGGCTGCGGCCTGGCTTCCACGGTTGTGCGGTTTCCTACGCAACATGCCGCCGCAGCCCTCTGAAAGCGCGCAACCGTCGAGCCGGTCGCGGCCTCGCTTCAACGGTTGTGCGGTCGGCGACGGGACACACCGCGCCGAGGTGGCGAATTGCACACCCGTCAACGCCGGTCGCCGGTCAGACCAGCTGCGTGGCGAGTTTGCCGGTGTAATCCACCTGCCAGTGCTTGATGCCATTGAGCCACCCTGAACGCAACCGTTCCGGCCTGGACACCGGCGTCAGATCCGGCATCTGATCGGCGATCGCTCCGAAGATCAGGTCGATGGTCATCCGGGCCAGGTTGGCGCCCACACAGTAATGGGCGCCGGTGCCGCCGAAACCGACATGCGGATTCGGATTGCGCAGAATGTCGAACCGGAACGGGTACTCGAAGACGTCCTCGTCGAAGTTTGCCGACCGGTAGGACATCACCACCCGCTGACCTTCCTTGATCAGCACGCCGGAGAGCTCGGTGTCCTCCAGCGCGGTGCGTTGGAACGACGTCACCGGCGTGGCCCAGCGGACGATTTCGTCGGCGGTCGTGCCCGGGCGCTCCCGCTTGTAGAGCTCCCACTGGTCCGGATTCTCGGTGAACGCGATCATGCCGTGTGTGATCGAGTTCCTGGTGGTCTCGTTGCCGGCCACCGCCAGCAGGATCATGAAGAACCCGAACTCGTCGTCGGAGAGTTTGTGGCCGTCCACGTCGGCCTCGATCAGCTTGGTGACGATGTCCTCTCCGGGCTCCTCGGCCCGGATGGCGGCCAGCTGCATCGCGTACATGATCAGCTCCATCGCCGAGCTGCGGCCGTCATGGTGGGCGAATTCGGGATCGTCGTCGGCGACCATCTGATTGGACCAGTCGAAGATCTTCTTGCGATCCTCCAGCGGAATTCCGATCAGGCCTGCGATGGCCTGCAGTGGCAGTTCGCAAGCCACCTGCTCGACGAAGTCACCGGAACCCTCCGCGGCAGCCTTGCGGACGATGTCCTGCGCACGCTCGTGGAGGTCGTCGCGGAGCCGCTCCACCGCGCGCGGGGTGAAACCACGCGAGATGATCTTGCGCAGATGAGTGTGATGCGGAGCGTCCATGTTGAGCAACACGTACTTGCCGGTCTCGATCTGCTCGCCCGTCGAACCCTTGGGATAGCGCGGCAACGCGGTCTTGGCCAGGCTGGAGAAGATATCGCTGCGCCGCGAGATTTCCTTGACATCGTGGTGTTTGGTCACCACCCAATACCCGCCGTCGTCGAAACCGCCCTCACCCGTCGGCTGTTCGTTCCACCAGATCGGGGCGGTGCGGCGCAACTCGGCCAATTCGTCGATGGGCAGGCGCTCCCGGTTGAGGTCGGGATCTGTGAAGTCAAAGCCGGGAGGCAGGCTCGGGCTCGGCATTCGACACGCTCCTCACTAGGATGTTTCTCGCGGTCCGGGTACGCGTATTCACCCGCGTATTGCATTGGTACACCGCAGTTGGGGGCCCGTGTGGCGGCTTCGGAAAATCGGGAACTGGAACGTGTTACCGATACAGTTGGGGAACCAAGCAGGTGGTGACGGAGTTGGTTCTGACGTGACTGAGACGGCCCAGGGTGACACCCACGACAAGGAGCGTCAGCTCGCTCGCAACGCCCTTCGCGTCGGGATCATCGTCGCGGTGCTGGCCGCGTTGGTGGTCGTGGAGGTGCAGTCCCGCTCCGGGGTGCTCTGGCGGTTCATCACCTTCACCTATCAGGCCAACTTGCTGGCCGCGGCGTACTACGCCTGGACGCTGCTGGACCGGCGCGCTGACCGCCGGGCCGGGCTGCGCGGTGCGGTGGTGCTCTACGTCGTGGTCGCCGGGGTGATCTGGAATCTGTATCTGGTCGACAAGAGTGCGGGGTACACCCCGGCCAACATCCTGTTGCATGCGGTGGTGCCGACGCTGGCGCTGGCCGACTGGGTTCTGGTGGGGCGCAGCCAAAGTCAGGTGCGGTGGTGGCAGCCGTTGGTGTGGCTGGTCTATCCGGCGGTGTATCTGGGGCTGGCGGTCCTGGTGCTCAACAACTTCGGCCGACGGGCGCCGTATTACTTCTTGGACGCGGGCAGCGTCGGTGCGGCGGCGGTGGCGGGCAACGTTCTGGTGCTCGCCGCGGGTTTCGTGGCGCTGGGGTACGGGCTCTCGCTGATCGGACGCGCGGCGGTGAAAGTTCGGCTCTGATTATTCGCAGCACCGTCAGTTAAGAATTTGATTATTGCGTCTGTAACGAATTCGGCCGCTGGGCAGAATCACAGGGCATGATGCGGAACCGTTCTCGCAAGGCCACCTGGTCAGCTGTGATCGGCGCCCTTGGCGCCGCTGCTCTTCTCAGCGCGGCGCCGTCGGCATCAGCCGATCCCGGTGTCCCCGCCCCGCCGGCTCCCGGCGTGCCCGTTCCTGCGCCCGCCCCGTTGCTGCCCGCGCCGGAGCTGGTGCCTGCCCCGATGCCGCTGGCCGCCCCGATGTCGGTGGCTGCTCCGGCGCCGGTCGCGGTGGATGCGCCGGTGGTGGTGACCGAGGTGTCCCATCTGCCCAGCCTCGAGAATCTGCCGCCCGGCTCGACCTTGGATCCGGGTGCTGCGAGCCAGGGTCGCGGGGTGTCGTACCTGCGCGAGTTGTGGCATGCGATGCAGACCCAAGAGGTCAGCAAGAGCGGGGCGCTGCTGCTGCTGACCCAGCGGCCGATGAACCCGGACACCACCTCGTCCTACCCGGGACTGCCTGTCGGTCCGCAGGCTCCGCTGCCTCCCGCAGAGCTGCCTCCCGCAGAGCTGCCTGCGCCGCTCCCGGCGCCGGCGCCGTAGGTCAGCCGCCCTCGGTCTGGCCGGGTGTGAAGCGTGGCTGTTCGTACTCGAGCCAGGTATCCCGATAGATCACCTTGCCGCCGTCGGTGACCAGTAGCTGCTGGGGCGAGATGGTGTAGGTGGTGACGCCGTCATTGGCGGCGACGAAACCGCCGGAGGTGGCGATGGCTTTGAGCTTCAGCCCGGCCTCGTCATTGATCCGGACGCCGCGATACTCATAACCGCCCTCGGGCGTGGTGCAGATGGTGACGAGCGAGCGCGCCGTACGTCCGAAGGCGACCGCCAATTGTGTGCTGTCGCAATAGGCTTCGGTGCCGGGGTAACCCTGCTCGTCGCTGGTGATGGTCGGCTCGGCGCCGGCGTTGGCGGGGGTCAGCACGCCGATGGCCAGCAATGCGCCGAACCCGGTCAGTGTCAACAGGCGGCGGCTCGTGGGCATGGGGATCGCGTCCTCCCGGAGATTGCGATTGATGACCCCAAGCAAACCATCCTGAGCAGCGAATTCAGAGTTCATCGGTGCCGCGTTTCGGCCAAAGATGCGGGAATTGTGCGGCACATCACCAGGTCCCACTAGGCTCGACCCCGGACCGTCGATGCTGAGGGGCGAACACCATGCGCGCGCTGTCTCTTGTTGGGGGGCTGGCCGCGGTTGCCGGCTGCCTGCTCACCTCACCCGTCGCCGGCGCCATCCCCAACGACCCGTCACTGGAGATCGCCGACGTGCCGAACATGGTCTTCGGCGACGGCGTCCAGCTCAGTTATGCCTGCCACAGCTGGGAGCGCTTCATCTTCGGGCGCAGCCGCGACGGCCAGACCTACGCCTGCCACTACATTCCGAACCAGTGGCCGCCGGTGTATACCGGGTTCTGGGTGCACTCGCCGCCGCTGTACGGCGTGCAGGCCATCGGGGCGCCGTGTCCCAACTACCGGAGTTCCGCGGCCCAGACGGTCGACGGGTTGGCGCTCGAATGCACCGAATCCCGCGGCTGGCAGCAAGACTTCTACGCCTGACCCGTCAGACTCCCGCGGCCTCGTTGAGGTCGTTCAGCCGACCCGTCGCCTCCAGATACTCCTGCACCCAACGTTCGATCACCGTCGAGGTCTTCTCCACCTTGGTGAACTGACCGACGACCTGGCCCACCGGGTTGAACGCGACGTCGACGGTCTCATTCGGGTATTTGTGGGTGGCGGACACCGCGAGTCCCGAGACCATGAACTGCAGCGGCATGCCCAGCGGTTGCGGGTTCTCCGGGTTCTCCCACGCCTCGGTCCAGTCGTTGCGCAACATCCGGGCGGGCTTGCCGGTGAAAGAGCGGCTGCGGACCGTGTCCCGGCTGCCTGCCTTCACGTAGGCGGCCTGCTGCACCGGGGTGTTCTCGGCTTCCTCGACCATCAACCACTGCGAGCCGGTCCAGGCGCCTTGGGCGCCCAGCGCCAGGGCGGCCGCGATCTGCTGGCCGTTGCCGATCCCGCCGGCCGCAAGCACCGGCACCGGCGCCACCTCCTTGACCACCTGGGGCCACAGCACGATCGACCCGATCTCGCCGCTGTGCCCGCCGGCTTCGCCGCCCTGGGCGATGATGATGTCGACACCGGCATCCGCGTGCTTGCGCGCCTGCGACGGCGAGCCGCACAGGGCGGCCACCTTGCGGCCTTCGGCGTGAATGTGGGCGATCATGTCGGCCGGTGGGGTGCCCAGCGCGTTGGCGATCAGCGTCATCTTCGGATGCTTGAGCGCCACCTCGACCTGCGGGGTGGCCGTCGCCTCGGTCCAGCCGAGGAGCCGCAGCGTGCTCTCGTTGTCCTCGGCGCTGAGTGGCACCCCGTGGTCGGTCAGGATCTTGCGCGCGAAGTCCAGATGCTCCTGCGGCACCATGTCCTGCAGCATCTTGGTCAGCTCATCGGTGGAGAGGTTGGCGTCCATGCCCTCGTATTTGTTGGGGATCACGATGTCCACGCCGTAAGGGTGATCGCCGATGTTCTCGTCGATCCAGTTCAGCTCGATCTCGAGTTGCTCGGGGGAGAAACCGACCGCGCCCAGCACTCCGAAGCCGCCGGCCTTGCTCACCGCGACCACCACATCGCGACAGTGAGTGAAGGCGAAGATCGGGAACTCGATGCCCAGCTGGTCACAAAGCGAAGTGTGCATAGGAGATTCCTTGGTCGGAGCGGACAGAAAACTGGAACGTGTTCTAGTTTAGTACCTCACCCCGCCGACCGGAACAGCAGGGGATCAGCGCAGCGTGGCGAAGAACGCCCGAACATCGTCGATGTAGAGCCCCGGCTGCTCGAAGGCGCCGAAGTGTCCGCCACGCGGCATGTCGGTCCAATGGGTGATGTTGTAGCCGTCCTCGCACCACCGGCGCGGCATCCGGACGATCTCCTTGGGGAAGGACGCGATCCCCGTGGGCAACTCCACCCGGTCGTGGCCGCCGAAACTGCTGAAACTCTCCCAGTACAGCCGCGCCGACGAGGCACCGGAACCGGTGCACCAGTAGAGCATCACGTTGTCGAGCAGCTCGTCACGAGTCAGCACATTCTCGGGGTGGCCATCGCAGTCCGTCCAGGCCCAGAACTTCTCCATGATCCAGGCCAGCTGACCCACCGGCGAATCCACCAGGCCGTAGCCCAGCGTCTGTGGCCGGGTGGACTGCTGCTTGGAATAGCCGATGCCCCACTTCTGGTGGTGTCGCCTCTGTGCCATCGCGGCCTGTTCCTCAGCGGTCAGCTCGGCATCGCCCTCGGGCGGCCTCCCCAGCGGCATGTTGAGGTGGATGCCCACGCAGTCACCGCCGTTGCGGCCGATCTGGGTGGTGACGGCCGCACCCCAGTCGCCGCCCTGAGCGCCCCAGCGTCGGTACCCCAACCGGTCCATCAACGTCGCCCAGGCCTCTGCGATGCGGCCCACGCCCCAGCCGGTGGAGGTCGGTTTGCCCGAGAATCCGTAACCCGGCAGCGACGGGCACACCACGTGGAAGGCATCCTCGGCGCGGCCGCCGTGGGCGGTGGGATCGGTCAGCGGTTCGATCACCTTGTGGAATTCGACGATCGAACCCGGCCAGCCGTGCGTGATCACCAGCGGCAGCGCCTCGGCGTGCGGTGAGCGCTGATGGATGAAATGCACGTCGAGACCGTCGATTTCGGTGACGAACTGATCGAACCTGTTGAGCGCGGATTCCCGTCGGCGCCAGTCGTAGTCCCCGCCCCAGTACGCGGCCAGGTCGCGGGTGTAGGCCAGCGGGATGCCCTGGCTCCAGTCGTCGACACACTCCTGCTCGGGCCACCGGGTCCGGGCCAATCGGTCTCGCAGGTCCGCCAGGTCGTCATCGGAAACGTCGATACGAAATGGGCGGATCTCGGTCATCGAGTACCTTCCTCGGCGCGCTCGGCCACTGCGTCCACATTGGATTCGTCGACGAACGACGGGCCTGTCAGCGTCGGCAACCCGCCGCCGATGATGTTCTTGTTGGTCAGATACAACCAGAGGGCGTCCACCGCGAGATACCCCTGTAGGAACGGTTGCTGGTCGACGGCCCACTCGATGGTGCCACGGGTGACGGCCTCGATGACGGCGGTGTTGGTGTCGAAGGTGACCACCTTGGCGTAGCTGTTGGCCTCGCCGATAGCCTGCAGTGCCGTGAGCGCCACCGGTGCGCTGAGCGTGAGGACCCGATCGATGGAGCGGTCCTGCTGCAGACGGTTGATCAGATCCGCCTTGATCTCCTGCGGTCGGGTCCCGTCGACGTAGAGGCGGTCGGTCACACCGGAAAAGGTCTGTGCGGCACCGTCGCAGCGCGATTCCAGGCCCACATGCCCGCGGTCCTGGATCACGCACAGCACGTTCAGGGCGCTCTCGCGGTCGAGTCGTCGGCCGACCTCCTGACCGGCGACCCCGTCGTCCTGACCGAAGTAGGCCAGCACACCCAGTTCACGCCAGACCCCGATCCCGGAATTGACCGCCATCACCGGGATCTCGGCCGCCACCGCCGCACGCACGGAGTCGGCGAGGGGTTCCGGAGTCGCCAGGGTGACCGCCAGACCGGAAACCTGATGCTCGGTTGCCTCCACGACATGGCGCGCCTGGATCGCTGGATCCGGATCATGGAGGTACTGCAGCTCCAGCCCGTGCTGGTCGGCCGCGGCCTCGGCGCCCCGGCGAACGAGGTCCCAGAAGGTGTCACTGGGGGCCTGGTGGGTCACGAAGGCGACGGTCTGCCGGGGTGGCGCGGGGCGGGAGTCGGTGTCGGACTCGGCACCGTCGGAGCCCGAGCAGCCGGCCGGGGACAGGACGACGATCGCTGCGGCCGCCACAGCGATGCATCGTCTGGTCACGCGCGCTCCCATGCCGTCCAGTGTCTGCTCTCCGGCGGTGCGGGTGTCAGCAAATCGCAAACCCCGACCGGCCGATCGCTGCTTTAGTCTGTCGGGATGACAGACCAAGACATTGCGGCCGTCCGCCGGGAGATCTCCAAGGCACTGCTGACGGCGCTGGACCGCCGACACGAAGTTCTGGACGTGATCGTCGACGCCGAGGATCGCCCCGCGGCGGTGGCCAAGATCGCCGCGCTGCTGGACATCTCGGAGCGGGGAGCCGAAGCGGTAGCCGGACTGTCGTTCGCCCAGATCACCCGGCAGTCGCGTCGCACCATCGCCAAGGAACTCGACGACGCCGACAGCCTGCTGAGTTTCACCCTCGGTGAGCGCCCTGCCAGCCTGGACGAAAGCCTGACGCTGCGCCCGTTCGACGGCGACTCCGATCGGGACATCTTCGCCGCCCGAACCCAGGACATCGGCGCCGCCGGCGACGGTTCCGGTGCCCCGGCCGGTGGCCTGGACGACGAGATCTCGGCGGCGCTGGCACGGGTCGACGCCGAGGAGGCCGCATGGTTCGTCGCGTGGGAAGGGCCCGAGAAAGTCGGAATGGCCTTCGGCGAGCTGGTCGACGGAGAAGTGAACGTGCGCATCTGGATTCATCCCGATCATCGCCAGAAGGGGTACGGCACCGCGGCGCTGCGCAAGTCCCGCAGTGAGATGGCCGCGTACTTCCCCGCCGTGCCGATGGTGGTCCGTGCACCGGGGGCCAATCCAGCGTGAGTGTGCGCGCAGGCATTGTCATCACCGGTACCGAAGTCCTGACCGGCCGGATCCAGGATCGAAACGGGCCGTGGCTGGCCGACCGGTTGCTCGAACTCGGCGTCGAGCTCGCCCACATCACGTTGTGCGGCGACCGGCCGGGCGACATCGAGGCGCAGCTACGGTTCCTGGCCGCCGAAGGTGTCGATCTGATCATCACCAGCGGCGGGCTCGGACCGACGGCCGACGACATGACCGTCGCGATGGTCGCCAAGTTCTGCGGCCGCGAACTCGTGCTCGACGCCGAACTCGAGGAGAAGATCGCGGTGATCCTGCGCCGGCTCACCGCGGCGCGGGGCACCGGTGCCGACTTCGACTCGGTGCTGGCCGCCAACCGCAAACAGGCGCTGGTGCCGGCGGATGCCGTGGTGCTCGACCCGGTGGGCACCGCACCCGGTGTCGTCGTGCCGGGAAGCCCGACCGTCGTCGTCCTGCCCGGGCCCCCGCGTGAGCTGCAGCCCATGTGGCGCACCGCAGTGCAGACCCCCGAGGTGCAGCAGGCCATCGCCGGGCGCACCCACTACGAGCAGGCGACGGTCCGGATGTACGGACTTCCGGAGTCCGGTCTGGCCGAGACGCTGCGCGACGCGGAGACGACGGTCGCCGGCTTCGACCGGTTGGAGATCACCACCTGTCTGCGCCGCGGTGAGCTCGAGATCGTCACCCGCTTCGAACCCGCGGCGGCCGCGGTCTATTCGGCGCTGGTCGAGGTGCTGCAGACCCGCCACGGCGATGCGGTGTTCTCCACTGACGGCTCGTTGATCGACGACCAGGTGGCGGCGTTGCTGACCGGTCGCCAGATCGCCACCGCCGAGTCCTGCACCGCGGGCCTGGTCGCGGCCCGGCTGACCGATCTGCCGGGCTCCTCGGCTTATGTGCAGGGTGGCGTCGTGTCGTACTCGAACTCAGCGAAAACCGACCTGCTGGGCGTGGATTCGGCTCTCATCGCCGAACACGGCGCGGTGTCCGAACCGGTGGCCGAAGCCATGGCCGCCGGCGCGCTGGCCCGCTTCGGCGCCGACACGGCGATCGCCACCACCGGGATCGCCGGGCCGGGCGGCGGCACCGACGACAAGCCGGTCGGCACGGTGTGCTTCTGTGTGCGCACCGCCGATGGCCGGATGATCACCCGCACCGCCCGGTTGGCGGGCGGCCGCGCCGACGTTCGGGAGCGTTCCACGACGGTCACGATGCACCTACTGCGTCAGTTGCTCTCCAGCTGATCCCACAGCTCGACCATGGACTGCAGGATCTCCTCGGCCCGGCCCAGTCCGGCGAGGTGGCTTTCCCCGTGGATCGGGAAGAGTTCGGCGTCCGGCAGCAGCGACACCACATGCTCCCCGTGGGCGAACGGCACGATGTGGTCTTGGTCGCCGTGCCACCACCGCACCGGTACCTTCACCTCGTCGAGCCGGAAACCCCAGTCCCGGGCGAAGACCACCACGTCGGCGAACGGCGCGGCCAGCTGCTTTCGGCTGCCGTTGAGCAGGTCGTCGAGGAACATCGCCTGGAACTCGGGCCGCACCAGCAGCCGTCGATCGGCCTCCGGTGAAATGCGGGCATAGGCGAACAGCGCGGGGGTGGCAACAGGGCGGATGAGCTGGATCAGCGCCGCGGCTGCCATCCGCAGTGGGTAGCCGGCCACCTCGATCAACGGTGCCACGGTCGTGCCGAATCCCATCACTCCGCCGCTGATGGCGTCGGGTCCGACGGTGGGTGCGACGCCGCCGAGCACACCGACGGCCAGCACCCGGTCCGGCAGGGCGGCCGCGCAACCCAGCGTGTACGGCCCGCCACCGGACAGGCCGATGACCATCATCTTGCCGATGCCGAGCACGTCGGCCATGGTCGCCAGATCGTGGGCGAACTCGCCGACGCACGAGTACTGGAACGGAGTGGACGAGCCGATGCCGGGGCGATCGATGCCGATGAGCCGGATGCCCTGTTGTTCGGCGAACACCCGTGCCTCGGTGGGGATCTGCCGCCGGGCTCCCGGCGTGCCGTGCAGCCAGAAGATCGCCCGACCCTGGGGGTCACCGAACTCAGCGAATCCGAGCTGCCGCTCGGAGTCGACGGCGATGTTGCCCTCCAGCTTGGGGCGGGCAATAGCGTGAACCATGCGCAAAGTGTCGCATGGGTCACACCACCCACAACGGCGGCCGGCGGTGGGCCCAGGGCGCGGCCACTTCCAGCTGCGCGGCCAGCTGCAGCAGGATCGTTTCGTCCGGCGCCATCAGCTGCACGCCGATGGGCAGTCCGTCGGAGGTGGTGCCCAGCGGCAGGGAGATCGCGGCCCAGCCGGTCACGTTCGCCAGCGCGGTCCACCCGGTGGTGGCGAACTCGACGTCGAAGAACGCCCGGGTACTGCCGCGTGGCTGATCCAGATGGTGGAACCCCGGCGGCGGCGTCACCAGCGTCGGGACCAGCAGCACATCGTGGTCGCCCATCCCCGCGGCGAACCGCCGGGTCTGGGCGTGGATCGTGCTGATCGCACCGGCATAGGTCACGCCGGAGGTGGTGAATCCTTCCCGCATCATCTCCCAGGTACTGGGCTCGAATTCGTCCTCGCGCGGCTCGCGGCCCAGGATCTCGGTGGCCAGCGCATGCAGCTCGGCGTTGCTCACGGTGTGCAGCACGGCGATCGCGTCGGCCACGGCGTCTGCGTCGATGCCCGGGGCGCCGGACTCCACGTGGTGGCCGAGATCCGCGAGAAGCCGGGCGGTGGCGTCGACGGCGGCGACCACCTGGGGATCGGTGACCGGACCCGGGAAAGGCGAGGTGGTGGTGGTCAGTATCCGCACCCCCGACAGGGGCTCGTCGAGCGCACTGAGGAAAGCGGTGCGCGGCAGTGGCGCGGTGTACGGATCACCCGGCGCCGAACCGGTCGCCACATCCAGCAGGGCAGCGCAGTCGCGGACACTGCGGGTCAGGACGTGTCCGTTGACCAGGCCTTCGAGAGCGTGTCCGCTGTGCGGGGCGAACGAGGAGCGGCCGCGGCGCGGCTTGAGCCCCACCAGCCCGCAACAGGACGCGGGCACCCGGATGGAGCCGGTGCCGTCTCCGCCGGAGGCGGCCGGGACCACTCCGGCGGCCACCGCAGCCGCTGACCCACCGCTGGATCCGCCCGGGGTGATCGCCGGGGACCACGGGTTGACCGTCGGCCCGAACAGGGACGGCTCGGTGGTGCAGTGGTTGCCCCACTCCGGGGTGTTGGTCTTGCCGAACACGACCAGGCCGGCGTCGAGGTAGCGCTGGACGATCCAGGAGGTGTCGGTGGCGACGTGGGTGCGCAGGGCGCGTGATCCCATGGCTTCCGGTGCGCCGGCCAGCGACGCACCGAGATCCTTGAGCAGGAACGGAACTCCGGCCAGCGGGCCGGCCGCCCCGCCGCGCAGGGTGCCGGCCTGATCGAGCGCGGCGGCCTGTTCGCGGGCCCGGTCGAACAGATCGGCGATGACGGCGTTCAGCGACCGGGCGGCCTCCAGCCGGATCAGTGCGGCATCGAGCAAGTCGGTGGCCGACAGTTCCCCGGCCGCGGCCAGTCGGGCCTGACCGAGTGCGTCGACCGAGGCGAGTGCGACCGCCGATTTTGCATCCATCGACGGATCTTGCGTGCTCAACGGGATGGCGGCAACTCGGTGCCGGTGACCCGGCGGCGGTAGGACGACGGAGTTTCCCCGGCGAACTGCGCAAAAGCCCGGGTGAAGGAGCTCACGCTGTCGAATCCGACGGCGGTGGAGGTTTCGCGGACGGTGTGTTCGGGCGCGGCGAGCAGTGCCATGGCGCGCAGCATCCGCGCGTGCAGCAGATAGGTGCGCCACGACAGTCCGAGCGAGCTCTGGAACAACCGGCGCAGCGTCCGTTCCGACACCGCGACCGACCTGCTGACGTCGGAGATGGTCACGGCGTCCAGGTGCGCTTTGGTGTAGGCCGCCGCCGCCTCGACAATCGGGTCCTGCGACGTCGGAAGGCTCAGCGGCGCTTCATGATCCAGCGCCTCGGCCACCAGATCGGCCATGGTGCGGAAGAAGCCGTCGGACTGGGGGCAGCCCAGGTCGCGGTCGACCGGCCAGCGCAGCGCGTAGATCATCATCTCGCGGATCAGGGGGGAGACCGCCAGGATGCGGGCGCGGTCGCCGCCGTCGGCGATCAGGGTCGGGTCGAACATCACCGCGACGGTGCGCACATCGGGATTCATGATCGCCTGGTGTTCCAGTCCGGCCGGAATCCAGGCGGCTTGTTGCGGGGGGAGCAGGTAGTGCGCGGCCGCGGTCTCCACCTCGACGACGCCGGCGATCGCGTACTCGATCTGGTGCACCTCGTGGGAGTGCCACCCGGTGATCAGCCCGTCGCCTTCGTAGAGGTAGCTCCCGGCCGGTGCGTGACCGCCGCGGCGCAGTTCGATGACCGGTCGGGCGGGATGGTGGGAAGACGTGACAGCCAAGTTGGCCGATTGGGCGAAACCTCTGTCCGATAGCGCAGAGACGGTCATGGTTTCCGAGGGTACTAGTTGAACCATGAACCTCAACGACATGATTTTGGTGAGCATCGACGACCACGTCGTCGAGCCCCCCGACATGTTCCTCAACCACGTCCCGGCCAAGTACAAGGCCGACGCGCCCATTGTCGTCACTGACGCCAACGGCGTGGATCAGTGGATGTATCAGGGGCGGCCGCAGGGGGTCAGCGGGCTCAATGCGGTGGTGTCCTGGCCGCCGGAGGAGTGGGGCCGCGACCCGGCCGGCTTCGCCGAGATGCGCCCCGGGGTGTACGACGTGCACGAGCGGGTCCGCGATATGAGCCGCAACGGGATCCTGGCCTCGATGTGCTTTCCGACGTTCACCGGCTTTTCGGCCCGGCACCTCAACATGCACCGCGAGGACGTCACGCTGGTGATGGTGTCGGCCTACAACGACTGGCACATCGACGAGTGGGCCGGGTCGTACCCGGACCGGTTCATCCCCATCGCGGTGCTGCCGACGTGGAATCCCGAGGCCATGGTCGCCGAGATCCGCCGGGTGGCCGCCAAGGGCTGCCGCGCGGTCACCATGCCGGAGCTGCCGCACCTGGAGGGCCTGCCGAGCTATCACGACGAGGACTACTGGGGCCCGGTGTTCCGCGCGCTCTCGGAGGAGAACGTGGTGATGTGCCTGCACATCGGCACCGGCTTCGGCGCCATCTCGATGGCGCCCAACGCCCCGATCGACAACCAGATCATCCTGGCCACCCAGGTCTCGGCCATGTGCGCCCAGGATCTGCTGTGGGGCCCGGCGATGCGCAACTACCCGGACCTGAAGTTCGCGTTCTCCGAGGGCGGCATCGGCTGGATCCCGTTCTATCTGGATCGCAGCGACCGGCACTACACCAACCAGAAATGGCTGCGGCGCGACTTCGGCGACAAGATGCCCAGCGATGTGTTCCGGGAGCATTCGCTGGCCTGCTACGTCACCGACAAGACGTCGCTGCGACTGCGCCACGAGATCGGCATCGACATCATCGCCTGGGAGTGCGACTACCCGCATTCGGATTGCTTCTGGCCCGACGCCCCCGAACAGGTGCTCGCCGAGCTCACCGGCGCCGGCGCCGATGATGCCGACATCAACAAGATCACCTGGGAGAACTCCTGCCGGTTCTTCGGCTGGGATCCGTTCAAGCACACGGCCAGAGACCAGGCCACCGTCGGAGCGCTGCGGGCCACAGCCACCGACGTCGACACCTCCATCAAACCCCGCAAGGAATGGGCCCAGCTCTACGACCAGAAGCGGTTCGCCACCACCTGATGCATGAAAGTCATTCGGGGAGCACCTTTTTGGTGCTCCCCGTTTTCATGCGCTGTGCGGTCAGGCCCAGTGCGATCAGGATGTCTGCCGCGGTGACGATCAGCCCCCAGTAGTACATCCACTTGATGGTCGGGTCGGGTTGCGCGGCGAAGTAGACGAACAAGAAGATCGGGCCGACGATTCCGCACACGAAGACCGCCGCCTGCACCCGTACGTAGAGCCACAGGGTCGACGCGGACGGCATGGGCCAGAGCATAACTTGGGATCGGTAGCGAAACACCGGGTCTGTACTTACTTCACGACGGCGCCACAGGGGCGATCGACGAACGAAGGGATAGACCCGATGAAACGAGTTCTCGCGGCGGCACTCGGCGTGATCGCGAGTGTCACGGTGTTGACGGCATGCTCGGACGACAGTGCCCCATCGGGCTCGGACACGCAGGCCGCTACCGGAGGCACCACCACGGTCAAGGTCGACGGCGGTGATCTGGCCGGCCTTGACCTCAATTCGGTGAGCTGCGTCAAGCAGGCCGGCAAGATCAACATCGGCAGCGGCGCCATCGGTGGCCAGCAGGGCCTCGGTGTGGTGATGACCGACGAGGCCACTCCCAAGGTGGAGTCACTCGGCCTGGTGGTCGACGGCAGCGCCTTGGCGGTCAGCAACATGATGGGCACCAGCGTCGGTTCGGCCGAGGTCGAAGTCGACGGAGACACCTACACGATCACCGGCGAAGCTTCCGGCGCCGACCTGAAGAATCCGATGGCAGGCATGATCTCCAAGCCGTTCACCATCACGGTGTCCTGCAGCTGAGCCAACCCCCGACAGGCGGCGGACGCGTGACGTGTCCGCCGCCTGCTTATGCTGGGCGCCGTGGGGATCCCCGAGGAGCTCGCCCGCGCCCGCACCCTGACCTATGCAGCGCACGAGGATGCCGCGCGTGACGTGCTGGTGTCGTTGATTCCGGAGATCGAGCAGGCCGACCGCGATGACCTGCTGCTGGAGGTATTCGCTCAGCTCGGTGAGATCTATCTGGTCCGCAGCGCCAACGACGGTGTCGCCGAATGTATCCGGCGCATCACCGACTGCCTCGACATCTACCGGACCATCCTGGCCGGGACGCGACCGGATCTCGCGACCCAGGTGGCGATGTCCGACCTCGAGATCGCCCAGATGGTCTACCGCTATCACCGTCGCGCCGAGTTCTTGGTCATTGGTCTGGCCGCGGCCCGCGGCGACCACGAGGTCGCCGAGGCGGCGCTGGCCCGGCTGGCCGCGGCCGGCGACTCCGGCGGCTTCGACCATTTGATCGCCGAACACCGCGACGTGCTCACCCAGGCCCGGGTCAGGTGTGCCGTCGCGCTGGCCGACGACGATCTCTACTCGCGGGCACTTCCGCTGTGGCTCAATGTGATCGAATCGCTGGAACAACCCCGATCCGACGAGGCCGGTGACCATCTCTTTGTTCTCGCCGCCACCGAATACGGCAGGTACTGCGTGGAGACCGGGCGTCTGGCCGAGGCGCAACCCTGGTTGGCGCGGGCCGGTGCGCGTGCGGAAGTCCGTGGCTGGGAGCTGGCCGCGGCCAGAACACGACTCGAGTGTGCCGCCGCCGCAGTGTCGGTGGGTGATCACGAGTCCGCAGAACTGCTGCTCAACGACGCCTACCCGGTGATCGCCCGCGCTGCCCGCGCCCACGACGTGTCGCGCTGCTGGCTGTATTTCGGGCTGCTACGACTGGCCGTCGGCGGCCTCGACGAAGCCGAGGAGTGCTGGGCCACCGCGGAGAAGCACGGCCGGGAAGAGGGTGCGCCGCTGCACATTCATCGGATTCTGTTGCAGCGCAGCTGGGCTGCGATTTTCCACGGTGATCACCACCGGGCAGCGGCGCTGGTCGAGAGTGCGCGGTCGTTCCTCGAGTCCGCACCACGACGGAGCTGGTTGCAGACCGCCCGTCTCGACAGTCATCTCGGTACCGTCTGGCGCGCAGCAGCGTTGGCCGACCTCGGCTTCGATGCCTCGGACCCGCAGGACCTGGGCACCATCGACGAGCCGCGGGACACTGCGCGCTATCAGACGGCGATGGTCAACCTCGAACGCGCTGCCGATCTCATGATCCCCGCGGCCCTGGCCGTCGATTCGGTCCGCTACTCGATCGCCGATGCGGCGGTGCGTGCCCAGTGGGCCACCCGAGTCGCCGCGCCGCTGTGGGCCGGCGCCTTCGCCGTGGCCTGGGAATGGGAGAACACCGAGCTGACCAGCCAGCTGATCGAATACCACAGCGCGCGAGGCATGCTGTCGGCGGTCGGTGCCGCCGAATCGGTTTCGACCGCAACCGAATCCGTGGCGATCGACCAGATCGACGGTCCGATCGAGCTGGGCCCGTTGCCGATGCTGCAGATGGACCCGGGGTCACGTCCGATTCTCGGCAGATACCGGGCGCTGGCGCAGCAGCGGTACGGCACCCGGGTGACAGCTGACCTGCCGGGGTGGACAACATGGCCGTGACCTCCGGCGACCCACTGACTCTGGTGCTGCGCTTCGCCGACCTCGGCGTCGCCACGTACGCCAGCCTGCGCGTGGTCGGTCAGCCGTGGCGCACCGTCACCTGGGTGGTCGCGGAACCGATCGTCCTCGCCGCGGTGCAGGAACTCGCCGGTGCGATTCCCGATCCGCAGGCCGCCGAGACCACCGCCGACGCCATCGAACGTGCCGTCACCCGCGGCGGATTCGCCCATCGGGACCGCGAACTGACGCTGGCCTACATCCTGGGAGTGCTGCTGATCGCCGCCGAGGGGTGGCGGCTGCTCGGTGAGTGCGTCTCGGACCCCCGCGCCGTGCTGTTCGTCGCCCCGAGCGCACGACTGGCGGCGGTCCCGTGGGGGTTGCTCGCCGTGCCGACGTCGGGTCCCACTGCCGAAGAACTCCTCCGGGCCCGGGCCGCGGCCATCACCACCCGCGGCACCACCGCGGCCCGACTACCCTGGCAGCTCGCCGATATCACCGAGCACACCGATGGTCACCGATTGCTGGAACTCGTCGATGTACTCATGGCGCTGCCGGCCAATGTCACCAACGCGGCCAGGCCCCGACACGCCTGGACCGATCGCCGGGATGCCCCGGCGGTCCTGGTGCTCGATCCCCGGGTCCCAGGCCAGCGCCCGGACTCCGAACTGGGGTCGGTGCTCGGCAGGCCGACGGCCGACGGCCGGTTGACTCATCATGTCGCCGAGCTCACCGCCCGGTCTGCGGTGCTGCCGGACACCGTGTCCGCCGTCGACCTGTTCCGCCGCAGCGACGCCGACCGGCACTGGCTGCAGCGCCAACTGAACCAGGCACCCGGCCGGTTGCTGTTCGTCGGGCACGCCAGCGCAGCCGACGGGGACCTCGGCACGGCCGATCGTGCCGCGCTGCATCTGGCCTGCGCCGCGACGGTCCCGGGTCTGGCCGAGCCGATCGGAGCGCATCGGCCGCTGTCCGCCGCGGACGTGCGGGCGCTGCAATTGCGACTTCCACCTCGAGTTGCGTTGTTGGCCTGTGGTTCTGGTGGAGACTACCGGTTCGACGAGGCCACCGGCCTGGTGGCGGCGATGGTGCTGGGCGGTGCACAACTCGTCACGGCCACCCTGTGGACGCTGCCCACCACTGCCGGCTTCCGGCGCTTCGCCGCCGACCCCACCGCCGATCCGATGGTCGAGGTCGTCATCGCCGTCGACGCCGCTCACGGTGAGGACGACGCGGGTCGCGCGGTCTGCCGCTGGCAACGGGGCCGGCTGCGGCAGTGGCGCGCGGGCGATTCGGCGGCCAGTCCGCTGTACTGGGCGGCACTGGTCACCTTCGCCGTGGACGGCGCGCGCTGAGCTCAACTCGGCGGGACACAGACCGTCACCGTGCTCTCGTCGCCGGGACGGTAGTAGGCGGCCACCACAGAGCCGGGGGCGACGTCGGCCAGCGCGGTGACGGGGATCAACGCGGTTTCGTGGGCCGGAAACTGCCCGCCGCCCGGTCGGGTGACCATCAGATCGAGCTCGACCTCCCGGTAGTCTTCGAGGATTCCGCCGGTCGCCTGCATCGCGGTGATGACGCCGCGAGATCGGATGCCGTGTCGAATCACGTCGAGCTGGTCGACGCTCAGCAGCCCCTTGCGGAGCAGCATCTGGTCGAACGCGGCGCGCACCGCCGTGATCTCGTCGGGCAGTGAAAGATGCTCGCGCGCAGCGGGGTCGAACGCCACCAGGACCGGTGTACCGGGGCGTAGCCGCGACGCCACCGGATCACCGCAGCGGCACCGCAGTCGGCCGGTGAACGACTGGCCGGCCGAGGTCTCGACGTCGATCGTGACGGACCGGTCGCCGATCGAGGTCGGCGAATCCTCCTCGGCGATGTGGCGCACCACCCCGACGGCGATGTCGGCCGTGCGCGTGAGGGATACCGTCGACCCCCGTGTGCGCTCCCGCAGCACGAACACCACGGTGGTGAGGGCGGCAGCGAGCACCGCAGTCAGCGGAATGGCAGTCACGACGGAACCGAACATGATGGTCAGCGTCGCGCAGTGGTGCGGCTACCGAACCCAACTTTTCGACACCGCCCTATCCTGGCTCAGATGAGCACCGACTCCGAGGTTGTGTCACCGGTTGCCGGGGCCGACGGTGCACGGCCCCGGCGGGCCGTGATCGATGCCGCGTGGCGGGCTGTCGGGCCGGGTGTCGAAGTGCTCAGCAGCGACGACGGCGGACCGTTGAGTCGTACCGTCAAACGCATCCTCGATCCGTTGGTGCTCCGGCTCCGGGTCAACACCGCCTACTCGGCGCCCGTGGTCGACGCAGGCGCAGCGGCGGCCATGCACCACCTCATCCTGGCCCACAGCGACCAATTGCGGTTGGCCGCTGGGTGGTTCGAGGCGCTCAAGCGGGAACGCCGCCGACTCAAGATCACGGCCGGAAACGCTCAGGAACTGTATTTTCCCGTCTGCTTCGAGCTGGCAAGCACCAGGGGCGCCGCCGACCAGGGGGCAGCAGGTGAGGTGTTGCGCCAGGTTCACGACCTCCGGGACCGTACCGGCGTCGAGGTCCTCAACACCTATGTCTCAGACCCGCGGGTGCTCGCCGCGCTCGCGCGCCAACTCGAGCGCAGCTGGCACGACGTGCGTCCCGGTGACTCCCTCACGGGTCCGTTCCTGGCCGGATTGACCACGGTGCTGGGTGCCGCGGACAGCCACCGGGCAGCGACGGCGCGGCAACGGGTGTGGTCGGTGCTCATCGCCGACGCCGCGCCCTACAACTTCGGGGCCCGAGCACGCACCGCGCACCCGGACCTGCCGTGGTCCATCGTGGACCTCGGGCTCAGCCGGGTCTCGCCGCAGCAGCCGCCTGCCATCTCGTCCGAGCACCCCGGCACCCTCGGGATTCGGCCGCTCGACCGCAGTGTGCTGGACCGGGTCCGTGCCACCCTGCGGCGCGCCCTCGACCACGAGGAGCTGCCCGACATGCCGATGTTGTGCGCCGAAGAGGTGGATCGGTCGTGCGCGCCCTGGGGATTGCTCGCCGAGGACACGCAGGCGACGTTGATCGCCGGCATCGAGGTGGCGGTCGAGCTGGCGCCGCTGGAGGCGGCAGCTCACCCCCGCTACCAGCTCGCCGGCCAGATCCAGGCCCGCCTGCGCAAGGAGGCCTATGTACTGCACGCGCGGCGCTGCCTCGCCGAGGACGGGCCCCTGCACCCGCGGCAGCGTCAGGTGGTGGACGAGTTGACCTGCTTCGCCCGGCCCTACCTGAATCGGCTGTGGGCGCGGCTGCACGGCCGCGACGTCTGGCAAGATGCCTGCGCCGACGTCGACGACGTCCGGGGACTGCTCGACGGGGTGGCACGGTCGGTCAGTCTGGACCATCGCCAACGGATCAAAGCGATGCTCGACGTAAAGGCCGGCGCATGAGGCTCGTCGGCGATTCCGGATTGTGGAGCACCGCAGGCCCGGTGACACCCCCGCTGCTGACCGCGGTCCTCGAGGTCAGCGGCGCCGTCCTGTCGTGGCCGGTCGACGTGGCCGCAGACCCGCAGGTCACCTTCACCGATATCGGCCGGGCAGACTGGCTGTGGCGCGTGATCGGCGAGGCCGGCCATGTCGAGGTGAGCACACACGCGCGCCGCGACCCGGTGCCGGGAGCGGTGATCGACCTTCCGCATCTGGTCATCGACTCCGATGCCGTTGCGCCGCTGCGGAGGTTGGCCCTGGGGCATTGGCTGCGACGGTGGTGGCCGGCCAGTGCCCGCGACGGCATCATGGCGCTCGATCCGGCCGTGCTGGACGCCGAGCTGGCGGTGCGGACGGCCGCCGTCGGCGAGTTCTTCACCGACGAGACCCTGGACTCCGATGTCGAATCGTTGCTCGCCCCTCACGCCGCAACGCTGACTTTTCTTGGAGAGGACGGAGATTCGCGTGTTACGCAGTTGATCCGCGCCTGTGTCGAGCTGGCCGATGAGCTGGGGATCAGCCCGCCGCCGGGCAGCGCCGCGACGCCGGTGCGGTCGGACTATGCGCTGGCGGCCGGACCACCATCCCGGCGACCGAGTGCCGGGGTGGTGGTCAGGGGAGTGTCGTCGATCTCCTGGGCGGCGGTCCCGGCGGGGGTTTTTGATGCGGCAGAGAACACGATCACCTGGAGCATCGTCGCCACCGGCGCCCAGCCGTTCGCGGTCATCTCTGCGGACACGGCCTCGGTTCACGGCGCCGCCGGCATCCCGGTGCGGTTGCTCAGCGGTGCGGCCGCCGCGGCGGGTGCCCTGGATGACGGCGGCCATGCGGTGCTGCCGCTACCGATGACGGAATCGCAGGCCTGGGATCATGATTGGTCGACGATCCGCGTGACGGTGGGCGCCGACATCGCGGAAGCGCCGCAGTTGCGCGCACAGGTGCGGGCCATCGCCAGGGCCCGGCTGGCGCAGCCGCCGGCGGATGGTTACCTGGCCGAGATACTGGCCGGGGAGAACGACTACTGACGTCGTGCCCGGGCCAGCCAGGCCGGCTCGTCGACGCGGGTGCGGCCGGACTCGATCCCGGTATAGGTGGTCTGCGCCAGGCTTTCCAGGGTCCACCCGTCGGCAAACGCATCGCGAAGGTCGGATTCGCTGACCTGCGGGCCGAATCCGCGGCCGCGATCCGAGAGTGCGAGCACGTGGACCACGCCGCCCGCTCGGCAGCCACTGTGCAGACTGGCCACATAGCGGGCCCGATCGCGGGTGTCGAAGATGTGGAACAACGCGCTGTCGACGATGGTGTCGAACTGCCCGACGGTGCTCAGGTTCATGGCGTCGGCGAGCTCGAACCGGGCGTCCACACCGCGGCGGACCGCATTCTCCCGGGCCTGGGCCACCGCGTGAGGTGCGAAGTCGACTCCTAGTACGTCATAGCCCAGGCTGGTCAGCAGGATCGTGTGTTCCCCTGTCCCGCAACCGATGTCGACTACTGCGCCGCCGATCAGGCCGTCGCGTTCCAGGTTCACCACGGCCGGTTGCGGCTCACCGATCACCCAGGGCGCGGTGCCGTCACGATAGAGACTGTCGAAGCGTTCCAGGCGAGGTGTCGATTCTGTCATGAGGCCCAGTGTCGGACGTCAACTCTGGTTGAGGTCAAGGACTGCCGGTAGATTGCCTCAGATGGATTTTGATGTCGTCCTGCCCTCGGGTCGAATCCGGGCCCGCCGCTGGGGTGGGCAGGATGCACCGTTGCTGTTGTGTGTGCCCGGCCTTGCGGCGAATCTGTGCGCCTTCACCGCGGTCGCCGAGGAGCTGGCCTCCGCCGGGCACCAGGTGGTCGCGATGGATCTGCGGGGCACCGGCCGCAGTGAGATCACCCCGGCGGGCAGCTATGGCATGGACGGTCATGCGCGCGACGTGCTCGGTGTGGCGGCCAGCTTGGGTGCGACGCGGTTCGGTCTTGTCGGCTGGTCGCTGGGGGCGCTCATCGCGATGCAGGTCGCTGTGCTGGAAGGGTCGAAACTGCGCAGCGTCACACTGCTCGACCATGCCGGACCGACGGATGCGGCCGCCCTGGTGCCGGTGCGCGACGGACTGGCCCGCCTGGACCTGGCCGTCGCTGACCCGCAGGAGTATCTCGATGCCGTCCGCAGCGCCGGTCCCATTGAACCCTGGTCGCCGTTCTGGGACCGCTACCACACCTATGAACTCGCCGAGCGCGCCGACGGACGATGGTCGCCGAGCACGTCCCGCGCCGCTGCCGAGGAGGATCTGCGCCAGCGGTGGCCCCGTGACTGGCGTCCCTATTGGCGCGCACTGACGATGCCGACGACGCTGGTGCGGGCGATGCAGCCGATCGGCGGTGCGCTGGTGGTTCCGCAGCACGCCGTCGATGCCCTGCTGGCCGTCAATCCCGGTGTCCGCGTGGTGGAAACGCAGGCAAGCAACCACTGGACCTGCTTGGAAGACCCGGAACTGATCGCCGCGGTCTCAGCCAGCCAGGATTGACTCACCCTGCACCACAATGGGTTTGCCTTCCAGCGGGGTGGCCGCAGGCCCTTGGGCGACGGTGCCGTCGAGGTTGAACTTGCTGCCGTGGCAGGGACAGTTGATGGTCTTGTCCGTCACCGAGTTCAACGTGCAGCCGGTGTGCGTGCAGACGTTCGAGAAACCCTTGAAGTCGCCGGCTACCGCCTGCGTCAGCACGGTGTCATCGACGATGATGCCCGAACCGACGGGCACGTCGGCGGTGGCCGCCAGCACTGCGGGCTGCGCCGGGTCCGCGCCGGCGGGAGTGCTGGGCTCGGGCTGGGTCTCGGAGCCGGCTTCGGATTCCGCGGACGAATCCGCGCCGTAGGTGGCGCAGGCGCTGAGTACGACGGCGGCGCCGCCGACACCCACACCGGCGAGGAACCGGTGGCGGGACAAGGTGGGCTGTTCGATGGTCATGGTCGGATCTTCCTCTTCGGGTATCAGAACGTCAGGCCGTTGAGCTGAAAGAACCACAACGCCGAGGTCAGCCAGGTGTACACCAGGACGAAGAACAACGTCCCCCCGGCGACCGGCAGCACCCAGGCCCGCAGCCGGGTGTTGGTCAGCAGCAGCATCTTGGTGGCGAACGCTCCGTAGAAGAAGCAGCCGAACAGGGAGTGGAAGAGCACCCGGTTGTCCGACGACCCGAAGCCCAGCGCGTAGAGGCAGTGCACGGCCACCGGAATGCTGGCCAGCACTGCGAGCCGGCCGGACCAGACGTGCGCGAGCCGTAGCCACGGCGGAGTCCGCCCGCCGGGCAGCAACCGGTACATGGCGAACGCGGAGACCAGCTGAAAACAGGCCAGAGCCACGGCGAGCGTCGCCAACCACGACTTGACCGCCGTCGGGCTGGAGAAGCCGGCCAGGTTCACCGCGAAGAACCGCGGGTCATGCACTTTCGCGAAGACCCCGAGCGCCACGGCGAGCAAAGCGCCGATCACCACTGCGGTGAGCGCGCGCACGCCGGACGGCGCCACCGCCGGCGCCGGCTGGGTCATTGCCTCGGCGTCGATGTCAGCGGGCATCGGTGACCACCGGCGCAGTGAAGTCCCAGGAGCGGTCACCGATCGACAAGGTGCCGACAACGGCCCGGCCCTGGATGCGCCCCTCGAGTCGGCTCGAGCGATCCTTGTTCGTCAAGTTCAGCACGTCGCCGGTGACGGCCCCCGACAGCCAGGTTTCAATGTCGTAGCCGTCGCATGCGTAGGCCTTGGCGGTGGCGCCTGCCACCGAGATGTCCAGTGCGATCGGCGCGCCCTTGGTGGGGATCTGGGTGGAATAGTCTGCCGGCGCGGGCAATTGGGCCGGGGGCGGCGGTGCCGGCGGTGCGGGCGGTGCCGCTGCCGGCTGGGTCACTGCGGCAGGTGCTGCCACCGGTGCGGCGGCGGGGTCCTGGCTGGTGTTGAGCAGCCACAGTCCGGCGCCCACAGCGGCGGCGACGGCCAAGGTGGCGTAGGGGCCTCGAGAAGTTTTCATGAGATCGATCCTCGGCGGCCCGGCCTCGTCGAGCTTGAAGCCCACGTGGAGATCAGGTGGAGATTGGCCGCAGGCCCATCAGGCGGGGATCACGACGATCAGGTCGTTGCCGTCGCGCTCGACGCGCATATCGGCGCGGCGCGCGATGGCAGCCACGGCGGCGGCGTCATCGGGCTCGGCGCGTGTCGAGGCCAGCGCCCGGGCCAGCCGGCCCTTGTGCGCCTTGTTGAAGTGGGTGATGACGGTGCGGCGGCCGTCGGCGTGCTCGGCGAGGACGTCCACCCGGACGGCGCCCGGTAACCGCCCGAGGCCGGCATAGGACCCGGAGCGCAGGTCGACCACCAGTTCCTGTGCGGCGACGGCGGCCAGCACCGGCTCGAGCAGCGGGCGCCACCGGGTCGCCAGACTCGGCCGGCCGGGCAGTTTCGAGCCCGCCGACAGCCGGTAGGCCGGTACCGGGTCGTCGGCGCGGAGCAGTCCGAACAGTGCCGACCCGACGGCCAGCCGGGCGCGCGCCCGCGTCGCCGCGGCGCCCCGCAGCGAGTCGATGTCGAGGGCGTCGTAGAGCACCCCGGTGTAGCGGCGGATCGCCGGCATCGTCGGGGCGGTGAGCAGCGCGGCGTTGCGCGCGATCTCGTCGTCCTGGGCCGCTGAGATCCCGAGGGCGGTGCGACTGGCCTGCGGATCGGCTGCCAGCGCGACGAGATCGTCGACCAGCGTGGTCCGCAGCGCCGTCAGCTCCGGGGCGGTGAGCACCTCGAATTTGAGCGGTGCGCCGTCGCCACCGGCGCGTTTGGTCTCCGACGGCGGTAGCAGCACGAGCACCGCAGAACATTAACCGACACCGGGGCATCCCGGCGGTCCCTGGGAGTGGCACAGTTACATTTCAGGCGTCAAGTGTCACAGGAGGGGTTCATGGCAGGAGCAAGCGCTGACATCTGGGAGGTGATGTCCACGGCACGCACCATCCGCCGGTTCACCGATCAGCCGGTTGATGACGCGACGTTGGCGCGCTGTCTGGAGGCGGCCACGTGGGCGCCGTCGGGCGCCAATGCGCAGCAATGGCGGTTCGTCGTGCTGCGGTCGGCCCAGCAGCGCGCGGTGGTCGCCAAGGCTGCGGCCCGGGCACTCGCGGTCATCGAACCTGTGTACGGCATGACCCGTCCCGCCGACGACGATCACAGCCAACGGGCCCGCACCTACCGCGCCACCTACGAATTGCATGATCGGGCGGAGGAATTCACGTCCGTGCTGTTCACGCAGAAGCGTTTCCCGACGGCCTCGGAGCTCCTGCTGGGCGGATCGATCTTCCCGGCCATGCAGAACTTCCTGCTCGCTGCCCGCGCGCAGGGTCTCGGCGCGTGCTTGACCAGCTGGGGCTCCTACGGTGGCGAACAGCTGCTGCGCGACGCGGTAGGCGTTCCCGACGACTGGATGCTCGCCGGGCATGTGGTGGTGGGGTGGCCGCGGGGAAGGCACGGTCCACTGCGGCGGCGGCCGTTCGAGCAGACCGTCAGCGTCGACTACTGGGACGGGTCAGCCCCGGGCCAGCAGTAGCGGCACGTGCTGTTCGGCGGTGGTCAACGAGCCGTGATGGCCCACCAGGGCCGACTCCAGCGGCTCGACCTTGCGGCGTATCAGCACCGCTGAGGCTTTTGCCGCGGCCACCACATCGCCGATCCGAGGCCGCACGTGGTCGCTGACCGGTCCGCCGAACCAGCCGGCCTCGATGGCCTCATCGCGTCCGGCCACCCACGCCTGTCCGGCGAGTTCCTCCCGCCAGGTGGCCAGCACCGCAGCGGTTGCGCCGTCGGTGGTGTAGACGTGGCGGGCCCGGGCTTCGCCGCCGATGGCCGCGACACCGTCGAGCAGCGACCGCGAGGCGTCGAGGTCCACCATCTGCTTGTCATCGACGCCGATCATGCCGTGGTCGGCGACCACCGCGAGCAATCCGTCGGGGGGCAGGGTCTCCACCACGGATTCGACGAGGCGGTCCACCTGCCGCAACTGCATGCGCCAGGCCGCCGAACCGGGGCCGTACAGATGACCGATCATGTCGAGCTCACCGTGATAGCCGTAGCAGAAACCCTGCCCGTCGATCACCGTCCGCACGCCGGCCGCCAGGTCGCCCAGCGCGTGTACCCCGACGTAGCGGCCGCCGCGCAGGACGGCGCGGGTCAGACCGGACCCGGCGAACTCGGCGCCGGACACCACGCTCACGGCGATCCCCGCCGCCGTCGCCCGTTCGAAGTTCGTCGGCAGCGGTTGCACCCGTTCGGGTATCAACTCGTCACGCAGGTCGGGTCCGGCCGGGTGCGGGCGCCACCGCAACGCGTTGACGACGCCGGCGTCGGGGACGCGGAACGTGTAACCCACCATGCCGTGTTGCCCGGAGCGGCACCCGGTTCCGACCGCAGCCAGACCGGCGGCGGTGGTCGACGGAAATCCGACCTGCAGTATCGGTCCGCGCATGGCGGCGAGAACGGGTGCATCGGCGGCGTAGGTGTCCAGCAGTTCGGCGCCCAGGCCGTCGATCAGCAACACGCACGCGCCGGCGACTCTGCCCCCCACCGGCAGGGTGCCCCGGAAGCCGACAGCGCCCATGGCGGCGAGTACCGAGGGGACGACGTCGGCGAGGTGGGGGAGGCTCGAATCAAGCTGGGGGAGAATCACTTCCGGTGCACCGACACTGCATAGTCACCGCCGGTGAAGGGTGCCTGCTGCCACGTGGCCCACCGGGCAACGAAGCGCAGGCCGGCCGCGTCGGCGTAACGGTCGTACGCGTCGAGTTGCAGCCGGCCGGGACGCAGGCTGAACCCGGCGACCAGCAGTCCGCCGGGCACCAGGCGCGCCGCCACGTCGTGCACCACCTGTTCTTCGGTGCCCGGCGCCAGGAAGATCATCACGTTTCCGACCACTGCCACCAGGTCGAAAACGGCAACGTCGACGCCGCCGCCGACCGCACTGCCCAGCGCGCTGAGGTCGGCGTCGATCCAGGTCAACTCGGGTGCCTTCGCACGTGCTGCCGCAAGCATCTCCGGGTCGCTGTCCACTCCCACGGTGGTGAACCCGCGTGCGGCCAGTTCGATGGCGACTCTGCCGGTTCCGCAGCCGGCGTCGAGCACGCGAGTGCCTCCGGTGCCGTTGAGGAGCTGCTCCAGTAGGTCGGCTTCTCCGTGCACGCTCTGGCCGGAGGCCGCGAGTTTCTGCCAACGTGCGTCGTAGTCGTCGCCCCGGGGTGCAGAGCTGCCTTGCCAACGGGTGCTCATGTCCTGCATTCAACACGACCCTTGACATGCAGCCCAATGGCTGCCTATGGTCGACATGCAGCTGAAAGGCTGCATATGAAAGGCGAGGTATGGACGAGGTGTTCAAGGCGCTGGCCGATCCCAGCAGGAGACTGCTGCTGGACAGTCTCAACGCCCACAGCGGCCAGACCCTCACCGAGTTGTGCGCCCGATTGTCGATGGCGCGGCAGTCGGTGAGTAAGCATCTGGGGGTGCTCGAGGCCGCCAATCTCATCACCACCAGGTGGCGCGGCCGGGAGAAGTTGCACTTCGTCAACGCCGAACCGATCAACGCCATCGCCGACCGATGGATTCGCCAGTACGACCGGGCGAGGGTGCACGCTCTCGCTGACCTGAAAACTGCATTGGAGATTGAATCGATGAGCGAGTCAACAGATTTCGTCTACACCACCTACATCAAGACCACGCCGGAACGGCTGTGGCAGGCACTCACCGACCCGGTGTTCTCACAGCGCTACCTCGGGCATGCGCTGGTCTCGGACTGGCAGAAGGGCGCCACCTATGCGTGGGCCGATGACGGTCTCAGCATCGAACACCCCGACCAGGTGGTCCTGGAGTACGACCCGTACCGCCGCCTGATGATCACCTTCCACACCTTTGTGCCCGAACTCGCCACCTTCAAGGGCATCAGTGCAGAGACGGTCGCCAAAGCGGCCGCCGAGCCGCGGTCCACGGTGACCTTCGAGATCGAACCGGCGCAGGATCAGGTGAAGCTCACCGTGATCCATGGACCGTTCCCGGCGGACAGCACTGTGCGCCAGCTCATTTCCGGCGGCTGGCCGTGGAAGCTGTCGAACCTCAAGAGCGGCCTGGAATCAGCGGAGGTGCTGGTGTAGCCACGTACGGGGGAAGGCTCGCCGCCGCCGCCTGGCACGATGGATACGGTGAGCCACCCCTGCACTGACCGGCCGATCAGAAGGCGCCTCGGGCCACTGGCCTGTGCTGCAGCAATCCTTGTCGCAGGCACAGCTGCGCCTACTGCCCAGGCCCAGGCTCCCGTCGTCGAGCCGGTCACCGCAGCACAACTCGGTGCCACCTGGCGTCCGGGCTGCCCGGTCGCACCGGGACAGCTGCGCCGCGTCGAACTCGACTACCTGGGTCTGGACGCGCTGCCGCATCGCGGACAGCTCGTGGTCCACCAGGATCTTGTCGATGAGGTCATCGCGGTCTTCGATCGCCTGTATCGGATCGGTTTTCCGATCGAGCGGATGCAGACGGTCGAGCGGTATCCCGACGCGGACGACGAACTGTCCATGCGCGACAACAACACCTCGGCCTTCAACTGCCGGGGCATCCCGGGCAGCAGCCAATGGTCATTTCACGCCTACGGCCGTGCCATCGATGTGAACCCGCGCTTCAACCCCTACATCGACCGCACCGGTGCCTACGAGCCGGCGAATGCCGGCGTCTACCTGGACCGAAACCGCATCGATCCGGGCCTGCTCCACGCCGACGACGCAGCAGTACGGGCGTTCACCGAGCACGGGTGGCGGTGGGGCGGGTACTGGCGCACGCCGAAGGACTATCAGCATTTCGAGTGGGGCTGACGGTCAGGTCCGTTTGAGCGCCAGCTTCTTGATCTTTTCTGGGAGCGCTTCGGCGGGCAGCAGCTGCGGCAGCAGTTCCGGTTCCCCCATGATGGCGCGAAACACCAGGCTGACGGTGATGTCGTGGTCGGGCCTGCTGGCGACCACGATGTCATCACCGGCGCGGATGGTGCCGGGCTCGACGACCCTGAGATACGCCCCGGGCTTGGCGGCAGTGGTGAACTTCTTCATCCAGCCGCGGATCTCCAGGAACCCGGCGAAGGTGCGGCACGGCGTCCGCGGCGACGACACTTCCAGCACCAGGCCGTCGGAGCCCACGTGCCAGCGTTCACCGATCCGGGCGCCGGTGACGTCGACGCCGGCGGTGGTGAGGTTTTCGCCGAAGATGCCGTTGGTCAGCTCGCGCTGCAACTCGGTTTCCCATTCGTCCAGGTCCTCACGGGCGTAGGCGTACACCGCCTGGTCATCGCCGCCGTGGAACTTGGAATTGCCGATCAGGTCGCCGACGAGTCCGCTGCCCAGGCCGCCCTTTCTGGGCCCGGGACCACGCACCTCCACCGCGTCGGTGGTGGGGCGCTTGTCGATTCCGGTGGACAGCTCGGGCTTGTCCGGGCTGCGGCGGGGCTCGGCCAGGTTCACCGTCAGGATCGAGGACATGTCAGGGCTTCGGCAGCCGGACGACCTGGACGAAGAACTCGTCGATCTGGCGCACCGCGTTCATGAACTGATCGAGGTCGACGGGCTTGGTGACATAGGCGTTGGCGTGCAGCTTGTAGCTGCGCAGGATGTCTTCCTCGGCCGACGACGTGGTGAGCACCACCACCGGGATGAGGGCCAGATCGGCGTCCGACTTGATTTTCTCGAGTAGTTGGCGCCCGTCGTACTTGGGCAGGTTGAGGTCGAGCAGAATCAGGTCCGGCCGCGGTGCGTTCGCGAACTGGGCCCGGCGGTACAGGAAGTCCAGGCCCTCCTGGCCGTCGTGGGCGACATGCAGGGTGTTCTTGATCTTGTTGTGCTCGAACGCTTCCCGGGTGATCAGTTCGTCGCCCGGGTCGTCCTCGATGAGCAGTACGTCGATTGCGCGGCCTGCGGATGTCATTCAGTGATTCCTGTCTGCGGAGGTGCCGGTAGATGGAAGCGGAAGCGGGTTCCGTCGGTGTAGGACGTGTCGATCCAGATTAATCCGCCGTGGTGCTCGACGATCTTGCGGCAGATCGCGAGGCCGATACCGGTACCGGAGTAGGCGTCGCGGCCGTGCAGTCGCTGGAACAGCACGAAGACTTTGTCGACGAACTCTTTTTCGATTCCGATCCCGTTGTCGGTGACGGCGAACAACCAGTCTCCGGCACGTTCTCCGGTGCCCCGCTCGCACTCGATGACAATGCGCGGCCGGGTGTCCGGCTTACGGAATTTCATCGCATTGCCGATCAGGTTCTGCCACAGCATCGCCAGCAATGTCGGGTCGCCGACGATCTGCGGCATGGGCGCTGTCGGCCGAATGATCTCGGCTCCGGTCTCCTCGATCGACGTCGCCAGATTGGCCAACCCCGTCTCGAGTGTCGCGTCGAGATCCACTTCGGAGTGCGTCGAGTTCAGCCGACCGACCCGGGAGAAGGCCAGCAGGTCATTGATCAACAGCTGCATCCGTTTCGCGCCATCGACGGCGAATCCGATGTATTCGATGCCGCGTTCGTCGAGCTTGTCGCCGTACCGCTTTTCCAGCAGCTGGCAGAACGAGGCCACCTTGCGCAGCGGTTCCTGCAGGTCATGGGACGCCACGTAGGCGAACTGCTCGAGTTCGGCGTTGGAGCGGCGCAGTTCCACGGCTTGTTCGTCGAGGACTTCGGTCTGCTGGGCGAGCCGGGCCTGCGCACCGGTCGAGATCTCCAGTTCCTCGACGATGCGCATGCGCATGTCATCGACATCGCGGGCGATGCTGCGGATGTCTCTGGGGCCGCGTTGAGGAATCCGTTCGCCGAAGTCACCGTCGGTGATCCGCCGGCAGGCGGCAGCGAGAGCGCCCAGCGGTCGCGACACCGCGTTGCGGACCAGCAGGGCCAGCAGCAGCGCGGTGATCAAGAAGGCGATCACCACCCCCTCGAGCACGACATTGCGCCAGGTGTTGATCCGCTCGAGTTCCTCACCTGCGGCTACCCGCGCCGCCACCAGATTCTCGTTCTGCACGGAGAACAGGGCCCTGAGGCTGTCGAAGTCGCTCTTTCCGCGCTCCGAGGTGGCGCTGTCGACATAGGTCGGCACGCCGGGCACCACGATGTTGATGATCGGGAGGGCAAATGATTCGCGCCAGCCGTTGGCTTCGGCCTCGATGGCGTCGAGTTCGGCGAGCATGTCGGTGCGTCCCTGGAGATGCTCCCGCATCGCTTCGGCGGCTTCGCGCTCCATGCGCTGGCCGTCGTAGAACGGAGCCAGGAACTGGCGGTCCGCGGCGATCAGATACCCACGCACCGCCGTCTCCTGGTCGCGCAGCGCTGCCTGCAGCTGGTAACCGGCGATACGCGCCGGTCCGATCTGCTCGGTGAGTTCGTCCATCACGTCGGATGAGCGGTTCAGCAACAGCGCTGCGGCCACGCCGCCGCCCAGGACGATGACACCCATGACGGACAACACGAGGTTGAGCCAGCCCTGGACGGTCAACCCACGGGCCAATCCGGGCCGAGGCTCGGTCACGTGGTGGTCCGTTCTACGCGGACGACGGCGACGTCGTCGGTGAGTCCACCGTGGGACCGTGCCAGTTCTTCGGCTCCGCTGATCAAGGCGTCGACGAACTCCGGTCCGGGCAGGCCGGCGAATGAGCGTGCGAGTTCGAGCAGACCGTCTTCTCCGAGTCGTTCGTTGCCCTTGCCGGAATGACCTTCGAACAGTCCGTCGGTCAGCAGCACCAGACCGTAGCCCGCAGGCAGGTCCACCTGCTGGGCGACCCATTCGCCCGAGCGCAGGCCCAGTGCGGGGCCGCCGGGCGGTTCCACCCACTCCACGGTGCCGTGCCCGTGCATCAGCATGCCGGGGTGGCCGGCGCGGACGGCGGTGATCCGGGGACTGTCGGGTGGAATGGCCAGGCTCAGTACGGTCGCGAACGTTGTTCGGTTGGCCCGCTCGGCGTGCAGGATTCTGCCGAGCTGGCCCATCCGGTCCGACCCCCGCAACCCGGCGAAGGTCAGCGCCCGCCACGCGATGCGAAGGGCGACCCCCAGCGCCGCTTCGTCGGGTCCGTGCCCGGCGACATCGCCGATCATCACGTGCACGGTGCGGTCGGGAGTTTGCACGAAGTCGTAGAAGTCGCCGCCCAGCAGCGCGTTTTCCCGGCTGGGGCGATATTTGGCGACGATCTCCACTCCGGGGCTGTCGAGCAGCAGGGGAGAGGGCAGCAAGCCGCGTTCCAGCCGAGCGTTCTCCCGCGCTCGAAGCCGGCTGGCATGGAGTTCGACCGCGGTCAGTTCGGCGCGCTTGCGTTCGATCGCATACAGCACCGACCGGCGCAGCATATCCGGGTCCACCCGGCCCTTGACCAGGTAATCCTGCGCGCCTGATGCCACTGCTGAGACGCCGAAAGGCTCGTCGCTGAGGCCGGTGAGCACGATCACGGGAACGGTCGAGTCGAAGGTCGAGATTCGGTCGAGCGCCGCGATGCCGTTGCCGTCGGGGAGATTGAGATCCAGCAGTACACAGTCAGGCCGTGCGATCGCCAGCTCCCGTTCGGCATCGGCCAACGACGCCGCCCATACCAACCCGATATCGGCCGCAGCGTCGGCGATCAGTTCTTCGACGAGCACGGCGTCTGCGCGGTCGTCTTCGACCAACAGCAGTGACAACGGTTGTTGGTGCGGGTGATACGGCAGGACTGGCGCCGGTTCCGGGAAATGCGGCGCTCTCATCGACAATGCAGGGTCCTTCTCGTCACGTCACTTCAGCAGCGCAACCCTGTGCTGGAGTGCGACAGAAAGACCTTACCGTTCCCATCGATGTCGCGTTCGTAGGCTGCGTTATTCGATCGTCGGGCCGAGCGGTGCAGCAGAGGCAGTGAGAGGTCCCGCCGGGTCATTCTGGGCCTCACCATCCGGTTCCTGAGTTCGCGGTGGCGCACGCGTCATCGATCGCCGCCGATAGAGCCGAGCGTTCCGGCACCGTCGATTTCAAGTCACCAAGGCGTGATGACGGGGGCCAGACGGTGTGAGCAGGCCCGCACTCATGCTTGGTGAGAATTTTGCTGCCACACCGATCTCTGCGGCTGGTCGGAAAAGCGTTGTTCGCAACGTGTTTGGTGTCGGTCACGGGTCCAGGAGGTGCAACAGGTGCACCAGCTCGGCCTGCCGGTGGGTGTCGGTCTTGTCGAAGACATGCTGGAGGTGAGTGCGCACTGTGGTCAGGGAAATGCCCAGCCGCTCCGAGATCTGTCTGAGGTCCACTCCGTGCATCACGTGCAACGCCACCTCGGCTTCGGTCTGGGTCAGGTGGTACAGGCGGCGCAGCAGTGCCGCCGGAGGCTCTGGTTCGACTTCCGGGTCGACGATCAGGAGCAGGGCCACGGCACGACCCCTGGTGTCATCGGGCTGAATTGGCAGGGCGTGCAGCACGTAGGGCCGTTTACCCGACGGCCGTCCACAGGTGAACGACTGCGCGAAGCCCACGCCGGAGCCCTGCCCGGTGATGGCTCCGCCTATCGCCGAGGACAATTCGCGTGCGCCACGCGAATGGGTGACGCTGATCCGGCCGGTGTGCAGACACAGGCCGTCCGCGCTTCGCAGGATGCGTTCGCCGGCAGAATTCACCGTGAGCACCACCTGGTCGAGATCCACCACCAGAATGCCGTGCCGAATCACCCCGAGGGCGCTGGTCAGTTCGGCGGCCCGGTCCACCAGCGCGGTGAACCTGTCGCGGAGGCGCACAGCTTGCTGCAGGTGGGGCACCAGGCCGCCGACCACTTTCAGGCGCTCCAGGGTGTCGAATGATTCGGTTCGGCGGGGGGACGCGACGATAAAGCAGGCCGGGTGCGGCCCGTCGCTGAGTTTCACGAAGAGACCATCATCCAGCTGGTATGGATGCATCCATTCGGCGTAGAACTCGGTGGTCCGGTAGGGGTCCACCAGTTCGACTCCGGTGCGGACAGCGCCGACCGACCCGGCGTGCACAGCTGCCAGCACGTGGTCGACGGTGCAGTAGTGCTGGGCATAACTCTCGGCGGCGCCGGCGGGCAGGATCGAGTTCTCGATGGACCACACCGTGCCGTCGGCGGTCAGCAGCGCACCTGCTGTGCCACCGAGGGTTTCGTGGATATCGCGAATGGTCGGCTCCCAGTATTCGGGAGCGACCACTGCGGCGTAAATGCCTGCGACTAGCCGCGAAAAATCCTCGACCGCGACCATCGACCTGTCCGTACAGTTCCGGTTCGCATGCTTCGCACACTAACCCCATCTCATCCATCTGAATGAGGATTTCGCCACCGCGCAGTGGTTGTCTCTTATTCGTCTATTCGGCCCTGTACCAGTCACTTTGAATTGATATTGGGCTGAGGCGAAGCGCGAATCGGGAGGAATCAACATGTCGCTTTTACCGTGGGGGCTGCACGCCAAGCCGCCGACGGCGGAGTCGCCGCAGCCTCATCCACACCACCTGGGCCAGAACATCTCGGCGGCGTGGCAACACGTGCCGCACCATCTGCCTGAGCCGCATCAGCACTACCCGCGGCGGGACAGCTACCTGGAGGCCGCACGGCTGTCCAGGGAGATGGGGCACCTGTAGAGCGAACGGCACCCCGCGAGCTGGGGGAGCTCGCGGGGTGCCGGCCTCTACTGACTACTTCTTGGCGTCGAACTTCTTGACGTCGAACCGGTCCGAATCAGCGACCTTGGCCCACGCCGTGACAAAATCGTTCACGAACTTCTCTTTGCTGTCGTCCTGTGCGTACACCTCGGCCAAGGCGCGCAGCACCGAGTTCGAGCCGAACACCAGATCGTTGGCGGTCGCGGTCCACTTGGTCTCGCCGGTGGCCCGGTCTGTCCCTTCGTAGACGTTCTCCTGCGACTCCGACACCTTCCACTGCGTACTCATGTCGAGCAGATTCACGAAGAAGTCGTTGGTGAGGGCACCGGGAGTGGTGGTGAACACGCCGTGCTTGCTGCCCCCGTGGTTGGCGCCGAGGACCCGCAGACCGCCGACGAGCACGGTCAGCTCCGGAGCCGTCAGGTTCAGGAAATACGCCTTGTCGATCAGGAGTTGCTCCAGCGGGGCCTTCTCGCCGGCCCGCACGTAGTTGCGGAACCCGTCGGCGCGGGGCTCGAGCACCGCGAACGACTCCACATCGGTGCTCTCTTGCGAGGCGTCGGTGCGGCCCGGCTTGAACGGCACGGTGACGTCGAAACCGGCGTCCTTGGCGGACTTCTCGACAGCTGCGTTGCCCGCCAGGATGATCAGGTCGGCCAGGGAGACCGTGGTGCCGGACTCCTGTTGGATCTTCTCGAGCACCGGCAGCACCTTGGCGAGCTCGGACGGCTCGTTGGCCTCCCAGCTCTTCTGCGGCTCGAGACGGATCCGCGCGCCGTTGGCGCCACCGCGGTAGTCGGTGCCGCGGAAGCTGGAAGCCGACGACCACGCCGTCTTGATCAGCTGCTGAACAGACAGCCCGGACTCCAGCACTTTGGCCTTGAGCGCGGCGGCATCGGAATCGGAGATCAGTGCACCTTCGACGGCCGGCACGGGGTCCTGCCACAGCTGCGGCTCGGCCACCCACGGGCCGAGGTACCTGGAGATCGGTCCCAGGTCGCGATGGAGCAGCTTGTACCAGGCCTTGGCGAACGCCGCGTCCATCTCTTCGGGATGGTCGAGCCACCGCCGGGTGATCTCGCCGTAGATGGGATCCACCCGCATCGAGACGTCGGTGACCAGCATCGTGGGCTTGCGCGGCGGGCCGCCGAACGGGTCGGGAATGGTGGCTTCGGCATCCTTGGCCTCGAACTGCCAGGCGCCGCCGGGGCTCTTGGTCAGTTCCCACTCGTTGCCGTACAGGATTTCGAGGTAGCTGTTGCTCCACTGGGTGTTGGTGCCGGTCCAGACGACCTCGAGCCCGCTGGTGATCGTGTCCGCGCCGTTGCCGGAGCCGAAGGGGCACTTCCAGCCCAGGCCCTGCTGCTCGATCGGCGCGCCTTCGGGCTCGGGGCCCACATCGTCGGCGCTGGCGCCGTGAGTCTTACCGAGGGTGTGGCCACCGACGATCAGCGCTGCGGTCTCCTCGTCGTTCATCGCCATGCGGCCGAACGTCTCGCGGATGTCGTGTGCCGCGGCCAACGGATCCGGTTTGCCCTCGGGGCCTTCGGGATTGACGTAGATCAGACCCATTGTGGTGGCGCCGTACGGCTCCGCCAGCTCGCGCTCACCGGAGTAGCGCTTGTCGGTGCCCAACCAGGTGTCCTCCTGGCCGAAGAGGATTTCCTCGGGCTCGTAGATGTCTTCGCGGCCGAATCCGAAGCCGAACGTCTTGAAGCCCGCGGACTCCAGTGCCGCGTTGCCCGCCAGCACGATCAGATCAGCCCAGGAGATCTTGTTGCCGTACTTCTGCTTGATCGGCCACAGCAGCCGGCGCGCCTTGTCCAGGTTGGCATTGTCGGGCCAGCTGTTCAGCGGAGCGAAGCGCTGGCTGCCCTGACCGCCGCCACCGCGGCCGTCGAAGATGCGGTAGGTCCCGGCGGCATGCCAGCTCATCCGGATGAACAGGCCGGCGTAGCTGCCGTAGTCGGCGGGCCACCAGTCCTGCGAAGTCGTGATGACCGAGATGAGGTCGGCTTTGAGGGCCTCGACATCGAGCTTGGCGAATTCGGCCGCGTAGTCGAAAGACTCGCCGAACGGGTTGCCCTTCGACGACTGGCGGTGCAGCACTGAGACATCGACCTGCTCCGGCCACCAATCCTGATTCCTCAGGGGCGCATGGCTTTTCGGCGTCGGCGAATCGATCGCCGGGTTCTCGGACTCGCTTCCGTTTCCGGGAGTGGTATCGGGGTGCGGAGGACGGGCATCGGACGTATCAGAAGACACGGTTTTCCTTTCAGATTCCGTACATCATTTTGGTGATGGGGCTGCGATCACGGGCTGTGATCAGGAACTTCGAACGGTGGAACAGTCGGGGCATAAACCCCAGTAGATGACTTCGGCCTCGTCGATCGAGAAACCTTCCAGCAGACCGTCGTCATCCGAAGCTGTCAGGCAGGGTGCGTCACCTACCGCGCAGTCGACATCGGCGATGACACCACACGATCGGCACACGACGTGGTGGTGGTTGTCGCCGACTCGGGACTCGTAGCGAGCCACCGAACCCGACGGCTGGATCCGTCGGACCAGGCCCACGGCGGTGAGGGCGTTGAGCACGTCGTATACGGCCTGGCGAGACACCTCGGGCAGTGAGGTGCGTACCGTGCCGAAGATCGATTCGGTGTCGGCGTGCGGGTGGGCGTGGACGGCTTCCAGAACGGCGACCCTTGGTCGGGTGACTCGGAGGTCAGCTGCGCGCAGCTGATCCGCGAAATCAGATGTGAGGGCCACGACGCCACTATGCTCCCCTTTTTTGGAATCAGTCAAGACTTGGTCGCAAACCGATCAAAGAGACATCGGGTGTCGATCGGCTGACTACGATCGATGTCATGGCCAAACTCGAACTCTCCCGTGAGCTCTCCCTGAGCCCGCAGGACGCATGGGACCACGCGTCGAACCTCGGCGAGCTCGGCGACTGGCTGGTGATGCACGAAGGCTGGCGCGGCAAGGTGCCCGACGAAATCACGGTCGGCACAACCATCGTCGGCGTCGCCGGCGCCAAGGGGATGCGCAACCGGGTGACCTGGACGGTGAAGAAGTTCGACGCGCCCAAGCTGCTCGAGGTCGAGGGCAAGGGCGTCGGCGGCACCCGGTACGGGCTCAAGATGGCCGTCGCACCCACCGAGTCGGGATGTTCGTTCACCGTCACCATCAATCTCGGCGGGGCACCGTTGTTCGGCCCGGTCGGGGCCATGGCAGCCCGCGCGGTCAAAGGCGATATCGACCGGTCGATCAAGGAATTCGAGAAACTCTACGTGTGACCGGAGCAGCAGTAGTGCGCCAGCACTCGGACATAGGGCATCGCCTGGGTCAGGTCGGTATGGCCGGTATCGGAGTAGATCTCGAGGAGATAGTGGCGGTCGCGGTCGGCGGCCGCTACGCCCAGCACTGCGCGGTAGCCCAATTCCTCGAGCAGCGCCAGCTCGTGGGGATCGGAATCGGCGACATCCACCGCGGCCAGGAACGGCGTTCCTGTCGCGATGGCTCGTGCGGTAGCCGGGTAGTCGGTCAACCGGTATTCGATATCCGCCGAGGTGACCAGCACCCGCAGGCCGGAGGCGTCGTCTCTGGAACTCTCCACACCGCTCCGGGCCCGCATTCCGGTGCCGTCCTCGGTGGTGGCCGAGACAGACCAGGCGGCCGCGTCGATGGCGTTGCAGACATTGACGGCAAGGATTTCCAGCGCTGCCGCCGCACTGGCGGGCCGGTTCGCGTCGAGCACCTCGACCATGCGGGGGACCAGATCTGCCATTCGCTGCCTCGGTGAGGCGTCATCACCCCGGCGCCGGATCCCGGGAGTGGGCGCAGGGTCCTGATCGGCGACTCCGACGCTGAACCGGCCGGGGCCCAGCCTCTTGGAGTGCAGCAGTGCCGCGTCGGCGGTGGCGATCAGCGCGGGGCCGGTGCCGATGAGCGGGCTGTAGATCGCGGCACCCCAGCTCAACGAAACATGCTGGCCCGCTTGCTCGATGATGTTCCTCGTGGCGTTGACCGCCAGGCGCTCAGCGTCTTCGAGGGTGGACCCGGGCAGCACGATGCAGAACTCGTCGCCACCCATCCGGGCGACCAGGGAGCCCGGGGTGTCGGTCGCGGCGCCGGCGAGCGCATCGGCGACGGTGCACAGCAAGGCGTCACCGGCCGGGTGTCCATGGCGATCGTTGACCTCTTTGAAGCCGTCCAGGTCGCATACCAGCAGAGCCGGCCGCACGTCGTCGATATCCATGTCGTCGAAGACCTCGTCAACACCGCGGCGGTTGGCCAGGCCGGTGAGGGGATCTTCGAACGCCTGCCGCCAGACGGCGCTGAACAGCTCGGAACGTCCGATGGCAACCGCGGTGTGGGCGGCGATCGCCTGTAGTACCTGCACATCATCGGGGCCGAATCGCCTACCGTCGACTCCGGTGGCCCACAGTTCACCCCACATGGAATCGTTGTGCATCACCGGGACCGCGATCTCGCACTCCTTGCCGAGACGGACCAGCGTCTCCAGATCCCGCGGCGTGCGGCCGGGGTCGTCGATCGCGACGATGTACGGCAGCCCGTGCTGCAGCAGCTGCATCACCTGACGGTCGGCGTCGACGGGATACAGCTCGTCTTCGGGCCAGCGGTCCTCACCGTCGCCGAGATCGCCGACATTGATCAGCGTGCGTAATACATTGTCCTGGCGTTCCCACCTGCTGATCGACACCGAGGCGGCGCCCAACGCGGTGAGCGAGTGGTGGGCGATCGCTTCCAGCGCTTCGTCGAAATAGTGCGCACACAACACCGCATGGGACATCTGCAGTAGGGCGCGCAGGACGTGAACCTGGGTCGAGTCGGCGGCCTGGAGTAGATCACTGAACGTGGGGTCGACGCGTGGGCCGATGGTGTCCGGGCGTGTTGTAGCGTCACCCGCTTTGACACGCGCCCACTGTCCCTGCGCAGTTCCTGCCATACCCACCCCGTGAAGCTGCTGCACTTACCCCTTTTGCCACTGTACGCATTGCTCGACGGTCAGACAGCTCATTGACGCTTGCGGCAAATTAAGCTGGCGGGGGCAGCGTCGAGGGCGAGCAGGCCCGGGCGGTGCTGACTCTGCGGGCAGACGGATTGCTCCGGCGGATGCTGCTAGACCACCTGATGCTGCTCACAGTGTCGTTTTCGCAGGCCATCGCGCGGCCTTGGTGGATCGGCACTCGCGCCTCAGGTGAAATCCTGATCGCGTTGTGGGCTCCGCATGTTTGCTGGCTGGCCTGCGGACTGGGCTGGCGTCGTGGCGGTATCTCGTTTCTATGGTTTGCGCGAGCCTCAGACCGGCCAGCCCTCCCGCCGATACGACGCGTCGAAGAACATCCATTCGTACCGGGCCGTGGTGGTGAAGTGCATGCGGGCGCGCGCCTCCTCCTCAGCCCCCAGGGAGGCGCCCACCTGATCGACGAGTGCGAGCACCTCGGTGACCACGGCGGCGAATTCCTCGCCGGCGTAGGTGTCGATCCAGCGCTGAAACAGCGGATTGGGCGATCCGCGCTCCACGAGATGCCTGCCGACCTCGGCGTAGACCCAGTAGCAGGGGACGATGGCGGCCAGCCCTTCGGCGAAGGTCCCCGAGTAGGTGGTGGCCAGCAGGTAGCTCGTGTAGGCGACGGTCGTGGGGCCTACCGGTGTCGCGGCGATGGTCGCCGGATCCAGTCCCAGGTCCGGGAGCAGACTGGCGTGCAGCGCCAACTCGTCGTCGACCACACCGACGGCGTGCCGGGCGAACATCGCGGTTTCGGCAGGCGTCGGGCTCTTGGCGCCCAGCAGCGACAGGGTGCGCGCGTATTCGCGCAGGTAGTGCACGTCCTGGGTGACGTAATGGCCGAAGACGTCGGCTTCCAGGGTGCCATCGGTCAGCCCGGTCACAAACGGATGTCGCACGGTCGCGTCGAAGATGGGTTCGATCTCGCGCCACAATTGGGCCGACCACGACGTCGCGTTGGGGGCTTCTGCGCTGGGAGTTGTCACCGCACTGACTGTAGCGGACCGTCCGCGTCGAGCAGTATTGGGTCGAATTGTCAATCACGCCAATGATATTCGTCTGTCATCGGTAAATTCGATTGGCGGCGGCGGGGTCAGCCACTAGGGTCGCCGAGGTGAACCGGGCACCCACCGCAAGCGCCGATCCCGCACACTGGCCGTCCTTGGCCGGACAGTGCGCGGTCGCGGAAGACCTCTTCGGTGCGGACGGATTCCCACGAGTCAGCCGCTGGCTCACAGCCGAGTTCGACCGTATCGAGGACATCGACTTCGCGCGGTCGTTCAGTGCCCACGTGCGGCTGCCGGGAGTGGTCGAACGCGACTTCAATCACCGGCTGGTGCGTTCGTCTCGCGGCGACCTCCTCGGCGGCATCCGGTTCTACGGCCGCGATATCGGACGTCCGTTCGTCGAAATCATCTGCCACACCTTCACCGAGCTCGATCACCTGACCGACTGCGTGTCCGCGGAATGGGCCGCATTCCGTCCGCCCTTGGCCCGACTGCACGACCGGGTGGGGGCGCCGAGCGCACCGGCAGCGGTGCTGGACCACACGGTGTATGCCGCCCGGTGCGCCGAGATGACGATGCCCGATCAACGGGTGGTGCTGATGCCGTTCCGGGATCCGGACGATGCCATCACCCTCGTCGAGCAGCGCTACCAGCAGCTGGCCGCCGACAATCCTGACCTTGCGCGCAATCTGAGACCGGCAGATCCTGCTGACCTGCGCCGCTGGCACGACGCTGGGCAGTTGCACGCTGTGACGGCAGCGCAGGCCACGGTCGGAGCGCTGGCCATAGCGCCGGGTCAGGTGCACTGGATCGACGGTCACGAAGTTGATGAGGAGGTGGTCGTCACCGCGCACGCCGGACACGGCTATGCTGCCGCGGCACAGGCATACTGGGCACACGATGCCGATCCGGACACCCTGCTCGTGGGCACCATCGACGGTCGTAATGCGGCCTCGCGGCGGACGGCGGTCCGGGCGGGCCGCCGGCCGGTTCTGGACGCGACCTTCGTGAACCTGGGCCGGGCGACGCCGACACGATGATTCTGCACAATGAATCCATGGGGGACCCCACGGACGCGCAGACGCTGCTCGCGGATGTGTTCGCGCCCTCGAACCGCGCTGATCCCTATCCGCACTATCGGGCGCTGCGGGAACACGGTCCCCTGCAACTGCCGGAGGCCAACCTGGTCGTCTTCTCCTCGTTCGCCGATTGTGATGCCGCACTGCGGCATCCGGCGTCGGCCAGCGACCGGCTCAAATCGACGCTCGCTCAGCGACAGATCGCTGCGGGCCGGCAGCCGCGGCCCTTCGGGCTCGCCGGTCTGGTGGACCGGCGTCAGGCACCGGCGTTCCTGTTCATGGACCCGCCGGACCACACGAGGCTGCGGACGTTGGTCAGCAAGGCGTTCGTGCCGAAAGTCATCAACGAACTCGCCCCGGAGATCACCACGATGGTCGGCGGGTTACTCGACGAGATGGAGCAGCGGGGTCACTTCGACGCCGTCACCGATCTCGCGTACCCCCTTGCCGTCGGGGTGATCTGCAAACTCCTCGGGGTCCCGGTCGAGGACGAGCCCCGCTTCGGCCGGGCGTCGGCGCTGCTGGGGCAGACGGTGGATCCGTTCCTCGCCGCCGGCGATACGCCCGACGGCTTCGCCCAGCGCATCGAGGCGGGCAAGTGGCTGCGCGGATACTTCCGGGAGATCATCGAGCGCCGTCGCCGCGACCCCTCCGACGACCTGATCTCGGCGATGATCGCCGTCGAGGAAACCGGCGATCAGCTCTCCGAGGACGAGATCATCTCCACCTGCAACCTCCTGTTGATCGCCGGCCACGAGTCGACCGTCAGCCTCATCGCGCATGCCGTGCTGGCGATGCTGCGGAATACCGGCCAATGGGCGGCGCTGGCAGCCGATCCCAGCCGGGTGGCGGCGGTGACCGAAGAGACCCTGCGCTACGACGCGCCCGCACAGCTGGTGGGCCGGATCGCGGGCGAGGACATGCTGATCGGTGAGACCGCTGTGCCCCGAGGGGACACGATGATCCTGCTGCTGGCAGCGGCGCACCGCGACCCGGCCGCCACCGACCGCCCGGAAGAGTTCGATCCGGACCGAAAGACCATTCGGCACTTGGGTTTCGGACGAGGGACTCATTTCTGCCTCGGGGTGCCACTGGTGCGGTTGGAAGCCTCGATCGCCTTGTCGGCGGCGGCGGCCCGGTTTCCCGGCGCCCGACTCAGTGGCGAACCGGCCTACAAACCGAACGTCACCCTGCGGGGGCTCGCGGCGCTTCCGGTGGCGGTGTCGTAAAGCTCACGTCGTCGCCGACGGTGATCGTCCCGGTGGACAGGACCCGGCAGACCGACCCCGACCGCCGTCGTAGCGCCGCCGCGGCCCCCCGGCCGATGTCGTCATCGAGCAGGCGGCACGGGGCCGACACCCGGACGACTTCGAGGTGGACGTCGCCGATCTGGACCTGGGTGCCGGGTTTGGTCGGTATCTCGCCGGCATCGACGGTGACGTTTCGGCGCGTCGACCCGGAATCGAACGCGTGCCCCAGTTCGGCGGCGGCCTGGTCGAGATACTCCTGGGACTGGATGGTCACATGCCGGTGCCGGGTGCCGTGATAACGATCGCCGACAAGTCCCTTGCCCTCTTCGGCGACCACCGACCCGACCGATCGGGTGGGCAACCGGCGACCTTTTGCGATATGGATGGCTATCACCTGCACCACGACAGATTAATGAGCGCGCCGAGGTGGGGGATGCCGTCGGCCGTACGGTAAGCACCTAGACTGCCGCGTGTGGCCATTGTGTTCGGTTTTGCTCCCTGGATTGTCTACTGGATGTTGGTGGGCAATAGTCCGTTTCTGATCGCGGCGCTGGCCGCTCTGGTATCCGCCGTGGCGGCACTGGCCGTGGGCAGGTACCAGAACGCGCCGGGGCGGTCGCTCGAAATCGGAGCCGTCGCAACGTTTGTGGTCTTGGCGCTGCTCTCGGCGATCCTGAATGAGGCCGGCCTCGAGCGGTGGATACTGCCGGCGAGTTACGGCGCCATTCTGGTGGTGACCGCTGTCGGGGCGGCGACCGGGCAGCCGTTCGTGCGTGAGTTCGCCTCGGAGCGCCAACCCCCGCACGTGCTGGAAGACGAGGGCTTTCTCCGGGCTACCTCGCGGCTCACCTGGATCTGGGTGGGCGCGTTCGCCGCGATGACGGTGTCGTCGCTGATTCCGCCGGTCGTCGACAGCCGCGCGACCATCGTCGACACCGAGAATCCCGTGGCGTTCTGGTGTTACTGGATCATCCCGTTCCTGCTGTTCGTCGCCGCGGTGTTCGCGACTCGGATCCGGCCCGAGGAACTCGCGGCCGGCGCCAACGACGCCAAGCGCAAGACCACGTTCGTCGCCTACAGCGAGGCGGCCATCGACGAGCTCTACTACCTGGCTCAGGAACACGCCAACCGGCTCGTCGGCGCAGGCGAAGAGGCCTACGACGTCAAGGTCGGCGGAGCAGGACTTCCACTGGTGGGTGACGAGTCGCGTCAGTCCTGGCCGGCGACCTACAAAGTCCGGCAGCCACGCCGCTGAACGCACCTGGCAGACTGTGCCCATGGCACAGATAACCCTCAAGGGAAATCCCATCAACACCGTCGGCGAGCTGCCCGCGATCGGCACCCCGGCTCCCAGCTTCACGCTGACCGGCACCGACCTCGGGGCTGTCAGCAGCGACCAGTTCAGTGACAAGCCCGTACTACTGAACATCTTTCCGTCGGTGGACACTCCGGTCTGCGCGACGAGCGTGCGCACGTTCAACGAGCGCGCCGCCGCCAGCGGTGTGTCGGTGCTGTGCGTGTCTAACGATCTGCCGTTCGCGCAGAAGCGATTCTGCGGTGCCGAGGGCATCGAGAACGTCACCACCGCGTCGGGATTCCGCGACAGCTTCGGCCAGGATTACGGCATCACCATCGTCGACGGGCCCATGGCGGGACTGCTGGGCCGGGCCGTTGTGGTGATCGGCGCCGACGGCAAGGTGGCCTACTCGGAGCTGGTACCCGAGATTGCCCAGGAGCCGGATTACGACGCGGCGCTCGCTGCGCTCGCCTAGCCTGACCTGACACCCCGACCTCGAGACCTCCCAGTCGCCCCCAAGGCTGACTGGGAGGTCTTCGTCGTCGGTGCCAGTCACCGTTCGGTCACGGTACGGCATCTCATTGGCGTTGCGCCGCGCGGCAATTGGAGCCCGCGGCAGACCTGGCTGTACAAGTAGTACAGAGAAGACCGCCCTCGATTGGCCGAGGGCGGTTACTGGTCGGGAGAAAAGGTCACATGCTGAAACGTTTCTACGCCGTGGTGTGCAGTCTGGCCGTGCTGGTCGCGGCTGCAGGTTTCGGGGCAGGTATCGCGACAGCGGACCCGTTCGGCCGGACTCCGGCACAGTTGCAGGCGATCAGCGATGTGATCGGCCGGGCCCTGTCTGCCCGCGGTGTTCCCTTCACCTACGGCGGCGGGGATGCCAACGGCCCCACCAAGGGTGCCCCGCGCGAGGCCGCCGTCATCACCGATTCCGTCGGCGTCGCCGGTCAGGCCCCTCCGGCGATCGGGCTCAGTGTGCCCCCGGCGGCCAGCGATCTGGCGCCGGAACCCGCGGCCAACGTCGTCGGTTTTGATGCCTCGGGTCTGATCGTCTACGCCTTCGGTGGCGTCGGCATCAAGATGCCCCGGTCATCGGGTCAGCAGTATCTCGCGGTGCGCAAGGTGGCGCCCGCGATGGCGCTGCCCGGCGATCTGGTCTTCTACGGCCCCGACGGCACCCAGAGTGTCGCCCTGTTCATCGGCAATGCGCAGATGATCGAAACCGGCGACCAAGGGGTCACCGTGTCACCGGTGCGCACCAACGGCATGACGCCCTACGTGGGCCGCGTCATCGGCTGACCCGGTCCTACCTCCCGGAACATGGCCAGCCGCATTCACGAATAGCTCTGCGCACCAAGCCTTCTGCGCCGCGATCCAGATGAAGGCCCCGCTGATCGCGGACGCATCATCCGCCCGGCCGATCCGCACACACGTGCGCCCCCGCCGATGGGCGGGGGCGCAACGTACGGAGATCGATCAGCGAATGCCGACCACTTCCTGAGCAATGGTGGCGACGCGGGTCTGCGCTGCGGAAACCACGCGAGCCCGGTTCTTGTGTGCCTCCTCGTAAGCCACGATCACACGGATGTCCGCGGGCTCAGTGAGGTCCTTGACCGCGGCGACGGCATCCGCGATGTTCAGCTCGTCGTAATCTGCGATCGGCAGCTCGCTGGGATCGACCACGCCGGCTGCCGCACGCACCGAATGCAGTGCATCGGCGGCGTCATCGGCACCCTCTTCGCGGCTGACGTCCTCGGCCCGCAGCAGTGCCGCATCGCGAGCGGCGGTGACGACCTTGGTCGCCACGTCACCGGCGTGCTGCCCGCGGTTGAGCAGGTTTTCCAGCGCCGGACGGGTGGAGCGGATGGCCTCGAGGGCACGATCCACACCCCGGTAGGACCAGGTGACAGGCAGGTTGGCGAGCTTGACGGCGGTGCCGGCCGCAGCCTGCAGCGGGGTCCGGCGCAAAGCGGCCGGTCCACCGAGGGCATCTTCGGCAAGCACAGTGGTGAGCCACTCGACGGTCGCCGAGTGCGCGGTGATCAACCGGTCGGCCAGTGCCTCGACATCAGACTCCTTGGCCGCGACGGCAAGCGCCTTGATGTAGCGCGACCGGTCGAGGAGCTGATCCTCGAGTGCCAGATCGCCCAGCAGTGCTTCGTCGAACGGCTCGGCCTGCTCGGTGAGCGCCTTCACGGCGGCAGCGGCACGACCGAGGAACGGGCCCACCACGTCGGGGAATCCGCCGAGATCGCGGATGGTCTTTTCGATGGCCTCGGCCCGGATACGCCCGTTGTTGGCGTTCTGTTCGAGTTCCTTGCGGACAGCTTCGGTACGAGCCTGTGCGACGCGGGTCTCGGCGACCTGGATCTCGGTATGGGTCAGGTCCAGCACGGTTCGCAACTGTGCGATCAGTGTGGTCTTGTCTGCGGTAGACATATTCGCTCTTTCACCCCTTGGCGTTGTCCTACTTTGGATTCGGAAGCGCTTGTTGCGCCTGACCAATGGGTTACCCGAGCCCCCCGACGCCATAAACGACGAGCCGACATTTGTGACGAAGGTCGAAAGGTGAATACCCCGCGCTCAAATGGGTACGTGGATATTTCAGCTGGTCAGGCGTGCGTGAATTTCAACCGCGATGACGACGAAAGCGCTGCCAGTCCTTTTGAATTCAACGCCGCGGACACCCAGACCTCTAATTGCGGACACCCAGACTCTTAAAAGGGTGGTTCATCGAATTCGGTGGTGGGTTCTCGTGGTGGTGGTCGCCAGTCGGCGCTGATGGTTTCGTTTTCGTCGGGGTCGTTGACCCAGCGGCAGAACGGGCTGGTTGAGGGTTTGCCTTTGAAGAGGAACAGTTTGAAGCGCATCTCGTTGCGCCATCGGCGTCCCTCGATCTCGTCGGCTCTGGCCTTGTTGATTCGCCGGGTTTCGGTGTTGGCGGCCCGTTTGGCGGCCATCGCGGCTCGGGCTGCGGCGATCCGGGTGGCGTGGTCGCGGTAGGAGCCGGGGCGCCGCGGGGCCGGCAACGCGTTGGCGATGTCGTCGAACAACTCAGCCCCATCCGGAGTGGAGCGGTAGCTGCGCCCCGTCGGGGAGGTCCACACAATCGAGCCATCCACGAACTGCTGGGTCCGCCACCCGCAGTCGAAGGTTTTCATCCGGTGATGCAGACGACATTTCGGGTCGGTGTTGGCATCCATGGTCGAGCCCCCGCGCAGCGGGTTGTCATGATCGAAGGGGATGCTGTGATCGAGATCGGCGCTCCAGGCGGGGCGGTTGCAGAACGGGAACGAACACGTCAACGCCCGACACCGCGCCCACCGATCCAACGCGGCTGAGGGCCGGTGCCGCAACAACGGCGACACCCCACCGGTCCCGGACACCCCACCCGCTGGGGTGGGGGTGGGGGTGGTGTCGGGGTCGGCCAGATCGCGCAGCACCGTGGCGGGCTGCGCCGCCAGGTCCCGGACCTGCTCGGCGTCGATGACCCCGTAGCCCTGCAAAAACCCGGGTTCGTTGCCGTCGCCGGTCACCGTCGCTGCTGGGGCGATCACATTGACCACGAACCGCACACCACCCCCAGCAGCGTTCTCGGCGGCGGTGGTGGTG
>JBEVFK010000123.1:0-24294 GCA_040512325.1 Mycobacterium sp. | reverse complement strand
CATAGCCGAAGGCCGGGCCGCCGGGATGGCGGTGCGGCGGCGCACCCGGCGATCCTGGCGGCCATTCGATGATCGCGGTCATCACTTCGGCGTCGGCCGGAATGAACGGCGGTGTGACGCTTTGGATCACCGTCAGCGCATCGTGCAGATCGTCGGCGGTGGTCATTTCGCGGCCAGCCAGTCGGCGAAGTGGGTGGGGGCCAACACGGCGCCGTCGCCGGTGACGAGGCTGGTCCCGTCCACCGGTGTACCGAAGTAGGTGGCCTGCGCGTCGACGACGACGGGCAGCTGCTTGCCCTGGCTGGCCAGCACGTCGCGGGCCAGGTCGCCAAAAGACATCTTGTCGGGGCCGCCGATGTTGACGATGCCGTTGACGGGCGGGGCCGCGGCGACTGTCGCCACCTCTGCGGCGACATCGGCCGCCGCAATCGGCTGGATCTGCGCGTCCGGTACCCGCACCTCGTCACCGACGATCAACGACCCGGCGATCATCTCGGCGAATTCGTGGAACTGTGTGGCCCGCACGATCGTGTACGGCAACCCGGACGCGGTGATGGCGTTCTCCTGAACCACTTTGGCGCGCATGTAGCCGCTCTCCGGCAATCCGTCGGCGCCGACGATGGACAGCGCGACATAGTGTCCGACGCCGGCCTTCGTGGCCGCCGCCACCAGGTTGTTCGTCGACGTCGTGAAGAACTCCAACACCGGATCATCGTCGAAAGAAGGGGAATTCAGCACGTCGACCAGCACGTCAGCACCGGAGACCGCGCCCTCGACACCGGCGCCGGTCAGCACATCGACACCCGAATTCCGCGACGCCGCCACCACATCGTGTCCCGCGGCGGTCAACAACTCGACGACTTTCGAGCCGATCTGACCGGTGGCACCGACAACTGCGATTTTTGTCATTTCACGAACACCTTTCTCATTGCGGGCAGGGCCGGCTCGATCGCCGCGATGGCTTGCAGGAGCCGTTCGGACATGCCTCTACCTTGGCACTGCTAGGGCCGTGATCGAACCCTGGAGAACCCGTAGTCCGCTACCGCCAGGGGGTGCCACGCAACTCGCGCCGGGACCGGACGCCGAGCTTGGCGAAGACCTTGCGCAGATGCCATTCCACGGTGTGGGCGCTGATGAACAGTTGTGCGCCGATCTCGCTGTTGGTGAGCCCGGCCGCCGCCAGCCCGGCGATCTGATCTTCCTGCGGTGTCAGCGCATCGCCAGGGCCCGCAGAGTGTTTGGCGGTCTTCTTACCCGTGGTCGCCAGCTCCCGCCGCGACCGGTCGGCGAAGGCGCTCGCACCGAACCGGGTGAACTTCTCGTGTGCAAGCCGCAGGTGGGTGCGCGCATCGCTGCGGCGGTTCTCCCGCCGCAGCCACTCCCCGTAGAGCAGGTGGCTGCGGGCCAGCATGACCGCGACCCGGGTACGGCCGAACCGCTCGATCGACTCGACGTAGAACCTCTCGGCGTCCCCCGTGGCCAGCATCGCCTGCGATCGTGCCAATGTGGCCAGCGCCCAATCGGTTCCGGCGGCTCGGGTGCGCTCTTCGAGCCGGCCCAGCGCCCGGGTGGCGAGGTCCCGGTCGCCCACGCGGGCAGCCGCCTCGATCAGCTCCACCAGGCTCCAGCCCCGCAAACCGATGTCGTCATAGTCGAACAGCCGGCGCACGGCGTCGAGGGCGGCCTCGTATCGACCCAGCCCGTTGTACAGCAATGCCTTTGAATAATGCGCCAAGCCGATCACCCGGCCTTCACCCCGGCTCTCGGCGTCGCGCACCGCGGCATCGATCACCGCTGTCGCCGTGGTTTCGTCACCGGACCAGGCCGCGAGAATCAGCTTGTGATAGCGCACCGGAGCGTTGCCGGTGGACGACGAGATGTCGTCGGCCTTCTCGAACAACGTCGCCGCCGCCGCGAATTCACCCTGCAGGACGTGCACCCCGGCACGGCTGACCAGTGCGGTGGGCAGCACCGCGAGCGCGCCGGCTTCGGTGGCCAGTCGGACAGCTTTCTCGGCCAGCCGAAACCGGGCATCGTCATCCCACAACTCGTGTGTCAGCGCTTCATGCACCAACGGAAAGCCTTGCCACAGCCAAGTTTCGGCGTCCATTGCGTCGACAGCGGCGCGCATCGCCTGCTGCGCGGCGGCACTTCCTTCGGTGTGCCGGATCGCCAAGCTATCAACCACCAGGTCGACGGGCCGACGCGGGTTCGGCGACGGCGCCCGCACGGCAGCGGCCGCACTGTCCCGGACCGACGAGGAGCCGCCGGCCCGGCCGACGTACATCGCCGCCGCGATCGCGGCGAGGTGGGTCTCCCGCGCCAGCCGCTCGTCGAACCGTTCCAGCCGCTGCGCGGTGTCGGCCAACTGATCGACCGCCTCACGAAGCAGTGGAGCGCTACCGGTACCGCGCCCGCGCGCGAACATCAGCTGCGCGCGGAGCAGCGCGGCCCGACCCCGGGTGATGTCGTCCAGCAGCGCCGATTCCGCCATGGCCAGCAACTCCTCGGCGGCCTCTGGTGCCGCTGCCGCCGCCTTGGCCTCGGCGGCAGCGACGGCGCGAGCACCGCGGACGGCCGGATCCGGCGTCAGTTCGGCGGCCCTGGCCAGGAACGCGGCCGCAGCGGCGGTGCCCCCACGCACCTGCGCCCGGTCGGCGGAGGCAACCAGTTCGGCCGCCACCGACTCATCGGGCAGCACCGCGGCATGGGCCAGGTGCCAGGCCCGGCGGTCGGGATCAAGGTTCACATCGGAGGCGTCGGCCAGCGCCTGGTGCGCGGCCCGCCGCTGTCCGGCGGGTGCCGAGCGATAGGCCGCCGACCGCACCAGCGGATGGCGAAAACGCACCCGGGTGTCCACCTCGATCAAGCCCGCCGCAGTCGCGGGTTCCACACTGTCCGGAGTCAGTCCCAACAACCCGGCCGCCCGCAGCAACAGCATCGCATCACCGACCGGTTCGGCCGCCGCGACCGCCAACACCCGCTGCGTCTCCGCGGGCAGCTTGGTGATCCGGGCGGCGAACCGTTGCTCCATCTGCCCGGCCAGCGGTCGGGCGTCGGGCCGGTAATATCCGCCGGCGAGTTCGGCTGCGCTCAGATCCCGCGGCAATTCCAACAGCGCCAACGGGTTTCCCTGCGTCTCGGCGACAATCTGATCGCGTACCCGCCGGTCGAGGCCGCCGAGAACCGCCGACTGCAACAGCATTCGGGCGTCGGTGTCCGCCAGGCCGTGCACCACCAACTGAGGCAGCCCGGCGAGTTCGACCACGGGCTCGCGTTGCGCAAAGACCAGGGCCACCGATTCGGCGAGCAGTCGGCGAGCGACGAAACTCAGCGTCTGCGCCGAAACCCGGTCCAGCCATTGGGCATCGTCGACGACGCACAGCACGGGTTGCGCCTCGGATGCGGCCGCGAGCAGTCCGAGCACCGCCAGGCCGACGAGAAATCGGTCCGGGGCCGAACCGCCGGACATTCCGAAGGCCGTTTCGATCGCGGCCCGTTGTGGCTCGGGAAGGCGATCGAGGTAGCGCAGCAGCGGCGCGCACAGCTGCTGCAGCCCGGCAAAGGCCAGCTCCATGTCCGACTCCACCCCGGCCGCGCGGACCACCGAGAATTTCGACGCGGACTCGATCAGATACTCCAGCAACGCGGATTTGCCGATGCCAGGCTCCCCGGGCAGCACCAACACCCGGCTGGACCCGGTGCGCACCGCGGCGATCAGTTCATCGAGCGCGCGGCATTCGCCTGCCCGTCCGTGGAGTCGCTGCCGTTCCGCCATCACCCGCGTCGCCGATCAGAGAAACAGAACCCCGGCGCACTGGGTGCGCCGGGGTTCTGCATGGATGCATTCTGCGGGAAGGTCAGCCCCGGCGCTTCTTGACTGCCTCGGTGAGCTGCGGGGTGACGTTGAACAGGTCGCCCACGATGCCCAGGTCGGCGATCTCGAAGATCGGCGCTTCTTCGTCCTTGTTGACCGCGATGATCGTCTTGGACGTCTGCATGCCGGCCCGGTGCTGGATCGCACCGGAGATGCCCAGGGCGATGTAGAGCTGCGGGGAGACGGTCTTGCCGGTCTGGCCCACCTGGAACTGGCCCGGGTAGTAACCGGAGTCCACGGCCGCACGGGAGGCCCCCACGGCGCCGCTCAGCGAGTCGGCGAGGTCTTCGACGACGGAGAACTTCTCGGCGCTGCCCACGCCACGACCACCGGAGACGACGACGGACGCTTCCGTCAGCTCCGGCCGGTCACCGGCGGTGACCGGCTCGCGGGAGGTGATCTTGGTGGCGTTCTCGGCGGGAGCGGGCACCTCGACGGTGACCTGCTCGCCGGCTCCGTCGGCCGGCTCGGCGTCGATGGACCCCGGACGCAGGGTGATCACCGGGGTGTCACCGGGGACCTGGGCCTCGACGGTGAACGCGCCACCGAAGATCGAGTGGATGCCCTTGCCGCCTTCTTTGACCTCGACGACATCGGTGAGGATGCCCGAGCCGATCCGGGCGGCCAGGCGGCCGCCGATCTCCTTGCCGTCCGCGTTGGCGGCCAGCAGCACCGCTGCCGGAGTGACCTGCTCGACCAGCGCGGCCAGCACGTCCACATACGGGGTGATCAGGACCTTCTCGACGTCGTCGGACTCGGCGACGTAGATCTTGGCGGCACCGGCCGCCTTGAGGTCGTCGGCCAGTCCGGCGGCGGTGCCCGGTGCGGCGACGACGACGACGGACGGTTCACCCAGGACGCGGGCGGCGGTGATCAGTTCGGAGGTGACCTTCTTCAAGGCACCTTCGGCGTGCTCGGCGAGCACAAGTACTTCAGCCATGGATTCTCAGCCTCTTATGTCTCGTGAGTGGGTGTTAGATCAGCTTCTGGCCAACGAGGTACTCGGCGATCTTGGATCCGCCTTCACCCTCGTCGGTGACCTTCTCGCCCGCGGTCTTGGGCGGCTTCGGGGTGGCCGACAGCACGGTGGAACCGGCATTGGCGACGCCCACCTCGTCCGCCTCGACACCGATCTCGGCGAGGGTCAGGGTGGTCACTTCCTTCTTCTTGGCGGCCATGATGCCTTTGAAGGACGGGAAGCGCGGCTCGTTGATCTTCTCGTTGACGCTGACGATCGCCGGCAGAGTCGCTTCGAGGGTGAACACCCCGTCGTCGGTCTCACGCTCGGCGGTGATCTTGTCGCCGTCGACATTGAGCTTGCGCACATGGGTGAGCTGGGGCAGGCCCAGGTACTCGGCGATGATCGCCGGCACTGCGCCGCCGACGCCATCGGTGGCCTCGTTACCGGCGATGACCAGCTCGACGCCTTCGACGGTGCCCAGTGCGCGGGCCAGGGCCCACCCGGTCTGGATCATGTCCGAGCCGTGCAGTCCCTCGTCCTGCACGTGGACTGCCTTGTCGGCACCCATCGACAGGGCCTTGCGGATCGCTTCGGTGGCGCGCGCCGGGCCTGCGGTCAGCACGGTCACCGAGCTGTCGCCACCTTGCTTCTCCTTGATCAGGAGCGCCTCCTCGACGGCGCGCTCGTTGATCTCGTCCAGCACTGCGTCGGCGGCTTCACGGTCCAGGGTCCAATCGCCCTCGGACAGCTTGCGCTCCGACCATGTGTCAGGGACCTGTTTGATCAGGACCACGATGTTCGTCATGACTCTGTTTCGTCCTCCTTGACGGGCCTCAGCACAGCGAAACTGATTCACAGTCCAACTGCACCGAGGAGCCTCTTGCCTACAGCCTGGGTTCGTACCACCCGCAATGTTACTAGCCGGTAACTTAGGTGGTCCGTTCAACCACCATAGCGCGTCGTCCTGCAGGTTCTCACCCCCATCACCCCTCCCCGAATCGCGAGGGCTAGGGATTGGGTTGGCTTCGGGTTAGCCTGCCTTCCAATGAGCTCCTTTGTTGCCGACGGCGCCGGTCGTGACGCCGCAACTGGAACAGGTTCCAGTCCCGAGCCAGCGATGGCGCTGACCGGGGAACGCACCGTGCCCGGACTCGATATCGAGAACTACTGGTTCCGCCGCCACGAAGTGGTCTACCAGCGGCTGACCAACCGGTGCGTAGGGCGTGACGTGCTCGAAGCCGGCTTCGGCGAGGGCTACGGAGCGGACCTGCTGGCCGGGGTCGCCCGGTCGGTGGTCGGGGTCGACTATGACGAATCCGCGGTGGCCCACGTGCGCGCGCGCTATCCCCGGGTGAAGGCGATCCAGGGCAACCTGGCGGATCTGCCGCTGCCGGATGCGTCGGTGGACGTTGTGGTGAACCTCCAGGTGATCGAGCATTTGTGGGATCAGTCACAGTTCGTCGGTGAGTGCCGACGCGTGTTGCGGCCCGGTGGCCTGCTGCTGATGTCGACGCCCAACCGGATCACGTTCTCCCCCGGCCTGGACACCCCGCTCAATCCGTTCCACACCCGCGAACTCAATGCCGACGAGCTCACCGAGCTGCTGGTGGACGGTGGTTTTGCCGTGGAGGCGATGTCCGGGGTCTTTCACGGCGACCGGCTGCGCACGGTGGATGCCAAGTACGGCGGCTCGATCATCGACGCCCAGATCGCGCGGGCCGTGGCCGACGCGCCGTGGCCCGCCGACCTGCTGGCCGATGTCGCCGCCGTACGTAGCGACGACTTCGATCTCCTGGACAGCCGCAGCGCCGACATTGACTCGAGCCTCGATCTGGTGGCGATCGCGGTACGCCCGTGACGGACTCATCGGCCGAGTCAACAGTCCCGGGACTCTTCACCCTCGTCCTGCACACCCATCTGCCGTGGCTGGCTCATCACGGCCGCTGGCCCGTCGGCGAGGAATGGCTGTATCAGTCCTGGGCGGCGTCCTACCTGCCGCTGCTGCGGGTGCTGCGCACCCTGGCCGCCGAGAACCGCCGCTCGCTGGTGTCACTGGGTCTGACCCCGGTGGTCGCCGCCCAACTCGATGACCCGTACTGCCTCGACGGCATGCACCACTGGCTGGCCAACTGGCGACTGCGCGCGGTCGAGGCGACCACGATGCGCGACCAGGAAGCATTACGCACCTTCGGTTTTCGCGAACACGCCGACGCCGACGCGGCACTCGGCGAATTCGAGGACCAGTGGCGGCACGGCGCCGGCCCGCTGCTGCGGGACCTCATCTCCAGCGGCACTGTCGAATTGCTCGGCGGTCCGCTGGCGCATCCGTTCCAGCCCCTGTTGGCTCCCCGGCTCCGTGAGTTCGCGCTCCGCGAAGGGCTTGCAGACGCCCAGCACCGCTTTGCCCACGCGCCCATCGGCATCTGGGCACCCGAATGCGCCTACGCGCCCGGCATGGAGCAGGGCTACGCCGAGGCCGGGGTCGGCCACTTCATGGTCGACGGACCCTCACTGCACGGCGACACCGCGCTGGGCAGGCCGGTGGGCGACACCGACGTGGTGGCCTTCGGGCGTGACCTGCAGGTGAGTTACCGGGTGTGGTCACCGAAGTCGGGCTATCCCGGCCATGCCGCGTACCGCGACTTCCACACCTACGACCACACCACCGGCCTCAAACCCGCCCGGGTCACGGGACGCAACGTGCCCTCGGAGGAGAAGGCGCCGTATGACGCCGAGCGCGCCGATGCCGCAGTGGACAGCCACGTCGCCGATTTTGTCGCCATCGTCCGCAGCCGCCTGATCGCCGAGAGTGAGCGACTGGGCCGGCCCGCGCACGTCGTCGCCGCTTTCGACACCGAACTGTTCGGACACTGGTGGCACGAGGGCCCGGTGTGGCTAGAGCGGGTACTGCGGGCCCTGCCCGAGGCCGGTGTCCGCGTCGGCACCCTGCAGGACGCCACCGCCCAGGGCTTCGTCGGCGAACCTGTCGAATTACCGCCCAGCTCTTGGGGTTCGGGCAAAGACTGGCAGGTGTGGTCCGGTGAACAGGTGGCCGATCTGGTGCAGCTCAACACCGAGGTGGTCGACGCCGCACTGAGCGCGGTGGACAAGGCCCTGGAGCAGGCGGCCGCGCCCGGCGCACCGGCCCCCCGGGATTTCGTCGCCGATCAGATCTTGCGCGAGACGCTGCTGACCGTGTCCAGCGACTGGCCCTTCATGGTCAGCAAGGACTCCGCTGCCGATTACGCGCGGTACCGCGCCCACCTGCACGCGCATGCGGCCAGGGAGATCGCCGGGGCGCTGGCGTCCGGCCGCCGGGACGTCGCCACCCGACTCGCGCAGGGCTGGAACCGCGCGGACGGTCTCTTCGGCGCCCTCGACGCGCGGCGGCTACCAGGCCTCGCATGAAAATTCTGATGGTGTCGTGGGAGTACCCGCCGGTGGTGATCGGCGGGCTGGGGCGACACGTGCACCACCTGGCCGGAGAACTCGCGTCCGCAGGCCACGAGGTCGTGGTGCTGAGCCGGCGACCCACCGGGACCGACCCGAGCACCCACCCGAGCACCGATGGCGTCGCCGAAGGCGTGCGCGTGGTGGCCGCCGCCCAGGATCCGCACGAGTTCGGCTTCGGCACCGACATGATGGCGTGGACGCTGGCGATGGGACATTCGATGTTGCGAGCCGGCCTGGCCATTCGGTCCCGCGGCCGCGTGTGGCGCCCCGACATCGTGCACGCCCACGACTGGCTGGTGGCCCACCCTGCGATTGCACTGGCCGAATACCATGACGTACCACTGGTTTCCACCATTCACGCCACCGAGGCCGGGCGGCACTCCGGCTGGGTGTCGGGTGCTATCAGTCGTCAGGTGCACGCCGTCGAGTCGTGGCTGGTGCGCGACTCGGATTCCTTGATCACCTGCTCGGCCTCGATGGGTGACGAGATCAGCGACCTGTTCGGACCCGACCTTTCCGATGTGCGGGTAATTCCCAACGGAATCGACACCGCCGGTTGGCCTTTCGCGAAGCGACGGCCGCGCACCGGGCCGGCGGAACTGCTGTTCATGGGCCGGCTGGAATACGAGAAGGGGGTGCAGGACGCGATCGCCGCACTGCCGAGGATCAGGCGCACCCACCCCGGCACCACGTTGACCGTCGCCGGCGAGGGCACTCAGCAGGCCTGGCTCATCGAGCAGGCCCGCAAGCACAAGGTACTCAAAGCGGTCGACTTCGCCGGGCACGTCAATCACCAAGAGCTGCTGGGCCTCCTACACCGTGCCGACGCGGCGGTGCTGCCCAGCCACTACGAGCCGTTCGGCATCGTCGCCCTGGAGGCCGCGGCCGCGGGGGCTCCGCTGGTGACCTCGAATGTCGGCGGCCTCGGCGAAGCAGTGATCAGCGGGAAAACCGGAATGTCCTGCCCACCACGCGATGTCGCCGGGCTGGCAGCTGCGGTACGCACGGTGCTCGACGACCCGGCGGCGGCCCAGCGGCATGCGGTGGCGGCGCGCGAGCGTCTCACGTCGGATTTCTCCTGGCGCACCGTCGCATCCGAGACCGCGCAGGTGTACCTGGCCGCCAAACGCCGCGAACGCGACCCGCATGCGCGCCGCGACATCATCGAACGGCCGCTGCCGGGGCGTTAGTCGAGCGAGATTCCGGTCGGCAGCAGCGGTTCGAGTACAGCCCATTGCGATGTCGTCACCCAGGACGGGTTCGCTTGTTGCGGCGAGCGGAACACCTCCAAGGTGTCCAATCCGGCCACGATCTGCAGGGCGGTGGCCGTCACCGGCTCGTCGAACAACGGAATATCGGTGGCCACGTGCAGCGTCGCGCCGTCGTGGACGGGCGCGGCGGTGACCCGGCCTGCGCCCCAGATTCCGCGGCGCGGATGTGCCGATACCCAGAAGAGCACCCGTTGCCCGGGCACCATCAGCCGGGAGCGGTAGTTGTCGGCGACACACCACGCTGATTTCGCTCTGCCCGCCGACAGCATCGGCCCCACGTCGGTCTTGGCGGGATTGCACTTGATCACCCACGCCCCGAGCGATTCCGCAGTGACAGTGCGCTTTTCCACTAGATCAGCACCGCAATCACTGAGACCGAGATCAGGATGAGCACGGCGACGGTGACGACCAGGACTTCGGTGTGCGGGGTGAGCCGGGCCGGCAGTGGGTGGCTGGCCAGGACCCGTTGCCTGCGCAGGCCCATGAGATAGGTCAGAACCGCGACGGCCACGGCGATGCCGGCGGCACCCAGGCCGAAGCCGGCTCGGTGATGGGCGATGTCGTGCAGCATCAGCAGGGCGCCGTTGGCGAGTATCGCCAGCGACGTCCTGGTCCAGGCCAGCGAGGTGCGCTCGGCCTGCAGGCCCGGATCCCGGAACTCGGTCAACCGCTGACCGCCCTGACGATGACGGCCCCGATCACCAGCAGCCCGATCACGCCCAGCCCGATCGCGAGGTATGCCGGACTCAGGTACCGGGGCAGCGCCGCGCCCCGCCGCATCGCATCATCCACCTGGCGCCACCGCAACCACCCCAGCACGGCCGTCAGCGTCGCCAGCACCGCCAGCGCCAACCCCAGCGTGTACCTGGCGCCGGGCAGCGCCGCCTCACTGACGAACTGGATGACGGCGACCGACGCCGCCAGCAGTCCCAGCGCGGTGCGTTGCCACGCCAGAAACGTTCGCTCATTGGCCAGAGTGAACCGGTAATCGGGCTCGCTGTCCGGCCCGTCATCGCCGACGCCGGTCAGCGCGAGGCTTTCTTACGTTCGATATCGGCCAGGGCAGCGGCCAATTCGGCACGCTGGGCGGCCGAGGTGTCCCAGGCCAATTTGCGATTCTTGACCACCTTGGCGGGGGCGCCCACGGCGATCGAATAGTCGGGGATGACGCCCTTGACCACGGCGTGGGCGCCGAGGACACAGCCGCGGCCCACCGAGGTGTCCCGCAGCACGGTGACCTTGGCCGCCACCCAGGTGTCCGGACCGATGCGGACGGGGCCCTTCACGATGCCCTGGTCCTTGATCGGGGTGTTGATGTCGTCCATCTTGTGGTCGAAGTCGCACACGTAGCACCAGTCGGCCATCAGGACGGAATCGCCGAGTTCGATGTCGAGGTAGGTGTTGATGACGTTGTCGCGGCCGAGCACCACTTTGTCGCCGATGCGCAGCGAGCCTTCGTGACAGCGGATGGTGTTCTTGTCGCCGATGTGTACCCAGCGACCGATCTCCATCTGCGACATCTCCGGGGTGGCCTGGATCTCCACGCCCTTACCGAGAAAGACCATGCCGCGGGTGATGATGTGCGGGTTGGCCAGCTTGAACTTCAGCAGGCGCCAGTACCGCACCAGGTACCAGGGGCCGTAGGCCCGGTTGGCCAGTACCCACTTCAACGAGTCCCGGGTGAGGAATCGGGCCTGCCGCGGGTCACGCAGCCGCGATCCCCGCCAGCGCTTGTGGATCGGCGCACCCCACATGGTCGTCATGGCCGGAAAGCCTACGCGAGCCCGATACCCGCTCGGGTTACCCTCGGTGGGCTTCGGGATCGGGGCATTCGGGATCGGCGAGAAGGGAACCATACGGGTGCACCGGCGATTCGTCGCGCTGGCGGTCGCGCTGCTCGGCATCGTGCCGCTGGTGGCGGCGACGGGCTGCAGTAACACCGATTCCTGGGTCGAGCCTGCCCCCTCCGCGGGCTGGCCGGCCCAATACGCCGACGCGGCGAACAGCAGCTATACCGCCACCGACGGCGCAGCAGAGCTGACCTTCGACTGGACCCGATCGGTCAAGGGCGAGCTCGGCGCCGCCGTCGCGCTGGGTGCCGCAGGCGAACTGGCCGCCAACTCCCAGTCCACGGCCGGCTGCACGCTGATGATGTGGGAGAACGACAACGCCGGCAGGCAACGGTGGTGCACCCGCCTGTACCCGGGCGGTGCGTTCGCCGGTCCGCTGTTCGACGGCTTCGGCAACCTCTATGTGGGCCAGCCCGGCACGATGATGAGCTACCCCGCGCTGAGCCAGTGGATCCGCTGGCGTTCCCTGGTCATCGGGATGCCGCAGACCCCGAGATTCCTCGGCAACGGACAGCTGCTGGTGGTCACGCACCTCGGGCAGGTGCTGGTGTTCGATGCGCACGGCGGCGCTGTCGAGGGCAACCCGGTGGATCTGGTGTCCGACCTCGACCCGAGAGACTCGCAGCGTGGCCTGGCAGATTGTGGGGCCGCGCTGCCGGGCTGCCCGGTGGCCGCAGCGCCGGGCTTTTCCCCGGCGTCACAGCTGATCGTGCTCGGCGTCTGGCAGCCCGGTGCTCCGGCGGCGACTCTGACCGGGCTGCGCTACCAGCCGGGACAGCGCCCACTGATCGCGCGCGCCTGGACCAGCGACGCGGTGACCGGCGGTGTGCTGGGCGCTCCGGTGTTCTCCGCCGACGGCGACACGGTGTACGTCAACGGGCGCGACGAACAGTTGTGGGCGCTCAACGCCACCGATGGGTCCGTGAAATGGTCGGTGCCGCTCGGCTTCCTGGCACAGACACCGCCGACGGTCGCCCCGGACGGGCTGCTCATCGCCGGCGGCGGACCGGGCTCGGCACTGGTCGCCATCCGCGACGCCGGCGACCGGGGTGAGCAGATCTGGCGTGACGACGACGTCGCTCCCCTGACCACCTCCAGTCGCGCGGGCGACGTCGCCTACACCGTGGTGGCCGACGGGCCGGGATTGGCCTTGACGGTGTTCGACCCCGCGGACGGCCGTGGCATCAACCGCTATCCGCTACCGGAGGCCACCGGCTTCCCGGTGGGAGTGTCGGTCGGCCCCGACCATCGGGTGGTCACCGCCACCAGCGACGGCCAGGTCTACAGCTTCGCGCCGGCCTAGAGCTGCAGCGGCGGAATCGCGCTGCGCGGCACGCTCGACTGCAGCGCGCCCGCGGCCTCCGGCAGCAGTTCGCCCTGGCCGAAGAAGAAGATCACCGCATCGTCGGTGAGCACGAAGTTCTGATAGTGCACCGGGTCGAGCCCGTCGCCCACCGGCGTGATCGAGGGCTCCCCGAGCTGTTTGGTGAGGTCGCTCATGATGAGCGGGTAGATCGCTTCCACCGGGTCGGTGCCCGCCGCGAACAGCGTGTCGAACGTGACGGGCGCCGAGGTGGCTTGGTCATAGTTGAAGGTCTTGTACCAGGTGGACGGGTGCGCTCCGCCGACGTTCTGGTAGATCTGCAGCGCCAATGAGCGGGTACCCGCTCCCGGATCGTCGGTGCTGTACCGGGTGGTCTTGACGTCCAATGCGTACGGCAGGTTCCAGTTGCCGGGCATCTCGGCGACATTGACGAAGCCGTCTCGGGTCTGCTTCAGGTACGCCGACAATGCGCCGCTGTCGGGATAGTCGACCGGGAACACCATGTCGAGCATGTACTGCGGATTGGACTCGTGGACTTCGCACATCTCGTCGGGGGCGGGGGTACCGCGCAGCTCTGCACACAGTGGGGACGTCTCCGCCGACGCCGGCCCGGCCGGCACGGGGACCAGCACCAACGCTGCCACTGCGACCATCAGCCTTGCGCGCATCCTGGATGTCCTTGCTGACCTGTGGGCGCACCGTGTTGGCCGAGAGACGAGCGCCGGTGCCGGATAACGAACGTGCCCACAGCGTACGTCGCTACCACGACGGGCGGCAGACAAATGCCATCGCGCGACTGGCCCGGCCGGTGCCGATGCGGGCGATCACCACCGACAGCGCACGCGGCCCCTTCAGCCGCAGCCGGCGCCGCAGCGCGTCGGGGTCGGTTCCGACGCCGCGCACCAGAATCTCCAGTGCGCCGCAGTCGAGCCCCGAAAGCACTTGCCGCAGTTTCTTTTCCGTGAACGGCAGTTGGTCGATCACTTCGAACCCGCGCGTCCCCGCCGGCAGCGTGTCCCCCGTCAGGTAGGCGATGTCGGGGTCGAGCTGCCACAGTCCGTGCCGGGCCGCGTACTGGCGCACCAGTCCGGCCCGCACCACCGCGCCGTCGGGATCGACGATCCAGCGACCCGCAGGCCCGGACCGGCACTCATCGGGGTCGGCGTCGGTGAGCTGTTCGCCGGTGTCGAGCACGGTGGCACGCCTGCTCACCCCGGGCTGAGCCAGGCCGCGCGACCACAGGCACGCTTCCCGAACCGAACCCGCCAGCGACGTCACCTCGATTTCGCCGACAAAACCGAGCTCGGCCAGCGCGGCGAAGTCGATTCCCGGTGCGCACTTCACCACCAGATCACGGTCGCGGTACACCTGGAGCACCTGGTCGAGCCCCGGGGTGTAGGCCTTGGGGTCGAACCGCCGGGCGCCGCCGCTGCGCCGGGCGGGGTCGATGACGACCACGGCCTCGGTGGTGATGGGTCGCAGGGCATCGGCGCGGCACAGCGCTACCTGCGGGCCCAGATTGTGGCGGGCCATCAACAGCCGGACCGGGTCGAGGTCACTGCCGACGAGGTCGGTGGTGACCTCGCGCAGGACGGCCAGCTCGGTGCCGATGGAGCAGGTGGCGTCGTGTACGGCGCGGCCGGCCAGCCGCCGGGCGCGGTGCCGGGCCACCGGCGTGGCAGTGGCCTGCTGCAGTGCCTCGTCGGTGAACAGCCATCCGTCGGCGGCAGGCAGCTTCGTAGCGGCGCGACGCCGCAGCAGGGTGGTCTCGATCAGAGCGGGCGCGTGGGCGCCGAAGCGGGCACGCACCGCGGCCGCCGAGGCCACCCGGTCGGTCAGTGGCAGTGCGTCCACTTCGGCCAGCGCCGCCACCCCCTCGCCCGACGTCAGGTAGCTGACGTCGTCGAGGGTGAAACTCAGGACGGCTTTACCCCGGTGATCATGACGTTGTAGAACCAGCCCTTGGGCACGACGTGGCGCCAGAGGTTCTCGTCGACCCAGCTCAGGGTGGTCCAGCCGCCGAAGGCGAACTTCGCCCAGCCCCAGCCCAGCTTGCCGGGTGGCACCGTCGACTCGAACGTGCGCACCGGCCAACCCAGCATCGCGGCGGTGAACTCGTCGGTGGCGGTCTCGACCTCGACCGCACCGGCGTTGGTGGCCATCCGCTCCAGGTCGGACGGCTCGAAGGTGTGCAGATCGACGATCCACTCCAGTGCCGCGGCGCGCGAGTTCTCGTCGAGTTCTTCCTGCGGCCTGCGCCAGCTGCTCAGGAACGGCAGTTTCATCGCCTGCACTGTCGTCTTCCACGTCAGGTCGGCGAGCTTGCGGGCGTAGGTGTTTCCGACGGTGGTCGGCTCACCGGCGAAGACGAACCGGCCGCCCGGCTTGAGCACCCGCACCACTTCGCGCAACGAGAGTTCGACGTCGGGGATGTGGTGCAACACTGCGTGCCCGACCACCAGGTCGAAGGTGTTGTCCTCGTACGGGATGCCTTCGGCGTCAGCGACCTTGCCGTCGATGTCCAGCCCGAGTCCCTGGCCGTTGCGGGTGGCGACCTTCACCATGCCCGGCGACAGGTCGGTCACCGACCCGCGGCGGGCCACGCCGGCCTGGATCAGGTTGAGCAGGAAGAAGCCGGTGCCGCAGCCGAGCTCCAACGCACGGTCGTAGGGCAACTCATGCTGCACGTCCGTGGGCACGATCGCGTCGAACCGGCTGCGGGCGTACTCGACGCAGCGCTGGTCATAGGAGATCGACCACTTGTCGTCGTAGGACTCGGCTTCCCAGTCGTGGTAGAGGACCTGGGCCAGCTTGGTGTCGTGGCGGGCAGCTTCGACCTGCTCCGCCGTGGCGTGGGGGTTCGGAGCCGGGACGGCGACATCGGAGCGAGCGTCGGGTTCCTTCGTTTCCGTCATGGAGGGCAGCCTAACGAATGCCGTCGCCCGATTGCCCGGCGGCGAACACCTCGACGTATCGCTTGCGCTCCTCGTCCACTCGCTTGGACTTGATCGCGACCGAGCCGTCGATCACGGCTTTGGCCGCGGCGAACGCTTCGGCCGGACCGTCGACAAAGCGTTTCACCCAGGCCGCGGCCGCGTCGTACACGTGGTCGGGTGCCACCAGTTCGTCGAGGATGCCCAGTTCGGCGGCTTCCCGGGCGTCGACGAACCGGCCGCTGAACACCAGTTCCTTGGCCCGGCTCACGCCGACCGTGCGGGCCAGCCGCGCCATGCCGCCGCCGCCGGGAATCAGGCCGGCCAGGATCTCGGTGGCGCCGACCTTGACGTTGTCGCCGCTGATCCGCCAGTCGGCCGCCAGGGCCAGCGTCAGCCCGCTGCCCAACGCATACCCGGTGACCGCGGCCACCGTCGGCTTGGGGATGGCGGCGACGGCTTCGATGGCGTCGTGACGGACCTGCGCCCCCTTGTCGGCTTCGGCCGGGGTCAGCGTGCGCAGTTCAGGGACGTCGTCACCGGCGCAGAAGATCTCGTGGCCACCGAAGAGGATGACCGCGGCGATGTCATCGCGGCCCGCCACCTCTGTGGCGGCCTCGGTGAGTTCCCGATACGCCTGGCGGTTGAGCCCGTTGGTCGGGGGCCGCGAGAGCAGGATGGTGCCGACGCCCGGATGGTCGGCGTGGGTGTGCACCGTGACGAATTCCGGGTCGAACTTCCGTCGGGTCACGGGGCTCGTCCGGCGCGAGCGGCGTTGTAGCGCTCGCCGTCGAAGAACTCGATGGACCAATTGCCGCGGCCGGTGGTGAGATTCGGCTGGATCGGCACGATCTGACGCTCGTGGGCCAGCACCTCGGCCACCGTCCGGCCGGCGAGTGAATCCAGTTGGGTCCAGGTGGGCGGCAACAGGAAGGTGCGCTTGGCGGCGAAATCCTCGAGTGCCTCCGCCGGCGTCGCCCAGCCCACCTTGTCCGACTCGGTGTTCTCGCCGTCGGCACGCTGGCCTTCCGGCAACGCGGCGACGAAGAAGAAGGTGTCGTACCGGCGGGTGCGCTCTTCTTCCGGGGTGATCCAGTTGGCCCACGGCCGCAGCAGATCGGCCCGCAGCATCAGCCCCTCGCTGCGCAGGAAGTCCCCGAAGGACAACGTGTTGTCGGCCAGCGCCAGGCGGGCGGCGCGGTAGACGCTGGGGTCATCGACGATCAGGTCCGGATCATCGGCGGCCCCGGCGAACAACACCCCGGACTCCTCGAAGGTCTCCCGGGCCGCCGCGCACACCAGCGCCAGCGCCAGCCCTTCGTCGACGCCCAGGCGCTGCGCCCACCAGGACGGCGGCGGGCCGTGCCAGTCGATATCGGCGTTGCGGTCGCGGTCGTCGACGCCGCCACCGGGGAAGACGATCACGCCACCGACGAACTCCATCGCCCGGTGCCGGCGCATCAGGAAGACTTCTATCCCCCGGTCGGTGTCTTTCACCAGCATCACCGTGGCCGCAGGACGGACCGGCAGGGGGATGAAGGGCTCACTCATGCGCGTCTCCGATGTGCGGCGCGGCTGCGGGCCCGCCGCGCGAAGTAACGGCCGTCGATCTTGTCGAGGGCGATGGACTGGCCGAAGGCCTTGGACAGGTTCTCCGCCGTGAGGGCATCTTCGAGCAGTCCACTGACCACCACCTCGCCCTCGGACAGGATCAGTGCGTGGGAGAAACCGGGCGGGATCTCCTCGACGTGATGGGTGACCAGCACCATCGCCGGGGAATCGGGGTCCGCGGCCAGATCGGCCAACCGGGCCACCAGTTCCTCGCGGCCGCCGAGGTCGAGGCCCGCGGCGGGCTCGTCGAGCAGCAGCAGCTCAGGGTCCGTCATCAGCGACCGGGCGATCAGCACCCGTTTTCGTTCGCCCTCGCTCAAGGTACCGAAGGTGCGCTCGGCCAGATGTTCGGCGCCGAGGCTCTCCAGCATGTCGACGGCGTGGGCGTAATCGACGTCCTCATAGGCCTCGCGCCACCGGCCGAGCACCGCGTACCCGGCCGAGACCACCAGGTCGCGCACCACTTCATCGTCGGGAACCCGTTGCGCCAGTGCCGAACTCGACAACCCGACGCGCGAGCGGAGCTCGGACATGTCGACGCGGCCCAGCCGGTCACCCAGGACGTAGGCCCGGCCCGTCGACGGGTACTCCATGGCCGCGGCGATCCGGAGCAGCGATGTCTTTCCCGCACCGTTGGGCCCGATCACCACCCAGCGCTCGTCCAGCTCCACCTGCCACGACACCGGGCCCACCAGGACCCGCCCCCCGCGCCGCAGCGAGACTTTCCTGAAATCGATCAGGAGGTCTGGGTCGCTTCGCTCGTCTGCTTCGGACACTCGATCATGGTAGTCATGCCGTCCCTGGCGCCGAACTCGCCGAGTACCCCGGCCGGCGCGTACCGCAGGACCAGTTGCACCAGCGGGCCGATCCCGAACGCGTAGACCGCGGTGCCGATTCCCACGGTGCCACCGAGCAACCAGCCCGTCGCCAGGACGGTCACCTCGATTGTGGTGCGCACCAACCGCACTGACAGCCCGGTGCGGGCGACGAGGCCCGTCATCAGTCCGTCCCGCGGTCCCGGCCCCAGGCCGGCGCCGATGTAGAGCACCGTGCTGACCGCGTTGAGCAGCACAGCCGCCAGCATCAGTGCGACCCGCACGCGGAGATCAGTGGGAGTGGGGAGTACCGCCAGCGAGGCGTCGACGGTGACGGCGATGACGACGACGTTGGCGACGGTGCCGATGCCCGGCCGGTTACGCAGCGGAATCCATGCCAGCAGCACCACCACGCCGACCACCGCCGACGCGACCCCGATCGTCATGCCGGTGTGCCGGGCCAGCCCCTGGTGAAAGACGTCCCACGGGTCCAGACCCAGGCCGGCCCGCACCATCAATGCCATCGAGAACCCGTAGCCCGCAAGACCCGCCAGCAGCGCGGCGACCCGGCGGGTAGACAGGCGATTCCTCATGCGTGGTCCGGGAAGTGGACCCGGATGGCGTCGAGGTCGCGGAACTCGCGGCGGCGGTCCGCGTCGTCATCCCAGGGTTCCCGGAACGGGGCCTGCGTCGCCCACGAGGCGATCGACTCAGCGACCCTGACCAGGTGAGACATCCAGATCGATAACCAGTTCTCGCTCATGTAGCCATGATCTGACCCAAGTGGCTTGCCTATCAATAGCCAGTTGGCACATACTGGCTTCATTATGACGGTCGAAACACTGCGACGTGCCTTGGATGTGGACCTGCTGGCCCGCGAGCTCGGCAACTGGCGGACCGCCAATCAGGCGGGCCCGGCCTACCAGGGACTGGCCGATGCCGTCCGGCTGCTGATCGTCGACGGACGGGTACCGGTGGGCGCCCGACTGCCCAGCGAGCGGGCGCTGGCAGAAGCGCTCCGGGTCTCGCGCACCACGGTGACCGCCGCCTACACCCAGCTCGGCGAGGACGGTTATCTGCAGGCCCGCCGCGGTGCCCGCAGTATCACCGCACTGCCCGTTCTGCCCGCGGTGCAGACCACCGCAGCTCCCGCGACGGTGAGCCTCGCCGCGGCCGCCCTGGCCGCGCCCCCGGCGGCGGTGCAGCAGGCCTTCGCCGAGGCCACCGAGCAGATCGCGCCCTATCTGCACTCCCCCGGTCACGAACTCGTCGGGGTGGGCACCCTGCGCACTGCCGTCGCCGAAAGATATTGTGAGCGTGGACTTCCCACCACCGCGGACCAGATCCTGGTCACCAGTGGCGCGCAACACGCGATCAGCCTGATCCTGGCCGCATACACCCAACCCGGCGACCGGGTGCTGGTGGAACAGCCCACCTACCACGGGGCGCTGTCGGCCATCGCCACTGCGGGCGCACGCGCCGTCCCGGTGGCGATGACCGACAGCGGCTGGGAACTCGACGCCCTCCATTCCGCCGTCCGCCAACTGGCCCCCAATCTGGCCTACCTCATTCCCGACAACCACAATCCGACCGGTTTCACCATGGCAGGCCCCGACCGAAAGCAGTTGGCGCACCTCATCGCCGAGACACGGACCCGTACGGTCATCGACGAGACGATCGTCGACATGTGGATGGACGGACCAACCGGACAGACTCGGCCGCGGCCCCTTGCCGCGGAGATGACCTCCCGTCGGGATCTGGTCCTCACCATCGGTTCGATGTCCAAATCTTTCTGGGGTGGCCTGCGCATCGGGTGGATCCGCGCCGAACCGGGCGTCATCGCCACGCTCGCGGCGCTGCGGCCCTCCCTCGACCTGGGCACCGCGATTCTCGAACAGTTGGTCGCGGCACGGCTTCTCGAGCACTCCGAGGAGATCCTCAGCGACCGGCGCAGCATCCTGGCGGCGCGCCGGGCGTTCCTGGTCGAGTTGCTGGCGCAGCGGCTACCCGACTGGCGACCCGGGGCAGGCGAGGGTGGCATGTCGCTGTGGGTGCGGCTGCCGGTACCCATGAGCACCGCGCTGTCGGCGTCGGCGTCCCGGCTCGGACTCGATCTCCCCGCGGGCCCGCGGTTCGGTGTCGACGGGTCGCTGGAGCGGTTCGTCCGGATTCCCTACGCCCTGCCCGAGGACCGACTTGCCGAGGCGGTCGAATTACTGGTCCGGGCTTGGTATTCCGTCACCGGAGTGGGTGCCGCCGATATCGGCTCCGTGGTGGTCTGAGGCCGCCGTCTGTCAGCCGCGCCGTCGTGCATACATGTCCTCGTCGGCCCGCTCGAGAACGGTGTCGATGGACCGGCCGTCACCCGGTCGGTGCACCGCGAAGCCGATCGTCAATGCCACCGGCACCGCGGTACCGTCGGTCAGCGTCACCGGCGTGCTGCCCACCTCCGCGGCGATCCGGTCAGCCAGCAGCGCCAGCCGGGGATCGTCCACCGTATCGGTGATGACCAGGAATTCGTCGCCACCCCAGCGGGCCACCAGATCATCGTCTTCGATGGCCGCGTTCAGGCGGCAGGCGACCTCGACCAACAGGTGGTCACCCGCGTGGTGGCCACGGCGGTCGTTGACCCATTTGAACCGCTCGATGTCGCAGAACAGGATGCCGTAGCCCTCGTTGCGCTCCTCGAGCAGCTCCAGCCGACTCCACGCGGCGGACCGGTTCGCGATCGCCGTGAGTGGATCGGTGGCTGCCCGAAGCGCCAATTCGGCCTCCCGGGTGCGGTCGGCGGTCACATCCATGATCTGCGAGACGAAGCAGCGCGGCTGATCGCGCGGGGCGTGGATCAGCACGGCGGTCAGCGCGCACCATACGGTGCGACCGTCGGCAGCGATGTAGCGCTTGTCCAAGCGGAACGAACGCCGGCGCCCCGCCAGGCAGTCGGCGACCAGGGCCATGTCGGAGTCCAGATCGTCGGGATGGGTGATCTCCTGAAATGTCAGGCGTGTCAATGCACTTCGGCCGTAACCGAGCATGGTCCGCAGCGCCCGATTGGTGCGCAGGAACCTACCGTCCAGGCCGACGACGGCCATCCCGATGGGCGAATGGTCCAGCGCCAGCTCGAACCGTCGTTCGCCGAGCAGGTCGAAATCCTCGGGCAGCCAGGTATCGGCTGCCGCGGTGACTTCCGCGGCCGGAAAGCCATGAGCTTGCGGCTTCGGCCTGCTGAGGTGGTAACCCTGCGCCAGGGTGATGCCGGCCGCACCGACGGCGTCCAGTTCGCCCTGGGTTTCCACCCCCTCGGCGACGACGATGGCCCCGATCTGGCCGGCGAACTCGGCGATGGCCTGGGCCAGGCGTCGCCGGGCGTCGTCCACATCGATGTGTCGCGTGATGGACTGGTCGATCTTGACGAGATCCGGAGACAGTTCGAGCACATGCGAAAACGAGGCGAAACCGGCGCCCATATCATCAACGGCCACCCGCATGCCCCGTGCCCGACAGTCCTCCAAAACGTCGTCGAGCGCACCGTAATTCGGGACGGCGTCGTGTTCGGTGATCTCCAAGACGATTCGGGCCGGGTCGACGTCGGCGAGCAGTTCGGACCATTGCGCCCGCAACGCCGCCGCCGGCGAGATGTTGATCGCCACGAACACGGTGTCGGGCAACTGCGGCACGAGGGACAGAACCCGGGTGACGACTGCGAGCTCCAACGTGATCCCCAAGCCCAGCACGGCTGCCTGCTCGAAGAATGCGTCGGGCCGGAACGGTTCGCACGGGAAGCGGGCGAGTGCCTCCACCCCCACCACTTTGCCGGTGGCGACATCGTGAATCGCCTGGAAGACCACCTCGAAGTCTTGTTCCGACACCACCCGGCGGATGGCCCTGCGCTGGTCTGCGGTGGGGTCTGCACCGCCTTCCTTCGATTCGATCAGGGTTCCGATGAGTTCGGCGGTCTGCTGAACGATCCGCAGATCGGCATCGACGAGGTCCGGCTTCGCCTTCTGGCTCACCGCACACACCATTCCCACCGTCGCGCCACCGGGGCCCAAGACCGGCACGCCCACGTAGGCACCGAGGTTCCAGTCCCGGGTGATCGACAGCGCCGAGGTGGTCTGATTGGCCGACGTGTCATCGATGACGGCGGGCAGTCGCCCGTCGATGACCCGGACACAGTACGACTCGGACAAGACCACCTGCCGGCCCAGCGAAACACCGAGGGCCTCGGGGTCGCCGTCGAGCACCCGGATCACTTCCATGCCGTCGTCGAACGATGACAGCCACGCTGTTTCCAGTCCCAGCCGCCGCCGCAGGAAGCCCAGGAGGGTCAGTACCAGGTCCACGGGGATCTCTGGTTGATCTGGTGGGAGTTGCCCACTGCCCCCATCGCCCACCATGGCACTGAATATAAACCGGCCTGGGGAAGATGGCCTGGTCAGGCTCGATCTACTAGTCGTACGGAATGTCGACCCGCCGCGAAGTGCCGTCCGCGGCGTCGGCCGCCTCGATCTCGGCGCGGGTGACACCGAGGAGGAACAACACGGTGTCCAGGTAGGGATGGCTCAGCGAGGCATCGGCGACCTCGCGCAGCGCCGGCTTGGCGTTGAAAGCCACCCCGAGACCGGCCGCGGCCAGCATGTCGATGTCATTGGCGCCATCACCGACGGCCACCGTCTGCTCCATCGGCACCCCGGCCTGGTGCGCAAAGTCGCGTAGCGCCTTGGCTTTTCCTGGCCGATCGATGATCTGTCCGACCACCCGGCCGGTGAGAATGCCGTCGACGATCTCGAGTTCGTTGGCGGCCACGTAGTCCAGCATCAGTTCGTGCGCCAAGGGGTCGATCACCTGGCGGAACCCGCCGGAGACCACACCGCAGTGAAAACCCAACCGGCGCAACGTCCGTAGCGTCGTCCTGGCACCCGCGGTCAGCTCGAGTTGATCGGCCACGTCGTCGAGCACGCTGGCCGGCAAGCCCTCGAGAGTGGCCACCCGCTCGCGCAGTGACTCGGCGAAGTCCAGCTCGCCCCGCATCGCGGCCTCGGTGATCTGCGCGACCTTGGCTTCGGCGCCGGCGCGGGCGGCGAGCATCTCGATGACTTCGCCCTGGATCAGCGTGGAATCGACATCGAAGACGATGAGCCGCTTGGCCCGTCGGCTCAGGCTGTAATTCTCGAGCGCGACGTCGACGCTCTCCGCGGCAGCGACAGCCGCGAGCGCCTTCTGCAGCTCGCCGCCGACCCCCGGAGGCACGGACACGCGCAGCTCCAGCCCGGTGACCGGGTAATCGGACACCCCGCGGATGAAGTCGATGTTCACCCCGAGCTTGGCGGCCTCGGTGGCCAGCACACCGAAGGCCTGCGCGGTGATGGGGCGGCCGAGCACCATGATGGTGTGGGTGGACGGCTCGATGATGACCGGCTTGTCGTCGCTGGCCTCGATCGAAACGTCCAGACCGACACCATGAATCGCGGCCTCGATCTCGCCGTGGAAATCCCGGTCACGGACGACGCCGGAGGGCCCGGACACCAGGACACCGAGCGTGAGCCGGTCCCGGATGACCACCTGTTCGACGTTGAGGAGATCGACCTGGTATCGCGTGAGCACCTCGAACAATGCAGATGTCACGCCAGGCTGATCGACTCCGGTGACGGTGATCAACACCGACGCCTTGGACACGCTTAACCCCCGTCAGGCGCCTGACTGAATCAGGTGCTGGTGCTAGGTACGGACGTTCTCGCCGTCGAGCCGTGTCACGTCACCGTCGGACGGTCCGTGCGACTTCCCGATATGAGCTTCGGCCCGCATGCGGTCGATCATGTGCGGGTAGTGCAGCTCGAATGCCGGCCGCTCGGAACGGATCCGGGGCAGCTCGGTGAAGTTGTGCCGCGGCGGCGGGCAGCTGGTGGCCCACTCCAAGGAGTTGCCGTACCCCCACGGGTCGTCGACGGTCACGATCTCGCCGAAACGCCAGCTTCGAAACACATTCCAGACGAAGGGCAACGTCGAAACCCCGAGAACGAATGCGCCGACGGTGGAGATGATGTTCAGCGTGGTGAACCCATCGGTGGGCAGGTAATCCGCATACCGGCGGGGCATACCCGCGTTGCCAAGCCAGTGCTGCACCAGAAATGTCATGTGGAACCCGATGAACGTCAGCCAGAAGTGCAGCTTGCCCAGTCGCTCGTCAAGCAGCCGGCCG
>JBEVFK010000122.1:0-32735 GCA_040512325.1 Mycobacterium sp. | reverse complement strand
GGCGCCACCATCACCCACCGCGTGATGGCCAAGCTGTTCGAGGACCGCGGCGTGCAGCTCGATCGCACCATGCAGCTCAACGTCGGCGGCAACATGGACTTCCTGAACATGCTGGAGCGCTCGCGCCTGGAGTCGAAAAAGATCTCGAAGACCCAGGCCGTCACGTCGAACCTGCAGCGTGAGTTCAACACGAAGGACGTCCACATCGGCCCGTCCGATCACGTCGGCTGGCTCGACGACCGCAAGTGGGCCTACGTCCGCCTCGAAGGCCGCGCCTTCGGTGACGTGCCGCTGAACCTCGAGTACAAGCTCGAAGTGTGGGATTCGCCCAACTCGGCCGGCGTCATCATCGACGCGGTCCGCGCGGCGAAGATCGCCCAGGACCGTGGCATCGGTGGCCCCGTCGAGGCGGCGTCGGCCTACCTGATGAAGAGCCCGCCGAAGCAGATGGCGGACGACATCGCCCGCACGCACCTCGAAGAGTTCATCACAGGTTGACGGTTTGTGGAGTCTGACCGGCGGTGAGCGCCGGTCAGACTCCACGAATCGCTTATGGTCGAGACGTGGTCACCGATGACGAGTTGCCAGGTCTCGACGAGTTCGCCCTGCTGCCGGAGAACGCGGAGCAGGCAGGCGTGGTCGGGCCGCTGCCGCCTGTCGAACGTATCGACGCCGGCGCCATCAGCGCGCTGAAGTTCGGTTCCGCAGCCCCGAAACTCGTGTTCCTGCACGGCGGCGGGCAGAACGCGCACACCTGGGACACCGTGATCATCGGCTTGGGTGAGCCCGCGCTGGCGATCGATCTGCCCGGCCACGGCCGCTCGGCCTGGCGCGAGGACGGCGACTACGGGCCCAAGCTGGCCGCCGACCTCATCATCCCGGTGCTGCGCGAACACGCCCCCTCCCCCACTCTCGTCGTCGGGATGTCACTCGGCGGGTTGACCGCGTTACGGATCGCGGCCACCGCACCTGAGCTGGTACCGCAACTGCTGCTCGTCGACGTCACCCCGTCCGCCCCTGAACGGCACTCCGAGATGACCGACGCCCAGAAGGGCACCGTCGCGCTGGTCCAGGGCGACCGGACCTTCGAGAGCTTCGCCGCGATCCTGGACGTCACTGTCGCGGCCGCACCGCACCGCGACCGGAAGTCGTTGCGCCGTGGCGTGTTCCACAACTCCAAGCAGCTTCCCGACGGTACCTGGACGTGGCGCTACGACTCCTTCCGGGCAGGTCCTGCTCTTTCCGGCTTCGAGAACCTGTGGGACGACGTCGCCGCGATCACCATGCCGACGACCCTGGTGCGCGGGGCCAACTCGTTCTTCGTCAACGATGACGACGCCGCTCAGTTCGCCGAGGACGCCCCCGGGTTCCGCGAGACGATCGTGGTCGCCGACTCCGGGCATTCGGTGCAGAGCGACCAGCCCCGCCGGCTGATCGAGATCCTGCGCAACACCCTCGCCGGCTGAATCTCGTTGCCTGCTGTTCACCTGATGCTCGGTATCTGATTGCCCTGCTGCCGTAACTTCCGTCGGGTTCCGGCCGCCAGCCCCGGCCGTGTGTCCTTGGAAGGAACCCGCAGCCATGGCAATCGTGCCGTTGAACCTGTTTGTCAACCACAACGGGAAGTCCTCGCGTCAACGCGTGACGTGCCTCTACAAGTGCGGCGATCAATGCGCCCACCCCGCGCCGAATGCCACCGACAACGAGTACTTCGGCGACATCGTCCAGGCGATGTCACGCCGCCGCGCGCTCAAGGCCGCCGGGGTGACCGTGCTCGCCGTAGGCGCCGGTTCCGCACTGGCCGCCTGCTCCAGCGATGAGTCCCCCACCGCGGCAACCACTTCGAGCAACGCACCGGCAGAGCCCGAGCCGTCCCCCGGGATGAACTTCACCGCCGTCGCGCCGAACTCCGAAGACGCCGTGGTGATCCCGGACGGTTACCAGCAGGCGGTGGTGATCAGCTGGGGCGACCCGGTACTGCCCGGGGCGCCCGCCTTCGACGTCAACGCCCAGACCGCCGCCGCGCAGCGCGGACAGTTCGGGTTCAACAACGACTTCGCCGGACTGCTGCCGGTCGAAGGATCGCCGAACCGCTTTCTTCTGGTGGTCAACCACGAATACACCACCGAGACGTTCATGCACCCCGGCTACAACGCCGACGCACCCACCAGGGAACAGTTCGACATCGGCGTCGCCGCCCACGGACTCACCGTCGTGGAGGTCGAGCGCACACCGCAGGGCCTCACGCCGGTGATGGGCCGCTATAACCGCAGGCTCACCGCCGACAGCCCGTTCACCCTCACCGGACCGGCCGCAGGCACCGATTTCGTCAAGACCGCCGCCGACCCGACCGGCCGTACCGTCCTGGGCACCGTCAACAACTGCTCTGGTGGCGTAACACCTTGGGGCACAGTTCTTTCCGGTGAAGAGAACTTCAACAGCTACTTCGGCGCCGCCGAAGGCGCACCGGCGCCGAACCCCGTCGACGCCGATCGGCTGGACCGCTACGGCGTCAAACTCGAAGCCACGGAACGCAAGTGGGAGACCTTCGACCCCCGCTGGGATGTCACCAAGGCACCCAACGAGGTGAACCGCTTCGGCTACGTCGTCGAGCTCAACCCGTGGGACCCGGAATCGGCCCCGATCAAGCACAGCGCACTCGGCCGCTTCAAGCACGAAGCCGCCAACATCTACGTCACCGATGACGGCACCGTGGTGGCGTACTCCGGCGACGACGAACGCTTCGACTACATGTACAAGTTCATCTCTTCAAAGAAAATGCGAAAAGGTTCCGATCCCGCAGCCATGGCCCACAACCTGACCATCCTCGACGAGGGCACCCTGTACGTTGCGAAGCTCGGCAGCGACATTCCCGCCGGCGAGATCGACGGCTCGGGCACGCTGCCGTCGACCGGGTCGTTCGCCGGTACAGGGACCTGGATCCCGCTGCTGCGTTCCGGCGCAGGAGGTCAGGCCGAATCGCTCGTCGACGGCATCAGCCCGCAGGAAGTCGCCGTGTTCACCCGGTTCGCCGCCGACAAGGCCGGGGCCACCAAGATGGACCGCCCCGAGGACTTCGAAGCCAATCCCAAGACCGGCAAGGTGTACGTCGCGCTGACCAACAACAACGAGCGCGGTGTCGACGGCGAGCCGGGAGCCGACGCCGCCAACCCGCGCAACGACAACAAGAGCGGCCAGGTCCTCGAGATCACCGACGATCACGCAGGCACCTCGTTCACCTGGGATCTGCTGCTGGTCTGCGGCGATCCGGCCGCCGCCGACACCTACTTCGGCGGGTTCGACAAGGCCAAGGTGAGCCCGATCTCCTGCCCGGACAATCTCGCGTTCGACAGCCACGGCAACCTCTGGATCTCCACCGACGGCAACGCGCTGGACTCCAACGACGGCCTGTTCGCCGTCGCCCTGGACGGACCGAACCGGGGTGAGACCAAGCAGTTCCTCACCGTGCCGCTCGGCGCGGAGACCTGCGGACCGATCATCACCGACGACCTGGTCACCGTCTGCGTCCAGCATCAGGGCGAGAACGACGACAACAGCATCGACGACCCCCAGTCCCGCTGGCCCGAGGGTGGCAACGGCACCGCCAAGCCGTCGGTGGTGGCGGTGTGGAAGGACGGCGGCAACATCGGCGTCTGAGTTCCGATGCGCAGTTCGATGGCGTCGCCCGTTAGCATTCGGCGGATGACGTCATCAGGGCTCGAGACAGTGGATCTCGCCCACGAGGGCAACGAGGCCTCTGACCTCGTCCACGTCGACAATCAGGCGCTGCTGGACGCGCACGGGTGGGACCTCGGGTTCTGGACCGTGCTCGACGAGGGTTCGGTCGAAGACAGCATCGCCGTTCTCGGCCACGCCCGTGGGGCGGCCCCCGACTCCGGATGGGAGATCTTCCCGCTACCCGCCGTCGCCGGTACCGAACGTGGACGGACCGAAGACGCCGAGGCCGTCGCCCGACACGACGGCTGGATCTACGTCATCGGCTCACACTATGGCTCCAAGGCCGGACCACTCCAGGCCAAACGGGCCTTCCTCGCGCGCTTCGACGAGCAGTCGATCGATCGCCAGGTGCCCGAGGCCGAACTGCCGATCACGATCCGCCGCAATCAGTTCCGCCTGCACCGTCTGATCAACGACGCACTCGACGCTTCACACGTCGTCGCGATCACCCCCGGCGACACCGTGCGCACCCAGTTCATCGCGCGCACGATCGAACGGGGCACTCAGCGCAGCAAGACCTGGGTGCACCGGCTCACCGCACGCGATGTGCCGATCAACATCGAAGGCGCAGCTTTTCGCCCCGACGGCAATCTGCTGTTGGCACTGCGCTTTCCCACCACCGCCGAAGGTGAGCCGATCATCGTCGAACTGGCCGGTGTACCGGCCATGTTCGAGGCCGACTCCGAGGAGGCCCTGACCGTGGTCGCGGTGTGGGAACTGGCCGGAGTGTCGCCGCCCGACGGGCTCGCCGGCTTTCGCGCGCTGTCGCGCTCGGGCGACGACGTCTACGACGCGATCATCGGCTCCATCGACGCGACCGACAAAGGGTCGGTGCTCCTCGACGACCACCCCGAGGGTGCCATCGCGCACTGTTCACATTGGCGCTTCACCCTGCCCGCCGCCGGCTCGACCGCCACCAGCGTCGCCGCCGAGTTGATCCGCGACTTCCCGGACCTGCGCAATGTCGAAGGCCTGGCGGTCGAGTCCGGACAGACGTTCTACGTCACCGACGAGGACCACCGCATCCAGGTGCGCTTCGGCTGAGCGTGTCGGCGGTTTGAAGGAGCTGCCGCGGGGATAGTCGAACCCCATGACCTTTCCCGTCCGCATCGGTGTCCAGCTGCAGCCCCAACACTCGCCCAACTACGGCCACATCAGGGACGCGGTGCGGCGCTGCGAGGACATGGGCGTCGACATCGCGTTCAACTGGGATCACTTCTACCCGCTCTACGGTGATCCCGACGGCGCGCACTACGAGTGCTGGACCATGTTGGCGGCGTGGGCCGAGCAGACCTCGCGCATCGAGTTCGGCGCGCTGGTCAGCTGCAACTCCTACCGCAACCCCGAACTGCTCGCCGACATGGCGCGCACCGTGGACAACATCAGCGACGGCCGGCTGATCCTGGGCATCGGCTCGGGCTGGAAAGAAAAGGACTACGACGAGTACGGCTACGACTTCGGCACCGCAGGCAGCCGGCTCGACGATCTGGCGGCCGCCCTGCCGCGGATCACGTCGCGGCTCGACAAGCTCAATCCGGCGCCCGTCCGGCACATCCCGATCCTGATCGGCGGGCAAGGCGAGAAGAAGACGCTGCGGCTGGTCGCCGAGTACGCCGACATCTGGCACGGGTTCACCGACCGCGAGACCTATCCCGGCAAGGCCGAGGTGCTGGACCGGCACTGCGCCGACGTCGACCGTTCGCCTGCGAGCATCGAACGCTCGTCGGGTGTGCCCGAGAAGGACGCCGCGACCATGCTCGCCGAGGCCGACGCTCTCGTCGACCTGGGCGTGACGCTGCTCACCATCGGCGTCAACGGCCCCGACTACGATCTCAGCGCCGCCGAAGCCCTGGTGAAGTGGCGTGATACCCGGGCCGGCGGCTGACCCGCCGCTTACATTCCCGTCAAAATTCTGGCTGGCCATGCCAGTTGCCCGTGGAAATCCTGTGAATGTGGGTGTCAATTGCCCCTCATGCGCAGAATCGCCGTCGAGACGTTTAGTCTTGCGCTAAATCAATACGGTGATTCAGACGCGCAGCCGCACAGGGGACGGCAGTATCGATCAGGTACGCGCTCATCTGAACGCAGTCGGTTCGGGGGAAGTAGATGCCTAAAAAGTATGGTGTCAAGGAAAAAGATCTGGTGGTCGCTCACGTCGTCAACCTGATCCTGACCGGAAAACTACGATCCGGCGATCGGATCGACCGCAACGAGATCGCCCACGACCTCGGCCTGAGCCGGGTGCCGATCCAGGAGGCGGTCGTCCAACTCGAACACGACGGCATCCTGTCCACCCGGTATCACCGGGGTGCGTTCGTGGAGCGGTTCGACGAGTCGGTGGTCCTCGAATACCACGAGATCTACGGCATGCTCAACGGCATCGCCTCCGCACGTGCGGCCGCCGATCCCGAGTCGCGGATCATCACCAAGCTCGACGCGCTGATGCCCGCCCTGCGCGCAAATGTTGGGGTGCAGTCGTTCAGCGATGCCGGTTGGGAGTACCGCAGCGCCATCTACGACCAGTACGCCGGACCGAGGCTGCTCGCGAATATCCGTGCCTCGCAGAGCTTCATCCCCCGCGAGTTCTGGGGTGTCTACCAGAACAGCTCGGCGGACATGATTGCGCTCTACGAGCAGGAAACCGAGGCGATTCGCCACCACGACCAGGCTGCCGCCCGCGCCGCGAATGTCGCCCGGGCTGAACTGTTCGCGCGGGTGATGCTCGACGAGTTGCGCCGACGCGGCGTCCTCAGAGTCCAGGCATTTGCAGTCTGAATGAGTCGAACCGACCTTTCCGGAGGTCGTGAGCACTAGGTTGCTCACGATGAGGTTCTACGCCGGCCGGTTGCCGGCCCTGACCGCCACCATCCTGCTCGTGTCCGGACTCACGCTGGCGCCGTCGGCGGCGGCCGCCGACCAATGCGCTCCGCCCGGAATCGACAGCGCCAGTGCGTTGCCGACCAACCTGGCCACCGCCGCGCAGGGACCCGGCGAGGACAAATACACCACGGACTCCGTGGTGCCGCTCGACAGCGTTGACGTCGCGACGCTGGGTCTGGGCACACCCGGCACCCTGACGGTGGGCACCCTGTCGGACGCGCCCCCCAGCATCTGCATCAACGCGCAGGGTCAGTTCACCGGCTTCGACAACGAAGTGCTGCGCGCCGTCGCCGACAAGCTGGGCCTGCAGATCAGCTTCGTCGGTACCGATTTCTCCGGTCTGCTCGCCCAGGTGGCCTCACGCCGGTTCGACGTCGGGTCGTCGTCGATCACCACCACCGACGCCCGCAGGCAGACCGTCGGCTTCACCAACGGCTACGACTTCGGTTACTTCTCGCTGGTGGTTCCGTCCGGGTCGCCGATCACCGGTTTCTCCGACCTGGCCGCCGGGCAGCGCATCGGCGTCGTGCAAGGCACTGTGCAGGAGGCCTATGTCGTCGACTCGCTGGGACTGGACCCGGTCAAGTTCCCCGACTACAACACCGTCTACGCGAGCCTGAAGACTCGGCAGATCGACGCGTGGGTGGCCCCGTCGCAGCAAGCAGCAGGCACCGTCCAGTCCGGGGATCCGGCCGTCATCGTCGAGAACACGTTCAGCCTGGACAACTTCGTGGCCTACGCCGCCGCCAAGGAGAACCGTCCGCTGATCGATGCCCTCAACTCAGGTCTGGATGCGGTGATCGCCGACGGCACCTGGGCCCGCCTCTACACCGACTGGGTGCCACGAGCGCTGCCACCCGGCTGGAAGCCGGGCTCCAAAGCCGCTCCGGTGCCCCAACTTCCGGACTTCAACGCCATTGCCCAGCGCAATCAGGACAACGCCGAGGCGCCGGTGGTGTCCGCACCGAAGTCGACGCTCAGCCAGCTCGGCGACGCGTTCTTCACCTGGGATCTCTACAAGCAGGCGATCCCTGACCTGTTCAAGACCGGGCTGCCGAACACCCTGATCCTCACCTTCTGCGCCAGCATCATCGGCCTCCTGCTCGGCCTCGCGCTGGCGGTCGCCGGAATCTCGCGCTCACGGTTCCTGCGCTGGCCGGCGCGGATTTACACCGACATCTTCCGTGGGCTGCCCGAGGTGGTGATCATCCTGATCATCGGCCTGGGGTTCGGCCCGATCGTCGGCGGGCTCACCGGCAACAACCCCTATCCCCTCGGCATCGCCGCACTGGGGTTGATGGCCGCCGCCTACATCGGCGAGATCCTGCGCTCGGGCATCCAGAGCGTCGAGGCCGGACAGCTCGAGGCATCGCGCGCCCTCGGCTTCAGTTACTCGTCGTCGATGCAACTGGTGGTGATCCCCCAGGGCATCCGGCGGGTGCTGCCCGCGCTGATGAATCAGTTCATCTCCCTGCTCAAGGCCTCGTCGCTGGTGTACTTCCTCGGGCTGATCGCCAGTCAGCGCGAACTCTTCCAAGTAGGGCGGGATCTCAACGCCCAGACCGGAAATCTCTCACCCCTGGTGGCGGCCGGGCTGTTCTATCTTGCTCTGACCATCCCGCTGACCCACCTGGTGAACTACATCGACGGCCGGCTCCGTCGCGGCCGCACCTCCACCGAGGCCGAGGATCCGCTGAACCCGACTACCACCCAGGAGATGGTGTGATGAGCCCATCCTCAGTTATCAGTGAGCCGGTCTCACTGGCAGCCAACGATATTCATCTGGCCTTCGGTCCCAACAAGGTGCTGCGCGGTGTCGACATCGAGGTGCCCGCCGGCACCACGTCGGCTGTGATCGGCCCGTCCGGGTCCGGTAAGTCGACGCTGCTGCGCACCCTCAACCGGCTCTACGAACCCGACAGCGGCGACATCCTGCTCGACGGACGTTCGGTGCTACACGATGATCCCGACGCGCTCCGGCAACGAATCGGCATGGTATTTCAGCAGTTCAACCTGTTTCCGCATCGCAGTGTGCTCGACAACGTGACCCTGGCGCCGCGCAAACTCAAGAAGATGTCCGCCGACGCCGCCCGCGATCTCGCGCTCGACCAGCTGGACCGGGTGGGCTTGCGGCACAAGGCCGATGTGCGGCCGGGGACACTCTCCGGCGGTCAGCAGCAACGCGTGGCGATCGCGCGGGCCCTGGCGATGGCACCCCAGGTGATGTTCTTCGACGAAGCCACCTCAGCACTGGACCCCGAGCTGGTGAAGGGGATTTTGGCGCTGATCGCCGACCTGGGCTCCGACGGGATGACGATGGTGGTGGTGACCCACGAGATGGGTTTCGCCCGGTCCGCCGCCCACAACGTCGTCTTCATGGACAACGGCAAGGTGGTCGAAGCCGGACCACCGGAGTTGCTCTTCGAAGCCGCGGAGACCGATCGGCTGCAACGCTTTCTCTCACAGGTGCTGTAGCTCCGATTTGTACCGTCCTGGAGTCTGGCCGACGACAGCGGTGAACGCCTCGATGAAACTCGTGGGGTTCGCCCATCCGCACTCCATTGCGGTGTCCGTGACGGATCGGCCGTCGGCCAGATAAATCAACGCATGGTGGATGCGCAAGATGGTGCGCCAACGCTGAAAGCTCATACCGAACTCGGTGCGGAACAGCCGGCTCAACGTGCGATCACTTGCTCCGGCCGTCCGCCCCAGTTCTGCCAGCGTCGAGTTCAGCGCGGGATCGGCGTAGAGCAGATCGGTGACGGCCCGTAGCCGGTCGTCCTGCGGCTGAGGTAGGTGCAGGGATTGCTCAGCGGTTTCGACGAGTTCGTCGATGACCACCGCGCGCAGCCGCGCGTAGGCGTCCGGGCGTACACCGTGCCGATCGGTCAGGGCCAAGATGGCCTCGCGCAGTAGCGGATTCACGGTGTACACACTGGGTCGTCCCATCAGCCGGCCGCACAGCTCGACCGGGATCACCACGATGCGGATATTCGTCCTGCCATAAACCCGGTGGGAGTGCTCGAATCCCGGCGGGGTCCACGTCACCCGGTTGGCCGGTGCCACCCAGGTGCCGCGCCCGGTGGTGGTGGCCAGAGCGCCGAAGGCCGAATACACCAACTGCCCCTCGGCGTGGCGATGGGCGCCGATCCGGGAGCCGTCGGTGAGCCAGCCGGCGCTGTGTGGCGCTCCGGACGGATAGGTGGGAGGCGGCGCGGCAGGTTGGCGGATTTCCGGCATCACACGTCACATTACCGGTGGTGCGGCCTCATTGGTTAGGTCACCCTTACTTCGTCCCCACCACATCGTTCGAGGAGAAATCATGGACACGCTCACCTCTGCCCCTGTTGCCGACGTGCTGGCCCGGTTGTTCGCCCAGGCGCACGCCGCCGACGGGCCACTGCAGGCGCAGTGGGCCGATGCCCTGCAAGACGACAACGCTGACGAGATCGCCGACCTCCTGGCGCAAGAGGCGGCCGACTACAAGGGCCTTTATCACCAGTTCGCCGACAATTTCCTGAACGTATCCGCCGAATTGGGCCGGTTCCTCTATGTCTGCGCGCGCGCCCGCCAGGCCAAACGCATCGTCGAGTTCGGCACCTCGTTCGGCATCTCCACCATTCATCTCGCCGTGGCACTGCGGGACGGCGGCGGTGGTGCGCTCATCAGCACCGAGCTCGAACCATCCAAAGCCTTTCGTGCACAACAGAACCTGGCCGACGCCGGCCTGGATGACCTGGTCGACATCCGTGTCGGCGACGCCCTGGAGACACTGCGCGACGGAGCCGGCGGCAACATCGACCTCCTGCTGCTCGATGGGGCATGGAGCCTGTACCTGCCGGTACTCGAACTTCTCGAACCCCACCTGAACCCTGGAGCCTTGATCATCGGCGAGAACGCCATGGATGAGTCGGGCGACTACCTCACCTACGTGCGCAACCCCGCCAACGGCTATCGATCCCTCCCACTGCCCTTCGAGCCGGGCCGCGGCAACGAATTGTCGGTTCGCACTGTGTAATTGGGTACGCCGGACGCCGAGGCTGAATTCGCGATCGGCGGCCGGGGGGATCCCGTGCCACCGCAGGCCCACGGACTTCGACGGGATTTCTGCCGAAATTCCGCTGCGGGCGCAGATCGGCGGCCCGGGAGAGGTTAGACTGGCGAACTATGACAGAGAGCGAGGTCAACGTAGCTGACGTGGCCGACCTTGCGGAGGGTCTCCACCGCGCGTTGTCGAAGTTGTTCACCGTGTTGCGACGAGGCGACAAGACCGCACAGACACCGGCCGACGACCTGACGCTGGCTCAACTGTCGATCCTCGTGACACTCCTCGACCAGGGCCCGATGCGGATGACCGACCTGGCCACCCACGAGAAGGTCCGCACGCCCACCACCACGGTCGCGATCCGGCGGCTGGAGAAGTTGGGCCTGGTCAAACGCACCAGGGACGTTTCGGATCTGCGGGCGGTGCTGGTGGAGATCACCCCGAAAGGCCACGCCGAACACCGGGAAGCACTGGCCAATCGTTATGCCGCGCTGGCCAAGATGCTGCGCGAGCTCAGCCCCGACGAACTCGGCATGCTGCACCGTGCACTCGAGCCGCTGTCGAAACTGGCCACCAAGCAGCCCTGAGCTTGTTCAGCCGAGCCAGTCCAGCACCGCTGCCGCGGTCCACGACTGCTGCATGCTGCCCAGCGGCTCCCCGGTGAACGGCTCGTAGTACTCCGCGAACGTACCGTCGCTGGCCTGCCGTAAACCCTCACGCCGCAACATGTTCGAGCGCTCGGCCCAGCCCCGGCGGGCAAAGCACCACGAGAACAACCACGTCAGCACCGGCCACACCGGACCGCGCCAGTACTCGCGGGCGCGGAAGTCACGCGAGACCGGTGACGTCGACGGGATCAGGGCGTACTTCATGTCCGGGTGTCCACAGAAGCGCGGGCCCTCCAGCAGACGCAGCAGTGCCCGTTCCTTGTCGTGGGAGAGGCCACCGCACAGCAGCGGCGCGAACTGTGCCGCCGTCTCGGTGGCGATCCACCGGTCCCCGCGCACATCGAAATCTCTTGCGGCGCCAGTCCGTTGGTCGGTGGTTTCGATGACCCCGGCCCGGAACTGGTCCGCCCACGAGTACAGATCCCTGACGTCGGCGTGCGGCCGCTTGTAATCCTCGCCGATCTCGGCGAGCACCGAGCACGCCACCGAGAAGATCGCCGAGACAAAGACGTCCTCGACAGCGAAGCTCATCGCTTTCGGGAGCAGGTTGTCGTCGTAGCGGGCCGACTTCATCTCCTCGAGCAGCCACAGATAGCGGTCGTACTCGGTATCGGACGGACGTTGGGAGGCATCGGTGTTGATCTTGTTGTCTTCGCGCTGATACTCCGGCACCGCCCCGGGAATCACGTTGGCGTAGGCGGCATCCCAGCGCGGTGAGTTGTCCATACCGGACTCCCAGCCGTGATACAGCGTGATCCGGCCGTGCTGGTTCTGGTCGCGCGCCTCGGCCAACCAGCGATGCCAGCGCACCATGTCGCTCCAGCGGCGATCGAGGAACGCTTCGGCCACCGCGCGGGTGGAGCGGCCCCGGGTCCGGGCATGGTCGAGGATGCGCTGCACCGCGATCGCATGCACCGGCGGCTGGGTGATCCCCGAGGTGTGCCGGTTCCGCGGCGCCTCAGGGGCCAACGCCGAGCACGCCCACCGCGCGGGTCCGGGAAAGTAGCCGTCGACGCCGTTGGCGAAGACGATGTGCGGGATCATGCCGTTGGACCACTGCGCCGACAGGAGCGTGTCGAGTTCGACAACCGCGCGCTCGACCGACAGCGGCGCCAGCCCGATCGACACGAACGCCGCGTCCCAGCTCCACATGTGGGGATACAGCAGCGGCGCCGCCGTCGTCATCACCCCGAGGTCGTTACCGCGCAGCAGATAGGCGGCGCGGGCCGCGAGCTGTGTCTGAGCGAAGCTGGGGTCGGGGGCCACGCGTCCATTCTGCGACCCGGACGCCCGGGCCGCTCGCCGGGAGTTGGTTTGTAGTGTTGCGACCATGCCTTCTGCGCTCATCACCGGCGCGTCCCGTGGCCTGGGCGCCGCCATCGCCTCCGCGCTCGCCCCCACCCACACGCTGCTGCTGGCCGGACGACCGTCTGCGGAACTGGACGCCGTGGCTGAGCTGCACGGCGCCACCACCTGGCCACTGGACATCACCGACGAAGCATCGATCGAGGCCAGCAGCGAGGTGCTGGCCGAACTCGACGTCCTGGTGCACAACGCGGGCGTGATGTATCCCGGCCGGGTCGGTGAGACCAGCGTCGACGAATGGCGGGCCACCTTCGAGGTCAACGTACTCGGCGCGGTGGCGCTGACCCTGGCCCTGCTGCCCGCGCTGCGTGCGGCCGGCGGCCAGGTGGTGTTCATCAACTCCGGATCCGGCCGCAACGTCTCGACCGGCATGGCGTCGTACTCGGCGAGCAAGTTCGCCCTGCGCGCATTCGCCGATTCGCTGCGGGCCGACGAGCCGTCGCTACGCGTCACCTCGGTGTATCCCGGCCGCATCGACACCGCCATGCAGCAGGATCTGGTGGCCTACAGCGGCGGCGAGTACGACCCGGCCCGGTTCCTGCGCCCCGACACCGTCGCCGCCGCCGTCGCCCAGGTGGTGGCGACACCGCCCGACGGTCATCTCCACGAGGTGGTGCTGCGGCCGCGGTAGCAGCTACCCGACGAGCACCCGCGCCGCCGCCTCGATGGTCTCCTCGGACAGCAGTACCTCGAGTGCGGCAGCACCGAGGGGGATGAAGCTGTCCTCGCTCGCGACCCGCGCCATGGACCCGTCGAATCCTTCCTCGACGAGCGCGGCGAGCACACCCTCACCGACGCCGCCGGTCGCGCGGGTCTCGTCGACCACCAGCACTCGACCGGAAGCCTCCGCCTCGCGAAGAATGTCGACCACCGGCAGGGGCGCGATCCAGCGCAGGTCGACCACCCGACTGTGCACGCCGCCGGCTTCGAGTCGACGGGCTACCCGCAGGCTCATCCGTAGCCCATTGCCGAAGGTCACGATCGTCAGATCCGTTCCCCGCCCGTACGTCCGGGCCCGGCCGATCTCGGCAGCAACGTCGGGATAGCCGGCCAGCCACCCGCCGTCACCCTCCTCGTAGAGGTCACGGGTGTGGTACAGCGCGATCGGCTCGAGGAACACACACACCGCTCCCGCGGTGTCGGCGGCGGTGACGCACGCGTGCATCATCGCCGCCGCGTCGTCCGGGCGGGCCGGTGACGCGATGATGATGCCGGGGATGTCGCGCAGCGCCGCGATCGAGTTGTCGTTGTGGAAGTGCCCGCCGAAACCCTTCTGATAGGCGTAACCGGCCACTCGGACGACCATCGGATTGCGGTACTGACGGTTGGAGAAGAACTGCAGTGTCGCGCCCTCCCCGCGGATCTGATCGGCGGCGTTGTGCAGGTACGCCAGATACTGGATCTCCGGAATCGGAAGCAGCCCAGACACACCCGCGCCGAGCGCCAGACCGAGGATGGCCTGTTCGTCGAGCAGCGTGTCGAACACACGACTCGGGCCTGCCTTGGCGGCCAGTCCCCGGGTGACGCCGTAGACGCCCCCCTTTCGAGCCACGTCCTCTCCGAAGACCAGCGCATGCGGGTACGCCGCCAACACGTCCTGCAACGCCCGGTTGATGGCCAGCGCCACGGTCGTCGGTCCCTCACCGCTGTCTGTCCCCGGAGAAATCGGCGCGGCGGGCAACGTGGCATCGACGGCCTCGTCGAGGATGGCCGTCAACGGTTCCATCACCGCTTTGGCGCTCACCAAGGTGGGGAGTTCGCTCACCGCCCCGGCGATGTCGCGCACCTCGCGCCGGGTGGCCTCGTAGCGCTGCAGTACCTGCTCACGTGAGAGCACTCCCGTCTCGATGAGCAGACGGGCCGTGTGTACCAACGGATCCCGCTCGAAATCTCCCGTGATCTCGTCGGGCTTGCGGTACGCGGGTTCGTAATCCGAGCCGGCGTGGCCCATCAGCCGCACAGTGCGCAGATGCAGGAACGCCGGACGCCGGTGCGCGCGTACCCATGAGACGGCCGCGGTGGCGGCCTCGAACGCCGACGGCAGGTCACACCCGTCGCCGTAGAAGTACTTCAACCCGGCACGGTCGGCATAGCTGTGCGCGATCCAGCCCGGCGGTGTCTTCACGCTGATACCGATTCCGTTGTCCTCACAGACGAACAGCAGTGGCATCGCCACTTTCTGATACGCCGCGTGCAGCGCCGAATTGACCGCTCCGACGGCGGTCGAGTGGTTGGCCGACGCGTCGCCGAAGCTGCAGACCGTCACGGCATCCGCCGGCCAGGCGCACCGCACACCGAGCTTCTTGGCCCGGCCGATGGAGAAGGCCACGCCGACCGCACGCGGCAGATGGGAGCTGATGGTGGAGGTCTGGGGAATGATGCTCAGGCCGTGGTGCCCGAACACCTTGTGACGTCCCCCCGAGATCGGCTCCTCGGTGGCCGCGGCCAGGCCCAGCAGCACATCACGCAGCCCCTGGCTGCCCTCGACCTGTTGGGCCCGCGCCAGGTAGAAGCCGCCCGAACGATAGTGCAGCAGTGCGGGATCCGTGGGCCGCAGCGCCGCCGCCACCGCTGCATTGCCCTCGTGTCCCGACGAGCCGATGGTGTAGAAACCCTTGCCCTGCGCGCGCAGCCACCGGGCGGCGAGGTCGAGGTGCCTGCTGCCCAGCTGGGCGTCGAACAGGTCGACGGCCTGACCGGCGGTGATTGCCGAGCCGTCCCGGATCGCAGCCGTCGCGGTGGGCCCGGTGGGCGGTCCCGCCAACCGCGAAACGGCAGCGGTGAAGAACTCGTCGACGGGCTCCGCCATTCGGTCTCCTCGAGTCGGTTGGTTCTGACCGCTCCCCAACGTAGGCCCAGCGAGCGACCTACACGACCAGGTTGACCATCCGGCCGGGCACCACGATGACCTTCTTGGGCTCGGCACCGGCCAGGAATGCCAGCACCTTTTCATCGGTGCGGGCAAGCGATTCGACGGCGCTCTTGTCCGCGTCGGCCGGGACGGTGATGCGGCCACGCACCTTCCCGTTGACCTGCACCGGGTACTCGACCGTGTCCTCGACCAGATACGCCGGATCGGCCACCGGGAACGGGCCGTGCGCCAACGACGTGCCGTGGCCCAGTCGCTGCCACAACTCCTCCGCCAGGTGCGGTGCCAGCGGCGCGACCATGAGCACCAGCGGCTCGAGCGCCAGCCGCGAATTGACCCCCGCCTTGGTGAGGTGGTTGGTGTATTCGATCAGTTTGGCCGCGGCGGTGTTGTTGCGCAGGTGCACGTAGTCGTCGGTGACACCGGAGATGGTGCGATGCAGGGCTCGCAACGTCGCCTCATCGAGCGCCTCGTGGTCCGCTACCCGATCGGCACCGGTTTCCTCGTCGACCACAAGACGCCACACCCGCTGCAAGAACCGGTGCGCGCCGACAACATCTTTGGTGGCCCACGGCCTCGACGCGTCCAACGGACCCATGGACATCTCGTAGACCCGCAGGGTGTCGGCGCCGTAGTTGTCGCAGATCTCATCGGGTGAGACCGAGTTCTTGAGGCTCTTGCCGATCTTGCCGAACTCCTGATTGACCTCGGCGCCCTCGTAGAAGAACTTCCCGTCGCGCTCGATCACCTCGGCGGCAGGCACATACGAGCCCCGCGAATCGGTGTAGGCGAACGCCTGGATGTAGCCCTGGTTCACCAGCCGGCGGTACGGCTCCCGCGACGAGACATGACCGAGGTCGTGGAGCACCTTGTGCCAGAACCGGCAGTACAGCAGGTGCAGTACCGCATGCTCGACGCCGCCGACGTACAGATCCACCCCACCCGGGTCGTCCTGGCCGTGCTCGGCCGGGCGCGGACCCATCCAATACGCCTCGTTCTCCTTGGCGGACAACTCATCCGGATTGTGCGGATCGGTGTAGCGCAGCTCGTACCAGGAACTGCCCGCCCACTGCGGCATCACGTTGGTGTCGCGGGTGTAGGTCTGCAACCCGTCGCCGAGGTCGAGTTCGACATTGACCCAGTCGGTGGCCTTGGCCAGCGGCGGCGACGGTTCACTGTCGGCGTCGTCAGGGTCGAACGACACCGGCGCGTAGTCCAGCACGTCCGGCAGCTCCACCGGCAGCGCCGAATCCGGCAGCGGATGAGCGCGGCCGTCGGCGTCGTAGACGATGGGGAACGGTTCGCCCCAGTACCGCTGCCGGGCGAAAAGCCAGTCCCGCAGCTTGAATTCGACTCGGCCCTGCCCGCGGCCGTCAGCTTCCAGGCGCTCGGTGACCTTGGCCTTCGCAGCGGCGACATCCAGCCCGTTGAGGTAGTCCGAATTCACCAGGATGCCGTCACCGGAGTAGGCGGCCAGCGAAGTATCCCCACCGGCAACCACTTCCACGATGGGCAGGCCGAACTCGGTGGCGAAATCCCAGTCGCGCTGGTCGCCGCTGGGCACCGCCATGATGGCGCCGGTGCCGTAACCCGCCAGCACATAGTCGGCGATGAAGATCGGCACCTGCGCCCCGTTGACCGGGTTGACGGCGTAACTGCCAAGGAAAACCCCGGTTTTGGTCTTGTTCTCCTGCCGCTCCAGATCCGACTTGGCGGCGATGGCGCTGCGGTAGGTCGCGACGGCCTCGGCGGGCGTCGCCGCGCCGTAGGTCCAGCGGGTGTCGGACCCCTCGGGCCAGGACTCGGCGACCAGCGCGTCCACCAGCTCGTGCTCGGGGGCCAACACCAGATAGGTGGCCCCGAACAAGGTGTCGGGCCGGGTGGTGAACACCCCGATGTCACCGGCGGCCGATTCGAACTGCACCGCGGCACCGACGGAACGGCCGATCCAGTTGCGCTGCATGGCCTTGACCTTGTCCGGCCAGTCCAGCAGATCCAGGTCGTCGAGCAACCGGTCGGAATAGGCGGTGATGCGCATCATCCACTGCCGCAGCCGTTTCCGGAACACCGGGAAGTTGCCCCGGTCGCTGCGGCCGTCGGAGGTGACTTCCTCGTTGGCCAGCACGGTGCCCAGGCCCGGACACCAGTTGACCACCGAGTCGGAGCTGTACACCAACCGGAAGCCGTCGACCACGTCGGCGCGCTCCCCCGCCGACAGGTCCGACCAGCTCCGGCCGTCATCGAGAGTTCTTGCCCCGGAATCGAATTCGGCGATCAACTCAGAGATGGGCCGGGCCCGGTCCACTGAGGTGTCGAACCAGGCGTTGAAGATCTGCAGGAAGATCCACTGCGTCCACTTGTAGAAGTCGACGTCGGTGGTGGAGAAGCTGCGTCGGGAATCATGGCCGAGCCCGAGGCGACCCAACTGCCGCTTGAAGTTGACGATGTTGGCTTCGGTGCGGGTGCGCGGATGGGTGCCCGTCTGCAGGGCGTACTGCTCGGCAGGCAGCCCGAACGCGTCGAAGCCCAGCGCGTGCAGCACGTTGCGGCCCTGCATCCGGTAGAAGCGCGCGTAGACGTCGGTAGCGATGTAACCGAGCGGGTGGCCGACGTGCAGACCCTCGCCGGAGGGGTACGGGAACATGTCCTGGACGAACATCTTGTCCGCGGGAAGCGGGCGCCCGTCGGCCGGAGCCAGCGAACCCACCGGGTTGGCCACGTGGAAGGTGCCGTTGGCCGCCCAGTCGTCCTGCCAGGTCTGCTCGATCCGGGCCGCGAGGTCCGCCGAGTAGCGGAATGCGGGCGTGTCGGAGTCGGCGGCGGTCGCGGTCGCCGTGACAGGGCCAGCGGTCGGGGATTCGGTCACCCAGACAGGGTATAAGGGCAAGTCCGGGGGCCAAAAACGCGCGGTGAACCGGCCGCACCGGTCACGGCGGCGTCTCGGTTGTATTGCGGACACATCAGCGCTTGGTTCCAGCTCGGTTCCAGGTCCCGTTACCCCTGGAATGCCCGGCCGGAAGATGGATACAGTCTGCGCCTGACCTGGGATGGCAAGCCCGCACGAGCGCCGAGTCACCCGAGGCAGATCTGGAAAGGATCGAGTGGCCATGTTCGACAAAGTCACCGCCCGGGCCCCCGGCCTGCGCGTACTCGTGGGTGGTGTCGCGGTAGGAATGTTCGGCGTGCTGGGTCTCGCGGGAACCGCCGCCGCCGAGCCGAGACTGCCGCTGCCGCCGGTCCCCGCGCCCGTCACGCAGCAGGCAGGCCCCGCCGCCATCCCGGCCCTCCCCCCGGCCGCGGCCGCCGCGAATGTGGCCCCGGTGGCCCAGAGCGCCCCCCAGATCCAGTCCGTCGGCCAACCGCTGACGCAACCCGCGGCGCCGGTCGTCCCCGCCCTCGTGCCGGCGACGTCGGGGACTCTCAAGGAGTTCCTGGCCGCCAAGGGCGTCGCACTCGAACCCCAGGACCCCCGCACCTTCACCGCCCTGCACACCACGTTGCCGATGCCGCCGGGCTGGTCGCAGGTACCGGATCCGAACGTGCCGGACGCCTTCGCGGTGATCGCCGACCGGGTCGGCGGTGACGGCCTGTACTCCTCCAACGCCCAGGTGCTCATCTACAAGTTGGTCGGCGGCGAATTCGACGCCAACGAGGCGATCACCCACGGTTTCATCGACAGTCAGTTGCTGCCGAGCTGGCAGTCCACCGATGCGTCCCTGGCACCGCTCGGCGGGTTTCCGTCCTCGATCATCGAGGGCGCCTACCGGGAGAACGACATGATGCTCAACACGTCGCGCCGCCACGTGCTGGCCACCTCCGGCGCCGACCGGTACCTGGTGTCCCTGTCGGTGACCACTGCGGTCAGCCAGGCTGTCGCAGCGGCCGACGCCACCGACGCCATCGTCAACGGCTTCCGGCTCACCACCAGTCCGCCCGTTGCCCCCGTGCCGCAGGCGCCCGCGCCCGCGCCGGCGTCGGCGCCCTGATCGCCCACCGCGTCGGCATCGCTGCGCGCTGCCTCGTAAAGTAGGCGCATGCTCATTGCCGGTGTGGTGTGCCTGTGTGCGGCGATCGCGGCCGCCGCGACGGGTTCGTACATCCTCACGCGACCCCGCAGCGCGGACCTGACCCAGCAAGTCCTGCGGGCGGTCGCACCGGTGCAACTGGCCGCTGCGATGATGCTGGCGGTCGCCGGCGTGGTCGCGCTGGCGGCCCCCGCGCGGACCGGCCTGGTGGTGATGATCGTGTGCATCATCGGCGCGGTCGGCACCATCGCCGCCGGAAGCTGGCAGGGCGCCCGCTTCGCCACCCGACCGCAACCGGCGTCGGACTGCGGCAGCAGCTGCGGCTCCTGCACCCTGTCGTGTGCCACCGCGTCGCCGCTGGCGAATCGGTCCTGAAACGTGTTGCAGCCAACGGCCTGAACGGTCCGCCGAGCGAAAACTGTTACGGTCGAAGCAGGCTCGTTGAATCAGTTGCCGCGCCGGAAAGGCTCTTGTGGGAACGCTCCTGATCGTGCTGGCCGTTGTGCTGTTCATCGGGGCGCTGGTGGTCCTGGTGATGGCGTTGCAGCGCAAGAAGAACGCGGACACGCCCGCCACCCGCAAAGATCCGCTGCGCTTCGACATGCCGCAGGAGTTCGGTCCGCGGCAACTCGGACCGGGCGCCATCGTCAGCCACGGCGGTGTCGATCTGGTGGTGCGCGGCTCCGTCACCCTGCGCCAGGGACCGTTCGTCTGGTGGGAACACCTGCTCGAAGGCGGCTCGGAACCGGTGTGGTTCAGCGTGGAAGAGGACGAAGGCCGTCTCGAGTTGGCCATGTGGACCCGCCGCAGCGATCTGCAGCAGTTGCAGCCGGGTAGCCCGCACGTGGTCGACGGAATCGGGTTCACCGAAACCGAGCACGGCACCGCTTCGTACACCACCGAGGGAACCACCGGTCTGCCCGCGGGCGGCGACATGGAGTTCGTCGACTACACCAACGCCGCCGGCGACCAGCTCCTTGGCTTCGAACGGTGGGCGCCGTCGATGCCGTGGGAGATCTCCGTCGGCCGCACCGTCCTGCCGGGCGAGCTCATCATCTATCCGGCACCGCCGGCCGGTTCCTAGGGCGCACGTTGCCGTTCCACGAACTCGCCGTCACACCGGCCGATGTCGACGGCGCGGCGCTCGGACTGGCCATCAACGCACCCGCCCCGACCGCACTGGCCAGCGTCCGCCTCACCCACCCCGACGGCGGCGCCCTGGTACTCGGCGTCCTTGGTGCGTCGCACGTCGTCACCGTCGAGCATTCCCACGGACGCTTCACCGAAGAGGTGTCGTGTTCGGCGAGCGCCCACGGTGACGTGCTGCCCGCCAGCGCCGACGCCCCCGGTTACCACCTCGCTTCGCAGGTAACGCATTACCCTGCAACAGAATTCACCGGTCTCGCGGCGCGTCTTCGCGACAGCTGCGCAGCCGATCCCCACAGGTTGGGTGGGCAGTTCCCCGGGGACGGCGCCGCACTGACGGCGCTGTCGGCACAACCCGACGGCTCCGGCTGGGCCTGGCAGACGTGGCATCTGTATCCCGACGACGACGGCGGTACCGCGGTGTCCACCACCAGCCGGTGGTATCCGTGACACGTGCCAACCTGTTCGCCGTGTCCGGCCTGCTCGCCATCGCCGCAGTGCTCTGCCTGTGGCTCGGCACCTCCCTGAAGGGCGGCGACATCCGCAGCCACGTGGCCGAGACCTATCCGCGGGACAGCCGCGCGAACGGTGACCTCTACGTCTGCGAGGACCTGCCGACGGACGTGGTGGCCGACCTGGTGGCCTACCTGGAACCGGAGGCACAGGCCACCGACCGCCGGATGACCTACCTGCGCTACGAGGACGACATCGTGATCGTCGGACCCGAGGGTCCGTTCCCGTGCACCGTCCGGGTGGAGGACCTCGGCGCCCGCTACAGCTCGGGCGGCTTCATCTTCCTGGGCACCGGGTTCTTCCCCGGCTCCCCCGCGGGAGGCGCGGGCGGCAGCCCCGGCGGACCCGACGGCCCGAAATGATGACCCCCACCTCCAAGGAGAGTCCCATGTACCTGGCCGTCGAGTTCGGCACCGTCAACGGTGAGATCCTGGCCCAGAACGTCGTGGCCTCCCTCTGCTACTTCCTGGTCGGAGCGCTGGTGCTCGCGGCCGGCTTCGTGATGGTCGACCTGCTGACCCCGGGCGAGCTCCGCCGGCTGGTGTTCGTCGAATACCGCCCCAACGCCGTGGCCGTCGCGTCGGGCATGTACGCCGCGCTGGCCCTCGTCGTGGTCTCCGCCATCATCGCCAGCTCGGACGAACTCGGCCAGGGACTCGTCGACGCCGCGGTGTACGGATTGGTCGGGGTGCTGTTGCAGGGTGCGGCGCTGGTGGTCCTCGAACTGGTGGTGCCCGGTCGTTTCCGCGATCTGATCGAGGCGCCGCGGCTGCACCCGTCCTCGATCGCCACGGCGGTGGTCCTGCTCGCCGTGGGAGGAGTCAACGCCGCCGCATTGTCGTGACGGCACCTGAGGCCCCCGCGCAGTCGGACACCCGGTGGCGGGCGCTCCTACTGGCCGCCGTCGCGGCGTGCGCGGCCTGCGGCATCGTCTACGAGCTGGCGCTGCTGACCCTGTCGGCGAGCCTGCACGGCGGCGGCATCGTCGCGACCTCGCTGATCGTCGCCGGCTACGTGGCGGCCCTCGGTGCGGGCGCGCTCCTGGTCAAACCGCTACTCGGGCACGCGGCCATCACCTTCATCGCGGTCGAGACCCTGCTGGGGATCGTCGGCGGACTGTCCGCGGCCGCGCTCTACGTCGCCTTCGCGTTCATCGGCGGTTCCCTGTGGGTACTGGTGCTCGGTACCGCACTGATCGGCGGCCTGGTGGGCGCTGAGGTGCCGCTGCTGATGACTCTGCTGCAGCGCGGACGCACTGCGGGCGCCACCGACAGTGGCCGGGTGCTGGCCAACCTCAACGCCGCCGACTACCTCGGGGCCGTGATCGGCGGCATCGCCTGGCCGTTTCTGCTGCTTCCCCAACTCGGCATGATCCGCGGGGCCGCCGCCACCGGCATCGTCAACCTCGCCGCCGCGGCCGTCATCGCGGTGTTCCTGTTGCGCCACGTCATCTCCCGCCGCCAGCTGATGACCGCGCTGAGTGTGCTGGCCGCCGCCCTCGCCCTTCTCGCCACCCTGTTGGTGAGCGCAGGAAGCATCGAGACCACCACCCGGCAGCGGCTCTACGCCGATCCGATCGTGGCGTTCCAGCGCTCGGCGTACCAGGAGATCGTCGTCACCGACCGTGGCGCCGACCTGCGGCTCTACCTCGACGGCGGGCTGCAGTTCTCCACCCGCGACGAGTTCCGCTACACCGAGAGCCTGGTCTACCCCGCGCTGGGCCAGGGCGCGCGGTCGGTGTTGATCCTCGGTGGCGGCGACGGCCTGGCGGCCCGGGAAGTGCTGCGTCAGAACCCGGACAACACGGTGGTGCAGGTGGAACTCGATCCGGCCGTGATCGACCTGGCGCGCACCACGCTGAGCGAGGCCAACCGGGGTGCCCTCGACGACCCCCGGGTCACCGTCGTCATCGACGACGCGATGACGTGGCTGCGCACGGTCCAGCAGCGATTCGATGCCGTGATCGTCGACTTACCGGACCCGGACAACCCGGTGCTGGCCCGGCTCTACTCGACGGAGTTCTACGCGTTGGTCACCCGCGCGCTGGCACCCGGCGCGCTGATGGTGGTGCAGGCCGGCAGTCCGTACTCGACGCCCACCGCGTTCTGGCGCACGGTCGCGACCATCGAGTCGGCGGGCTTCGCGGTGACGCCGTACCACGTCCACGTGCCCACGTTCGGGGACTGGGGGTTCGCGCTGGCTCGTCGCGGCTCCGTACCGCCTGCTCCGGTGGTGCCGAACGACCTGCCGCCGCTGCGGTACCTGAGCCAGCCGGTACTGGATGCGGCGACCGTGTTCTCCGCCGACATCGCCCGCATGCCGCTGGAACCATCGACGCTGGAACAACCCCGCATCGTCGAGGACATCCGGCAGGGATACCGCTAGTTGCGGCTGATGTCGATCGGGTGCGTCGCCAACAACGACATCGGCATGGGCTGACGGCGCAGCACCCGCGACCACAGATCAACCCGTTGCTCCACCAACACATCAGAGGGCAACGCCGAAAGGACGATCCAGTCGTTGCGCTCGATCTCGCCCTCGAGCTGGCCGATGGTCCAGCCCGAGTAGCCGGCGAAGATCCGCACCCCCTCCACGACCGGGAGCAGCGCGTCGGGGTCGGCGTCGAGGTCCACCATCACCATCCGGCCGGAAACGTGCCGCAGCCCCGGCACCCCTCGGGCGTCCATCCCCACCCGCAACGTGCCCAGACACAATGCCGAATCGCGTTTGACCGGGCCGCCGATGAACATCGTCTTCGGTTTGGCCGCCAGCTTCGCCCACTGCGGCAGCACGTTGTAGACCGCGGTCTCACTGGGCCGGTTCAGTACGACGCCCAGCGTGCCCCCGTCGTTGTGTTCGACGACGTAGATGACGCTGCGCCGGAACGTCGGCTCGAGAAGATCGGTGTTGGCCAGCAGCAGGGTTCCCGCACGCACCCGATGCGCCACGGGAGCGATGTAATCCTCGGGTTCTTCCGGCTGGGCCACCCATCCATAATGTCACCAGGACCCCGCTGTCGTGGCGAACAACCTCGCCCTCACGGCATATTTGTAGGCTTTGAGTTTGTGGCGCACTCGCGTCCATTCGCGTATTAGGAAGTGATCCCGTGGTCGACGCGCGTGGCGCCGTCGCTTTGTGGCGTTCAGTGCGAGGCCTGCCGCAGTTCATGCGGCTGATGGAACTGCGGTTGGCCAGTCAGTTCGGCGACGGCCTGTTCCAGGCGGCATTGGCCGGTGCGCTGCTGTTCAACCCCGAACGTGCGGCCACACCCTGGGCGGTCGCCGGTTCCTTCGCCGTGTTGTTCCTGCCGTACTCCCTACTGGGCCCATTCGCCGGTGCCCTGCTGGACCGCTGGGACCGTCGCCTGGTACTCGTGGGCGCCAACCTGGGCCGGCTGCTGTCGGTCATCGCCGTCGGCGTGTTGTTGGCGTTCGACGCTGGGAACATGCCCATCCTGTGCGGAGCCCTGATCGTCAACGGGTTCACCCGGTTCGTCGCCTCCGGTCTGTCGGCGTCGCTGCCGCACGTGGTGCCCCGCGCCCAGGTGGTGACGATGAACTCCGTGGCCACCGCCGCAGGTGCGGTCGCCACGTTCCTCGGCGCCGATTTCATGCTGCTGCCCCGCTGGTTGATCGGAGCCAACGACACCGGAGCGGCGGCGGTCATCTTCATGGTGACGGTGCCGGTCGCACTGGCGCTGGTGCTCTCGTTCCGTTTCCCGGCCCACGTCCTCGGGCCCGACGACACGGTCCGCGCCATCCACGGGTCGGTGTTCTACGCGGTGTCGACGGGCTGGGTGCACGGCTTCCGCACAGTCGCCGCGGTGCCGTCGGTGGCCGCGAGCCTGGTAGGCCTCGCCGCGCACCGGATGGCGTTCGGCATCAACAGCCTGGTGGTCGTGGTGATCGTCCGGCACACCGATGTTCCGCAGGTGGAGGTGGCCGGCCTCGGCAGTGCGGTGATCTTCGTTTCCGCGACGGCCGTGGGGGCGTTCCTGGCGAACCTCTACACGCCCCTGGTCGTCAAGCGCTGGGGGCGGTATTCAGCGGTCAACGGCGCGCTGCTGGCCGCGGCGGTGATCCAACTGGCGGCCGTCACCCTGCATGTCCCGCTGATGGTCGTATGCGGCTTCCTGCTCGGCTCCGCAGGCCAGGTGGTGAAGCTGTGCGCGGACAACGCGATGCAGGTCGACGTCGACGACGCCCTGCGCGGTCACATGTTCGCGGTCCAGGATTCGCTGTTCTGGGTGTCGTTCCTGGCGGCGATCACCCTGGCCGCGGCGCTGATCCCCGACGACGGCCAGTCCCCCGGCCTGGTGATCGCGGGATCGGCGTGTTATCTGTGCGGTCTGGCTGCTCATGCCTTCATCGGACGTCGTGTCACTGACCGCTAAGGTGACGTTCCATGGCCGACGCGGGTCCGTTGATCGCCGACCTGGCAGCCGAGAGCGACGAGCTGGATGCCCTGGTGGCCGAGCTGTCCGACGGCCAGTGGCACAGCGCCACCCCGGCAGCGGGCTGGACCGTCGCACACCAGATCGCTCACCTGTTGTGGACCGACCGGGCGTCGCTGGTGTCGGTCACCGACGAGCCGGCGTTCGCCGACCTGCTGGCCGCCGCAGCGGCCAATCCGTCGGGGTTCGTCGACGACGGCGCCGAGGAACTGGCGGCGCTGGCGCCGGCTGCGTTGCTGTCGCAGTGGCGCACGACGCGCGCCGACCTGCACGCCGCGTTGCGCACGGTCGCCGGCGGCCGCAAATTGGTGTGGTTCGGCCCGCCGATGAGTGCGGCGTCCATGGCGACCGCCCGGCTGATGGAGACCTGGGCTCACGGTCTCGACGTCGCCGACGCGCTCGGTGTCCGCCGGCCGGCGACGGCCCGGTTGCGTTCCATTGCGCACCTCGGTGTGCGAACTCGTGACTTTGCTTTTACCGTTCATGGCTTGACTCCGCCGCCGGAGTTGTTTCACGTGGAACTTCGCGGCCCGGGCGGCGAGACCTGGTCCTGGGGTCCCGAGGACGCCGCCCAGACGGTGACGGGTGCGGCCGAGGACTTCTGCATGCTGGTGACGCAGCGCCGCCCCCGCGCCGAGCTCGATGTGGTGGCCGTGGGGGCTGACGCCGAGCGGTGGCTGGGGATTGCGCAGGCATTCGCGGGGCCGCCCGGGCCGGGCCGATGAGCGCTTGCGCGAAGAGGAGCCGGGCCGCGTCAGCCTGAGCGCGGGCCGATGAGCGTGCGCAAACTACGAGAATTGCCCGGGGTGTCGGCCGGGGACACGCTCGCTCGCCGTAGTGGGGACTAGAGCGTGGCGGCGTCGTCGGCGCTGCCGTCTCCATCGGTGTCGACCAGCTTGATGTCCCAGCGACCGTCGCCGTCGGTATCGACGTATCCCGTCCGGTACGCACCGGGATCACCGACCAGCACCCGGTCGGCCAGGCCGTCACCATCGCCGTCCATCAGCAGGTCGTCGACAGCACCGTCACCGTCGAAGTCCACCGACGGGCCGCCGGTGTACTCCATGCCGTCGAGACTCAGCCAGCGCACCGGCCCACTGCGGCCCGCCGCGCCATCGGCAGGCACCGCCCAGGTGCCGGTCCCGTCGTCGGTGAACCAGACACCCGCGCCGTCCACGTCCAGGACGGCGAACTCGGCGATCCCGTCGCCGTCCAGATCAGTCAGGGCGTCGTCGCGCAGTCCGTCGGAATCGACATCGAGCGCCACGCCGTCAACGAAGCCGTCGTCGTCGGTGTCGACATCCGGCGTACCCGTCCACATCGAAGCGGTGCCATCAGCGGCACCCAGGCAATAGTCCATACCCGTCAGACGGTGGAACCGGGTCAGGCGTTCCCGGCTTTTTCGGATTCCCACCACGCGAGCAGTTCGGTGACCGCCTCGTCGTGCTCGAGCGGTCCGCGTTCCATGCGCAGTTCCTTGAGAAATCGCCAGGCCTTACCCACCTCAGGGCCCGCCGAGATACCCAGCAGCTCCATGATCGCGTTGCCGTCGAGGTCCGGGCGCACCCGCGCCAGGTCCTCCTTGGCGGCCAGCTCGGTGATCCGGTGTTCGAGGTGGTCGTAGTTGGCCTGCAGTCGCGCGGCGCGGCGCTTGTTGCGGGTGGTGCAGTCGGCGCGCACCAGCTTGTGCAACCGGGGCAACAACTCGCCGGCGTCGGTGACGTACCGGCGCACCGCGGCGTCGGTCCACTTGCCCGCCCCTTCGGCATCCGCGTAGCCGTGGAACCGCAGGTGCAGGTACACCAGCTGGGACACGTCGTCGACCATCTGCTTGGAGTATTTGAGCGCGCGCATCCGCTTGCGGGTCATCTTGGCCCCCACCACCTCGTGGTGATGGAAGCTCACCCCGCCGTCGGATTCGTGGCGGCGCGTCGCCGGCTTGCCGATGTCGTGCAGCAGGGCCGCCCAGCGCAACACCAGGTCGGGGCCGGTCTCGGGTTCCTCGAGATCGATCGCCTGCCGCAGCACGGTCAGCGAATGCTGGTAGACGTCCTTGTGCTGGTGGTGCTCGTCGATCGCCATCTGCATGGCGCCGATCTCGGGTAACACCTGCTCGCCGAGCCCGGTCTCGACCAGCAGGTCCAGCCCGGCCACCGGGTCGGCACCGAGCATCAGCTTGTCGAGCTCGGCGGCGATGCGTTCGACGGTGATGCGGTCCATCTGCCCCGCCATCTCCTCGATCGCCGCACGCACCCGTGGTGCCACCTCGAACTGCAACTGGGAGACGAAGCGGGCCGCGCGCAGCATCCGGAGCGGGTCGTCGCCGAAGGATGTCTGTGGCGCCGACGGGGTGTCGAGCAGCCGGGCGCGCAGCGCGGCCAGCCCACCCAACGGGTCCAGGAACTCCCCCGGGCCGTTGCCGGTGATGCGTACGGCCATCGCGTTGACGGTGAAATCCCGCCGCACCAGGTCGTCGTCGAGCCGGTCGCCGAACCGCACCTGCGGATTGCGCGAGACCTGGTCATAGCTGTCGGCACGGAACGTGGTGATCTCGACGCGGACCTCACCGCGCGCCGCGCCGATGGTGCCGAACTCGATGCCGGTGGTCCACAGGGCATCGGCCCACGGTCGCAGAATCTTCTGGATCTGTTCGGGGCGGGCACCGGTGGTGAAGTCGAGGTCGTTGGCGACCCGGCCGAGTAACGCGTCGCGCACCGGGCCGCCGACCAGGAAGAGTTCGTGTCCGGCCGCCTCGAATGTCGCACCGAGCTGCGTGAGCACATCCCCGTGCGCGTTGAGCGCAACCGCTGCTCGGGCCAGCAGTTCCGCATCCTCCGGGTAGGCCGGCTGGTCGTCAGACACGTCTGACGAGCCTAGAGGGCATCGGGTCACGGTCTGTCACCGACCGGCGAGTGTGGCTGGAGGCTGACCAGGTGCCAGCTACTATCGCTTGGGTGTCGGACGGCGAACAGGCCAAACCTCGACGGCGCCGCGGACGCCGCCGGGGTCGACGCGACCCCGGACCCCCTCAAGCCGGAGCCGACGGCCATCCCGGCGACACCCCGCAGTCCGCCGAGCCTCCCGCCCCGGCACCTGCCGCCGAAGGTGTGAAGCCGCGGCGCCCACGCCAGGCCCACAAGAACGCCGAACGCCTGCGGACGGTGCACGAGACGTCGGCAGGAGGACTGGTGATCGACGGTCTCGACGGCCCCCTGGAAGGGCAGGTCGCCGCCTTGATCGGCCGGGTCGACCGCCGGGGCCGCATGTTGTGGTCACTGCCGAAAGGTCACATCGAACAGGGTGAGACCGCCGAGCAGACCGCCATCCGCGAAGTCGCCGAGGAAACCGGCATCGAAGGCAAGGTGCTGGCCGCCCTCGGCAGCATCGATTACTGGTTTGTCACCGAGGGCAGGCGCGTGCACAAGACCGTGCACCACTACCTGCTGCGCTTCTCCGGCGGAGTTCTCTCCGACGAGGACGTCGAAGTCACCGAAGTGGCCTGGGTGCCCGTCAACGAGCTGCCCCGGCGGCTGGCCTACGCCGACGAGCGCCGACTGGCCGAAGTCGCCGGCGAGCTGATCCACAAACTGCAGACCGACGGGCCCAACGCGCTGCCGCCCCTGCCGCGCAGCGCACCTCGCCGTCGGCCCCAGACACATTCGCGTACCCGCCGGCGGGGTCCCGTCCGAGGGACCGACGACTCCGCACCCGGCCGGGCAGGCGGTTGCGGGCCGGGGCCGTGACCGCGCGGCGCCGCCGGCAGTTCTCGGTCAAGGCGCCCCGCATCGTCACGATCCTGACCCTGCTGGCCATGCTCGCCCTGCCCGCGGTGGTGCCGGTGGCCGCGGCCGGCGAGCCCGGCGGCATGCCGTTTCTGGTGATCCAGATCGACGGGGTCACCCCCGAATCGGTGACGACGTCGGGCCCGCCCACCGTCACGGTCTCGGGAACGGTCTCCAATGTGGGCGACCGCTCGGTGCGCGACATCGTGGTGCGCCTCGAACACGCTCCGGCGGTGGAGAATTCGGCTCAGCTGCGCACCGATCTGGACGGGGAGAACACCCAGTTCAGCCCGGTCGCCGAGTTCGTCGACATCGCCGAGGAACTGCAGCGCGGCCAGGACGTGCCGTTCACCCTGTCCTATCCGGTGCGGTCGGCCACCCAGCCTGCGCTGGGCATCGAGGCGCCGGGGGTGTACCCGCTGCTGGTCAACGTCAACGGCACCCCCGACTACGGCGACCCGGCCCGCCTGGACGACGCGCGGTTCCTGCTGCCGGTGCTCGGGCTGCCGCCGGCCACCGGCGAACCCGACGACGGTCTCGGCGGTGCTGTGGGCGGTGAAGTCGGCGGCGTGATAGCCCCGGACATCTCGCGCCCCGTCCCGGTCACGATGTTGTGGCCGTTGGCCGACCGCCCCCAACTGGCCCCGGGCGTGCCCGGCGGAACCACCCCGGTACGTCTTGTCGATGACTCGCTGACCACGTCCCTGGCCCCCGGCGGCCGACTCGACACGCTCCTGGCGGCGGCGGAGTTCGCGGCCGGCCCGACCGTCGACCCCGGCGGCGAGGTCACCCGCGCCCTGTGCCTGGCCGTCGACCCCGATCTGCTGGTCACCGTCAACGCCATGACCGCGGGTTATGTGGTGGCCGATGCCGCCGATCCCCTGACCGGCCCCAGCACTCCGGGCACCGGCCAGGCCACCGCGACCGCCTGGCTGGATCGGCTGCGGGCACTCGCCGGCCGGATCTGCGTGACGGCCACGCCCTACGCGCAGGCCGACCTCGACGCACTGCAACGGGTCGCCGATCCGAGCCTTCAGGTGTTCGCGACCACCACGTCGTTCGATCTCGTCGACCAGATTCTCGGCATCACCTCGACGCGCGGGGTGACCCTGGTCGGCGACGGTCCGCTGACCAGCCGGGTGGTCGCGCTGCTCAACGCCCGCGGACCCACCGTCGCGATCGCCGCGGCGGACAGCTTCGCTCAGGACGACAGCACCGGTGAATCGGTGACCGCCGACCTGAACCCGCGCCGATTGTCCGACCAGGTGGTGGCCGTACCGTTCGATCCGACCGTCGGCGCCGCCCTGGCCGGTGCCGGCCAGGAGCCCAGCACCCCGTCCTATCTGGACGCCTCGCTGGCCGTCCCGCTGGACCAGGGGTCGACGGTCACCCGCCGCCAGGACGCGCTCTCGGCGATGGTCTGGCGCGGTCTGCATCCGCAGACCGAGCCCCGCGGCCAGATCCTGATGCCGCCGCTGACCTGGAATCTGACCGCCGCGGACGCGCAGACCATCCTCACCACGCTGGCGACCAGCATCCGCTCCGGGCTGGCGTTGCCCAAGCCGCTGCCGGAGATCATCGCCGAGGCCGGCACCCAACCTGGACCTCCGCAACCGATATCCCAGGCCGCCGACAACAACTCGCAGGGCCGGATCGACGACACCGTGATCGGGGACATCAGCTCCGAGATCGGCCGGTTGTGGGGCCTGACCGCCGCGTTGACCACCAACCCCCAGACCGGGCTCACCGGCGTGGCCTATACCGCACCACTGCGGGAGGACATGCTGCGCGCGGTGAGCCAGTCCGAGCCGCCGCAGGCGCGCAACGACCTGGCGGCACAACGCCTCGACGTCGTCGGCGACACGATCGAGGACCTGTTGGGCGCCGTCACCATCGTCAACCCCGGCGGGGCCTACACCCTGGCCACCGAACGCAGCCCGTTGCCGCTGGCGCTGCGCAACGATCTGGCGGTTCCGATCCGGGTGCGGCTCAACCTCGCCGTGCCACCCGGCATGACCGTGGAGGACATCGGGGAGCAGGAACTGCCCCCCGGTTACCTGCCGCTGCGGGTGCCGATCGAGGTCCACTTCACCCAGCGGGTGGCCGTCGACGCCTCGCTGAGCACCCCGGCCGGGTTGGCGCTCGGCGAACCTGTGCGCCTGTCGGTGAATTCGAACGCCTACGGCAAAGTCCTGTTCTTCATCACCCTGGCCGCCGGTGCGGTGCTGGCACTCCTGACCGGCCGCCGGCTGTGGCACCGCTTCCGCGGCCAGCCTGACCGCGCCGACCTGGACCGCCCCGAACCGGAACCCCTCCGCCTCGAATCACGCCGCCCATGAGCACCTCTGGACGTCAGCCGCCCCCTCCCCCACCGCAGCCGTCGCGTCCGCCCAGAACCACCCGGCAACAACCGGTGTGGGTCCGGCCCGGTCCGCGCGGCAAGGCGGTGCGCGCCGAACTGTCCGACTCGGCCGTGGTGTCCCGCTCCTGGGGCATGGCGTTCGCGACGCTGATCAGCCGGCTCACCGGCTTCATCCGTATCGTGCTGCTCGCCGCGATCCTCGGGGCGGCGCTGTCGAGCACGTTCACGGTGGCCAACCAGCTGCCGAACCTGATCGCCGCGCTGGTGCTGGAGGCCACGTTCACCGCGATCTTCGTGCCGGTGCTGACCCGGGCCGAGCGCGACGATCCGGACGGCGGAACGGCATTCGTGCGGCGGCTGGTGACCCTGGCGACGATGTTGCTGTTGGTCACCACGGTGCTGTCGGTGATCTGCGCGCCGCTGCTGGTCCGGTTGATGCTCGGCGACGACCCCCAGGTGAACGAACCGTTGACCACGGCGTTCGCCTATCTGCTGCTACCGCAGGTGGTCTTCTACGGTCTGTCCTCGGTGTTCATGGCAATCCTGAACACCCGCAACGTCTTCGGGGCCCCGGCCTGGGCGCCGGTGATCAACAACCTGGTGGCGATCGTGACGCTCGGGGTGTACCTGATGGTGCCCGGCGAGCTGTCCATCAACCCGGTCGAGATGGGCAACGCCAAGCTGCTGGTGCTCGGAATCGGCACCACACTGGGCGTTTTCGCACAGACGACGGTGCTGCTGCTGGCCATCAGGCGGGAGAAGATCAGCCTCCGACCGCTGTGGGGTATCGACGACCGGCTCAAACGCTTCGGCGCGATGGCTCTCGCCATGGTGCTCTATGTGCTGGTGAGCCAGGTCGGTCTGGTGGTGGGCAACCAGATCGCCAGCA
>JBEVFK010000121.1:0-15311 GCA_040512325.1 Mycobacterium sp. | reverse complement strand
TCCTTGTGGTAGGCCAACAGGTGGGCGATGACCGCCCATTTGCGGGCGACCGTGGTGGCTTCCGCCCGGTGCAATGCGGTGATCTCATCGATCATCGCCGCCGGGGTGAGGTCCCCGTAGGTCGCTGGGTCTATCAGGTCTTCGAACATGTTTTCGAAGATACTCCGACGGCCCGACAACATCTGCGGGACAACACATCCCACCACGAACAACCGCCAGAATCGGGCTACTTGTCCACAGTCAGCACTTCATCCACAGTTCGATGCGTGCACCTTGACAGAGGCACTCAGAACGCTCCGATATCCCGCACCGCGCCCTTGTCGGCCGACAAAGCCAGCGCTGCGTAGGCTTTCAACGCAGCCGAGACCACGCGCTGCCGGTTCTTCGGCTTGTAACCACCGGAAGCAAGCAAAACCGCCCGGCGCCGGTCCAGCTCGTCGTCGGACACGTCGACGAGAATGCTGCGGTGCGGGATGTCGATGGTGATCAGGTCACCGTCTTCGACCAACGCGATGGTGCCGCCGGCGGCGGCTTCGGGGGAGACGTGCCCGATCGACAGCCCCGACGTGCCGCCGGAGAACCGGCCGTCAGTGATCAGTGCGCACTGCGCACCGAGGCCGCGGCCCTTCAAGAATGCAGTGGGATAAAGCATTTCCTGCATCCCGGGTCCACCGCGTGGTCCTTCGTACCGGACCACCACCACATCGCCGGGCTGCACCCGCTTGGTCAAGATGGCGTCCACCGCGTCTTCCTGCGATTCGACCACCACGGCGGGCCCCGAGAACTTCCAGATGGATTCGTCGACGCCGGCGGTCTTGACGATGCAGCCGTCCACCGACAGGTTGCCCCGCAGCACCGCCAACCCGCCGTCGGCGGAGTAGGCGTGCTCGAAGCTGTGGATGCAGCCGTTCTCGGCGTCGGTGTCGAGGCTGTCCCAGCGCTCCGACTGGGAGAACGCGGTCGCCGAGCGCACACACCCGGGTGCGGCGTGGAACAGTTCGAGCGCCTCCGCGCTGGCCGACCCACTGCGAATATCCCACTTGCGCAACCACTCCGCCAACGAGCCGGCATGCACGGAGTGCACCGTCTCGTGCAGTCGTCCGCCACGCCACAGCTCGCCCAGGATCGCCGGGACACCACCGGCGCGGTGCACGTCCTCCATCAGATAGTGGCCGTTGGGCGCGACCTTGCACAGGCACGGAATCAGCCGGCTGCGCTTCTCGATGTCTTCGAGGGTGTAGTCCAGTTCGGCTTCGCGGGCGGCCGCCAGCAGGTGCAGCACCGTGTTGGTGCTGCCACCCATGGCGATGTCCAACGCCATGGCGTTGTCGAACGCCTCCCGTGTGGCGATCGCCCGCGGCAGCACGCTGTCGTCGTCCTGCTCGTAGTACGTGCGGCACAGGTCCATCACGCAGGTGCCGGCATCTTCGTACAGGGCGCGGCGCGCGGTGTGGGTGGCCAGGGTGGACCCGTTGCCGGGCAACGCCAGGCCGAGTGCTTCGGTGAGGCAGTTCATCGAATTCGCGGTGAACATGCCCGAACACGATCCGCAGGTGGGGCAGGCGGCCTCTTCGATGCGGGCGATATCGGCGTCGGACACCTCGGTGTTCACCGCGTCCGCGATGGCGGAGACCAGGTTCAGCCGGGTCTTCACCGTGCCGTCCACCAGAACGGCTGTGCCACCCTCCATGGGGCCGCCGGAGACGAAGACGGTGGGAATGTTGAGGCGCAGCGCGGCCATCAGCATGCCTGGAGTGATCTTGTCGCAGTTGGAGATACACACCATGGCGTCGGCGCAGTGCGCGTTGACCATGTACTCGACGGAGTCGGCGATGAGCTCGCGTGACGGCAGCGAGTACAGCATGCCGCCGTGGCCCATCGCGATGCCGTCGTCGACAGCGATGGTGTTGAACTCGCGCGGAATGCCGCCCGCTGCCTGGATGGCCTCGGAGACAATCCGGCCGACGGGCTGCAGATGGGTGTGACCGGGCACGAACTCGGTGAAACTGTTGGCCACCGCGATGATCGGCTTGCCGATATCGGAGCCGGCGACACCCGCCGCGCGCAGCAGCGAGCGCGCCCCCGCCATGTTGCGACCGTGGGTGACCGTACGTGACCTCAGTTCAGGCATGACGCCTAGAGTCGCACCGACCGCGGACCCGGAGAAGACGGCGCTGATGCTGGTACCGGTACTACTAGTCTGAACTGGTGGAAAAGCGCGCACAGCAACGGCTTGCGCTCGGCGAGTTCCTCCGGTCCCGCCGAGAAGCCGCACCGCGCGCTGAACTCGGTTTTCCCGCAGTGGCTCGGATGCGCACCAGCGGACTCCGGCGCGAAGAAGTGGCGATATCTGCCGGAGTGAGCGTCACCTGGTACACCTGGCTGGAACAGGGCCGCGATATCAATCCGTCCAAGCAGGTGCTCGACGCGGTGGCGGCGGCCTTACAGCTCTCACCGGCCGAACGGGACTACGTGCTGGCGCTGGGCGGTCATGCCCCGGACCCGGCAGCCGCCGACGGTCCTACACCTCTGCATATCCAGCGGTTCCTGGACGCGCTGGCCGGTTATCCGGCGTTCGCCATCGGGCCCGCCTGGGCCATCGCTGCCTGGAATTCCGCGTATGAGGCCCTTTATCCGCATATCGCTGCCACCGAACTCACTGACCGGAACCTGCTGTGGCTGGTGTTCATGGACCCGGCGATCCGGGAACTGTTGCCGGACTGGGAGACCGACAGCCGACGGTTCCTGGCCGAGTTCCGCGCCGAAGCCGGGTCCCGGGTGGGGGAGTCGGCCTACACCCGGTTGATCGAACGGCTACGCGAGAGCAGCGAGCACTTCCGGGCCGAATGGCAGGCCAGCACGGTGGAACGATTCGCGTCGCGGGAGCGCAGGTTCTTTCACGGGACAGTCGGTGAACTGCTCCTCGAACATCATCAGGTGACGCCGGCCGACGCGCCCGAGATTCAGATCGTGGCCTACCTGCCGGTGCCGGGCAGTGGGGCCCAGGAAAAACTGCGTCGGTTGGTGGACCGTGGGGAAACGGGGTCCAACGAGGACCCGACGCCCGCGCTGGAGTGAGGCTGCCGCCGGGGATCATCGCTGCTCAGGTGCGCTCCCGCGCCCACAAGACTCAATACAAAGACTCAATACAAAGGGTGTCCGAGGGGGGACTTGAACCCCCACGCCCGTTAATAGGGCACTAGCACCTCAAGCTAGCGCGTCTGCCATTCCGCCACTCGGACCTGCGTTTCACATGTGCCCGCTCCGGCTATCAAGCGCAGCGGGCGACTTAGGTTATCGGATCAGACCGGCCGAGCCCAAACTCAGGGCCTGCGTGGCGCCGCGCGGCCAGGTGGTAGGAAAAGGGTCACGTAGTTTTCAGAAAGGGAAATGTGAGCATTCCTGCGCAAGAGGTCGTTGACCTCGTCAGCGCGCTGATCAGATTCGACACGTCGAACACCGGCGAGCTCGCGACCACCAAGGGCGAAGCCGAATGCGCCCGCTGGATCGGCGAGCAGCTCGAGGAGGTCGGCTACGAATGTGAGTACGTCGAGTCCGGAGCGCCCGGCCGGGGCAACCTGTTCGTGCGACTGGAGGGCGCTGACCGCAGCCGCGGGGCTCTGCTGATCCACGGCCACCTCGACGTGGTGCCCGCGGAAGCCGCCGACTGGAGCGTGCACCCGTTCTCCGGCGCCGTCGCCGACGGCTACGTCTGGGGCCGCGGCGCCATCGACATGAAGAACATGGTCGGCATGATGGTCGCCGTCGCCCGGCACTTCAAGCGCGCCGGCATCGTGCCGCCCCGCGACCTGGTGTTCGCGTTCGTCGCCGACGAGGAAGCCGGCGGCAAGTACGGCTGCAAGTGGCTGATCGAGAACCGGCCGGACCTGTTCGACGGCATCACCGAAGCGATCGGCGAGGTGGGTGGTTACTCGCTCACGGTGCCGCGCAAAGACGGCGGCGAACGTCGGCTGTATCTGATCGAGACCGCCGAAAAGGGCATGCTCTGGATGAAGCTGACCGCCCGCGCCCGGGCCGGGCACGGGTCGATGATCCACACCGACAACGCCGTCACCATCCTGGCCGAGGCCGTGGCGAAACTCGGCCGCCACCAGTTCCCGCTGGTGTTGAGCCCGGCGGTCAAGGAGTTCCTGACCGCGGTCGCGGAAGAGACCGGGTATTCGTTCGACCCGGAGTCGCCCGATATCGACGGCACCATCGCCAAGCTGGGTTCGATCTCGCGGATCATCGGAGCGACGCTGCGTGACACCGCCAATCCGACGATGCTCAAGGCCGGCTACAAGGCCAACGTGATCCCGGCGACGGCCGAGGCGGTGCTGGACTGTCGCGTGCTCCCCGGCAGGCAGGCCGCTTTCGAACGCGAGGTCGACGAGATCATCGGGCCCGACATCACCCGGGAGTGGATCACCGAATTGCCCTCGTATGAAACCAGTTTCGACGGTGACCTGGTGGCGGCGATGAACGAGGCACTGCTGGCCGTCGATCCCGGGGCGCGCACCGTGCCGTACATGCTCTCGGCCGGTACCGATGCCAAGCACTTCGCGCGCTTGGGGATTCGGTGCTTCGGCTTCATTCCGCTGCGGTTGCCGCCGGAGCTGGATTTCACCGCCCTGTTCCACGGCATCGACGAACGGGTACCCGTCGATGCGTTGACATTCGGAGTGGAAGTACTCGAGCACTTCTTGAAAAACTGCTGATCGCAACCCGAAAGGACACAGCGTTATGGCTTTTCCGTACAACCCCTATGAGTTCCTGCCGAAGCTGCCCACCTTCACCCTGACCTCGGAGTCCATCACCGACGGGCAGCCGCTGGGCAACGCGCAGGTGAGTGGGCTGATGGGTGCCGGCGGCGAGGATGTCTCGCCGCAGCTGACGTGGTCGGGCTATCCGGAAGAGACCCGCAGCTTTGCGGTGACGATGTATGACCCCGACGCCCCGACCGGTTCCGGCTTCTGGCACTGGGCGGTGGCCAACCTGCCGGGCACCGTCACCGACCTGCCCGCCGGAGTGGGCGACGGCAGCGTGCTGCCGGGCGACGCGCTGACCCTGGTCAACGACGCCGGCATCCGCCGCTTCGTGGGCGCCGCCCCGCCGCCCGGACACGGCCCGCACCGCTACATCGTGGCCGTCCACGCGCTGCAGGTGGAGAAGCTGGAGCTCACCGAGGATGCCTCGCCGGCATACCTGGGCTTCAATCTGTTCAGCAATGCGATCGCCCGCGCCCTGATTCACGGGACGTACGAGCAGAACTGACGCCGCTGCCGCACACGGGCCTGCCCGGCCTACGCCCCGCGGGCCTCCAGCGCCTCCCGAGTCGACGTGACCTCCATGCCGTCCGACAGCGGGGACTCCGAGCGCACCAACAGCCGGGTCCGGTCGGCGCGGAACAGGTCTACCGAGTACTCCCTGGCCCGACCATCCTGGTCAAAGCCCACGCGCTCCAACTTCAGCACGGGTGTGCCGGTCGGCTGGCCGAGCAGCGCGCCCTCGGTGGCCGACAACGAGGCGATCTCGATCGACTCCTCGACCACATTGATGCGGACGCCGAAGCTCATGCGCAGCGTGCTGTACATGGAGGTCATCTCGGTGCGTAAAACCCCGCAGAGCTCCGGGCTCAGGAACATCTGCTCCAACGCCAGCGTCTCGCCGTCGGCGTGCCGCAGGCGTGTCACGGACACCACCGGTTGCTCGTCGGCCAAGCTGAGTGCTCGACTGACCTGAGGCGGCGACGGCACCATCCCGGCCCGGATCACCGAAGTTCCGTCGCGAAAACCCTGCTCCCGCAGTATCTCTGGAATGCCTTTGACGGTGTTGAGGCTGCGGAGCACCCCGCGGCTGCGGCAAAACGGTTGCGAGGCCTGCAGCGAGGCGTCCCGCGCGGTGACCGCGGTGAGGTAGGCACCGCCGGTCCGCCCCTTCACCCGGTGGATCGTCCCGTCGTGCTCGAGCATCTCCAGTGCCTTGCGTACCGTGGTCCGTGAGGTACCCAGCCGTTCGGCCAACACTCGCTCCGCAGGCATGCGGGACTCACCGCGTCCGGCCAGTTCGTCAGCCAACCGTCGCAGTGCCTCGTGTGCGTGCACAACCGCCAGCATGAATTCACGGTATCGGTGCGGCGGAGGGCTTGCATACCCCCGGGTGCTCGGGGAGCGCGCTGTTAACACGTGTTTAACTCGCGCCTCCCGGAACCAGAAATGGTCTAACCGGACAGTCGGACAGGTGACCGAATCGCGTGCCCGCCGCATCCAGCTCGGCTTCGCGATGGCGGCTGAGGCCGGTGACATCTCGCGGCGGTACTTCGATGCCCAGGACATCGCCGTCGATATCAAGGCCGACGGATCACCCGTCACCGAAGCCGACCGGACCATCGAGCTGCGGTTGCGCGAGGCGGTGAAGGCGGAATTCGCCGACGACAGTTTCCTGGGTGAGGAATTCCCGGATACCGAGGGGACCAGCGGCTATCGCTGGATCGTCGACCCCATCGACGGCACCAAATCCTTTGTGCGCGGTGTTCCGCTGTACGCCAATCTGATCGCGCTACAAGAGGGTGACGAGATCGTCTTCGGACTGATCAACCTGCCCAGCGCGGGCATTCTCGTGCACGCGGAGAAGGGCAAGGGCTGCTGGCGAAACGGCACCAAGGTCACGGTGTCGGACCGGCCCACCCTCGACGGTGCCTATGTCATGGCGACGTGGCTGGAGGACTGGGATCCGTCGGTGATCTCCGACCTGCACAGCCAGAACGTGGTGTTGCGCACATGGGGGGACGCGTTCGGCTACGCGATGGTGGCCTGCGGACATGCCGACGCTGTGGTCGACTACACCGCGAGGGCCTTCGACCTGGCGCCGATGCCGGTGATCCTGGCCGAGGCCGGCGGCCGGTTCACCAGTCTCGACGGCCGCAATGTCTTCGATGCGGGGAACGGCGTCGCCAGCAACGGACTGATTCACAACATGCTGCTGCCATGGGTGTCACCGGCTTACGCGATCGAAAAGCAAGCCGCCGAAAAGCAAGATCATGAAGGAGTGCAGGTATGAAAGAGTTCATCAAGGGGCTGTCGCGGCGAAACATTGTCGGTTTCTTCGGCGCTCTTTATGCCGTGGCGCTGGTGTTCGCGCTCTTTCCACCGCTGTACCTGTGGGGCAGCGGACTCAGGGTCGAGGTTCTCGGTATCCCCTTCGCGATCATGTACTGGATCATCAACGCCCTGGTCCTGGGCCTCACGCTGACGGCCTTCTATGTCGTCGAAGACATCCGTGGCGAGCTCGACGACGACTCGACCGAACCCCTCACTGAAAGCCTCGGAGGCTGATATGTGGATCATGCTCAGCATGCTGGCGGTGTTCTACGCCATCGTCGTCGGAATTCTCTACGTCACCCAGCAGAAGACCGCGCCCACCTTCGACGAGTACGCCGTCGGTGGCCGCAGCTACGGCCCCTGGTATGTGGCGATGAGTTACGTCAACTCGTGGTGGCCGGGGTCGACGTTCATCGCGTTCTTCGGATTGGCCGCCGGCGCAGGCGTTTTCGGCCTGTACGGGCTGGCCTATTCCAGTCTCGGTGTGGCGATGATGTACTTCATGGCCACCAGGGCGTGGCGCTGGGGCAAGAAGTACGATCTGCGCAGCCAGCCTGACCTGCTGGGCAAGCGGTACAACTCCTCGGCGGTGCGGGTGATCGCCAGCGTGATCGGCATCGCGTCCATCTTCCCCTGGGTGGTGCTCGGCATGCAGGCGCTGGGCTCGGTGTTCGAGATCGCCAGCGACGGAGCCTGGTCGCTGACCACGTGCCTGCTCGTCGGCCTGGCCGTGATCATCATCCGGCAGTACTGGACCGTGCGGATGGGCATGCGCGGCCTGATCATGACCGACGCGTTCCAGGGCACCGTCGCGTATGTGTTCTCGGCGGTCGTGTGCCTGGTGCTGTTGTCGGGGTTGGCCGGTGGGCCCATCAGTTTCGCCACCCTCAACGACGTCACCGACGAGGTGCTGACCCTGCCGGGTGACGGCGGCGACTACGGACCGTGGTACATCTTCGCGCTGATCTTCACCGGTGTCATCGGATCACTGTGCTGGCCAACGAGTTTCCAGCGGATCTACACCGCCTCGAGCGTGCGGTCGGTGAAGTCGGGCACGTTGTGCACCGTGCTGATCTCCGGGGTGTTCTACACGCTCCTGATGCTGGTCGGCATCGCCGCCACCGTGATGCCTGATGTGTTCGAGAACCCGCAGATGGGCTGGTTCACCATCATGAGTGATTACGGCGGCACCTGGCTGCTCGGTCTCGGCGTCACCATCGTGTTCGCCGCGTCCATGGGACACATCGACGGCAGCGTCCAGGTGTGCGGGCTCCAGATCGCCAACGACCTGGTGAACACCACCAAGCGCCCCCTGAGCGACAAGCAGCTGACCCGGGTCGCGAAGACGTCGATGATGGGCTTCATGGCCGCCGCCGGTGTGGTCGCGTTCTTCACCTTCAACATGGACCGCCTTCAGCTGCTGGCGCAGATCTCCTACCAGGGCATCGTCCAGTTGGCAGTGCCGCTGTTCTTCGGGATCTTCTGGAAGGGTGGCAACAAGCAGGGCGCGGTGGCCGGCATGGTGTCGGGTTTCGTGGTCGCCATGGTGCTGACGTGGATCTATCCTGACGACATCCGGGTACTGGGCAGCCTCACCGGCGGTATTGTCGGAATTGCGGTGAATCTCGTGGTCTTCCTGGGCGCGGCCTGGTTCATCAAGTCCGACGACGAGGAAAAGGCAAGGGTGGCAGCGATGTTCGACGTGGCGAGGACCTCTGTTCGGACTGCGCCTCCCGCCGCCGATGAGTCACTGGACGACAAGGTGCGCACGGCCGCCGTGGAGGGCAGCGCGTGACCGTGGTTCACCACGACGGGCTCAGCGAAGAGTCCTTCCTCGCCGATTTCGCCGAGCTGTCGGCCATCGGGGCCACCGCTGCGGGTGGAGTGCACCGGGAGGCGGCCACCGAGGCCGACGGGATGGCCCGCGAGTGGCTGCGCAACTGGTTCGACCAGCACGGATTGCGGTGCCTCGTCGATTCCGTGGGCAACATGTACGGGTGCGCCGAGCTGGTGCCGGAGTCGCCGTACGTGCTGATCGGCTCCCACCTCGACAGTCAGCCCACCTCGGGCCGGTTCGACGGCGCCTACGGTGTGTTGGCGGCTGCCTACGCCGCCGCTCGGCTGCAGGCTGATCCGCCCGACGGGGTGCGGCTCAATGTCGCGGCGGTGAACTGGTTCAACGAGGAGGGCTCCCGCTTTCAGCCGAGCCTGATGGGCAGTGGCGTCTACATCGGCAAGTTCGCGGCCGAAACGATCCTCGACACCAAAGACCTCGGTGGTACGACGGTGCGGGAAGCGTTGACCGACATCGGCTTTCACGGGTCCGATCCCGCACCGCGGGCGGAGGCCTTCGCCGAGATCCACATCGAGCAGGGCCGCACCCTCATCGACGAGGGGTTGGACATCGGCGTCGTGACGCGCAACTGGGCGGCCTACAAGTACGTCATCACGGTGGTGGGCGAGCAGGCCCATACCGGCGCCACCCACATGCGCTACCGGCGTGACGCGCTGGTGGGTGCCAGCCGGGTGGTGCTCGCTATCCGTGAGGTCGCTGACGAGTTCCCCGACGGCGCCCTGCTGACGTCGGTGGGACAGTTCACCGTGGAGCCCAATTCGCCGGTGGTGGTGCCGTCCCGGGTGCGCCTGCTCGCCGACATGCGGTCGCTGAACGCCGACCTGCTCGGCCAGGCACACGCCGGCCTGACCGCAAAACTGGCGCAGATCGGAGAGGTGCAGGTGAACGTCGAATCAGCGACGCTGCGCACCTCGAAGGCCTATCCGGATGCCGGCGCGGCCCTGGCGGGTGCGGTCGCCGACGAACTCGGTCTGACCTGGCGGGCACTGCCCACCATGGCCGGTCACGACTCGGTGAACCTGTGTGATGCGGTGCCCACCGTCATGTTGTTCGTGCCCAGCGTCGACGGCATCTCGCACAACGAGCGGGAATTCACCACCGACGCCCAGATGGTCGCCGGGGTGCAGATGCTCACCGCCACCGCCGGACGGCTGCTCACCGGTGCGCTCGATGTGGCGGCCCACGCATGATCGACCAGGCCGACATCGCGACCCTCGGCGCCGCGTATCGCCGAGGTGACACCACCCCGGATGAAGTTCTCGAACACACGCTGAAGCGGATCGACAACCGCAACCCGGCCATCAACGCGCTGGCCTTCGTCGATGCCGACGGCGCACGGGCTGCAGCCGCGGCGGCCACGCAACGGTGGGCGGCGGGGACGCCATTCAGCGACCTCGACGGCGTGCCGGTGACGGTGAAAGACAGTGTGCACACCGTCGGAATGCCCTGGCGGCACGGTTGTGCCGCCAACCACGACCTGCCGGACTCCACGTTCGACGCGCCGCCTGCCGCGCGGCTGAAAGAGGCGGGGGCGGTGATTGTCGGCAAGACCACCATGCCCGATTTCGGGATGATGGCCGCCGGCGTCAGCTCGTTGTACGGCATCACCCGTAACCCGTGGGATCCCGCCCGCAGCACCGGTGGATCCAGCTCGGGTGCCGGTGCCAGCCTGGCGGCCGGCATCGGGTTCGGCTCTGTGGGTTCCGACATCGCCGGGTCGGTCCGACTGCCGGCCGGGCACTGCGGAGTGGTGGCCCTCAAGCCGACCCAGGGCCGCATCCCGCACACGGCCCCGTCCACCATGCGCTCCGCCGGGCCGATGGGCCGCACCGTCGACGACGTGATGGCGCTCTATGACGTGCTGACCCGACCCGACGCCCGCGACCTGTGGAGCCTGGCTCCGGAATCCGGTGATACCTCACGGGAACCATTGGTGCCCAACGGACTTCGAATCGGAGTCCTCACCGAGTTGGGTCCCGGATTCGCTGCCGACGCTCCCGTGGCGGCCGTGGTGAGAGAGGCCGCGGCCGCACTGAGGGCCGCCGGTGCCACCGTCACGGCCATGCCGCCGGTCTACGCCATCGACCCGTATCCGGCGCTGGACCGGCTGTTCCAGGTGCGCGCCGTCGCCGAGTGGGAGTCCATCGCCGAAGACCGCCGTGACTCCGTTCATCCGGTGATCCGGCAGTGGTGCGCCCCCGCGGCGCAGTACAGCGCCGCCGATTTCACCCGCGACAGCGAGGCCGTCGCCCGCTCCGCGGAGACCATGCGCGCCGCCTGCGCCCGCTTCGATTTTGTGCTGGCGCCCGTCAGTCCCATGGTCGGCTTCGCCGCCGAGGAAACCGGAGCCGATCCGGCACAACCGTTGGCCCACTGCGGCTTCACCGCCTGGTCCAACCAGACCGGTGCGCCCGCCTCTGCGGTGTGCTTCGGATTCTCCGGCGGCATGCCGATCGGGGTACAGGTGATCGGCCCGCGGTTCGCCGACCGCGAGGTCCTGCGGCTGACAAAATGGCTGGAAGGCGCCCGGAGTTTCGACATGAAATGGCCCGAGAACTGATGACTGTCACCGAACAGCTGGCCGACCTCGGCATCCCCACCGAGGGCCCGGTCAGCGCTGATGCCACCTCGTCGATGGCGAGCCCCAGCTGGTGGGGCGCCGACTCCGAATGTCTGGACGTCCGTTCGGATGCGGGGGCAGTGTTCGTCAAGACGATGATCACCCACGCCGCCGGGTACGTGGACGTCGAGCACGCCTTCGCCGCCGCCACCGCGGCGGGGGAGTTGGGGATCGGGCCTCGGGTGCTGGGCGCCGGAGCCGGCGTGCTGGTGATGGAGAACTTCGTCGACACCGCCTCGACCGCCACCCTGAACAAGTTCGATGACGACGCCGCGCTGGAAAAATTGATCGCCGTGCGCGCACAGGTGCGAAACATCACCGAAATCACCCGAACCGCAACGGTGTTCGACGACATTCGCACCTTGACCGCCCTGGCGACCGCGACCGACGTCGGTCTGCCCGAGGACTTCGACTGGATGATCCGGCTGGTCGACCGCGCGGAGCGGAAGATCCTGGCCACCGGCTTCGACACCGTCGCCGCCCACGGTGACGGCAACGTCTCGAACGTGCTGTTGGTCGACGACGGCCGGATGCTGCTGGTGGACTGGGACGTCGCGGCGGTGATGGACCCGCTGCAGGACATCGGGGCCTTGCTGGCCGAGGTCCGCCCGTTCGACTCCGAGGCCCGGGTGGCCTTCGAGATGGCCTGGGGCTCCTACGATCAGGGACTGTTCGACCGGGCGCGGGTGTACGGCATCGTCGACCTCGTCCGGTGGGGCCTGATCGGCGCCTATGCCGACGCGGCCCGCCCCGGCACCCTGGAGTATTCGAAGTTCTCGGACTGGCAGTTCCTGCGGGCCCGAGCCGGGCTGGCCGACGTGCACTACCACGACCGGTTGGAGAGTCTGTGACCGACAAGACAGGCGACCGGGCGGTCGGCTCAGCGCGGACCGCCACCGAACGCAGCGTCGAAGACGTCCTCGCCCAGATCGAACGCTGGCAGGGCAAGGCCCTGAGCTACGCCCCGGTGCTCGGCGGGCTGATGAACAGCAACTGGCGGATCACCGTGGAAGGCGTCGACACCCGCTACTTTTTGAAGATCCCCGGCGACGGCAGCGATGCCTTCATCGACCGCGCCCTGGCCAACGAGGCCGCCCGACGGGCCGGCGACCGCGGAATCGGCGCGGAGGTGGTGCATTTCGACTCCCGCACCGGTGTCGAGGTCATCGAGTTCCTGGAGGGGTACCGGGCCTGCACCAACGGCGATTTCAAACGGCCCGAGGTGCCGCGCGAGATCATCGGGATCTACCGGACGTTGCACGACGGTGGTCTGCTCGACGGGACGAAGACGATGTTCGACATGATCGACGAGCATCTGGACCAGGCCAAGGACCTCGGGGTGCGGTTGCCCATCGACATCGACCTGATCCTGGGGGAGTACCAGCAGGCGAAAACGGCGTTGCTGGCGTCGGGCCTGGATCTTGTTGCCTGCCACAATGATCCGATGCCGGGAAACTTCCTGGTCGCCGATGGCAAGCCGATGCGCATGGTGGACTACGAGTTCGCCTCCAACAACGAGCGCGCCTACGAGCTGGCCCTGCTGATCGTGGAGATGTTCTACGGCGAGGAACAGATGCTCGAACTCGTCGAAGACTTCTACGGGCGCACCGATTTCGCCACTCTGGCCAGGGTGCAGGTGTGCTGCGCGCTGGCCGACACCAAGTGGGGTCTGTGGGCGGTGGTGAACCAGCAGCTGAACACCACCTGGGATTTCGACTACCACAAATACGGCTATTGGAAGCTGGCGCGGGCGCGCATGAAGATGGCGGACCCGCGGTGGCCGTTCTGGGTGAAAGCGCTCTAGCGCCGCGCTGAGCCCACCGCGTCGGCCAGGGACGCGAAGCCGCCGTCATGCAGTCGGCGGGCCAGGCCGTCGTGAATGTGCTTGGCCCACAGGCCTCCGCCGTAGATGAAGCCGGTGTAACCCTGCAGCAGTGCGGCACCGGAGATGATGCGCTCCCAGGCGTCGTCGGCCGTTTCGATCCCGCCGGCGCTGACGAGCACCAGTCGATCACCCACCCGGTCGTACAACCGCCGCAGCACCTCCAGCGAGCGGCGCGCCACCGGGGCGCCGGACACCCCACCGGAGCCCAGCTCGGCGACCCCGGCGGTCGCCAGCCCGGCCCGCGAAATGGTGGTGTTGGTGGCGACGATGCCTGCCAGGCCCAATTCCACGGCCAGGTCCGCGATCTCGTCGACGTCACTGTCGGCGAGGTCCGGGGCGATCTTCACCAGCACCGGAGTCCTGCCGGATTCCTCCAGCACGGCACTGAGGATGGGCCGCAACGATTCGACGGCCTGGAGGTCGCGCAGGCCGGGGGTGTTCGGCGAGCTGACATTGACCACCAGGTAGGCCGCCAGCGGTGCCAGCAGGCGCGCGCTGGCCCGGTAGTCGTCGGCAGCCTGCCCGGGCGGCGTCACCTTGGACTTGCCGATGTTGACTCCGATGGGGACTTCCGGGTGGTGCTGGAGCAGTCGGGCCGCCAAGGCGGCGGAGCCGTGGTTGTTGAAACCCATCCGGTTCAGCAGGGCCCGGTCGGCCGGCAGCCGGAACAACCGGGGTGTGGGATTGCCGGGTTGGGCGTGTGCGGTGACGGTGCCGACTTCGGCGTAACCGAATCCCAGTGCGCCCCAGGTGTCCAGGCCGTGGCCGTCTTTGTCGAAGCCGGCGGCCAGACCCATCGGGCCGGGGAAGTGCACCCCGAACACCGTGCCGGCCAGTACCGGGTCGAAAGGCGCCAGCCGTGACCGCAGGCGGCGGCGTACCGGGCCGGCCCAAGTGGCGCCCCGCAGGGCCGCGAAAACGAGGGTGTGAATGCGTTCGGGCGGTAGGACGAACATCGCCCTACGCAGGGTGTCGTAGACCATCCCTACAGCTCCGGCAAATCGCCGGAGTGCGGATTCTGCGCACGAGACTTTTTGCGCCGCAACAGCACCCGGCGGGTCCCGTCGGTGTAGAGCCGAACCTTGGTGAGCTCCCAGCCGCGGTACTCGGCCTCGATCGACAGCCGTGTCGAGGCGGTCAGCCGGGTGACGTCAGGAGGAAGCCGCAACGGCACCCAGTCGTAGTCGTCGGACAGGTCGACGTCCCAGCCCGCGGGCATCCGGCCGCGCCGCGCGGTGGTCATCGGCCCTGCGCCGCGTTCTCGATCACCTGTACGCCCGCACCTGATGCCGACACCACGAACAGCGAGCCGGTGGTGTCGTCGAAAGCCAGGAGGTCGGGTTGCTGCACAGTTGGATAACGCACTTTCTCTACGGGTATTCCAGTCGCCAGATCGTATCCAACAACCACATTCGCCGCGGTCTGTGACACCCACGCCAGTCGATCGGACCCGGCGAGGCCGTAGGGCGCAGCAGGTACCGGGTAGCGCTGACGCATGATCAGCGGGTCGACTCCGAACACCAGCAGCTCATCGCCGCGGGTGTCGGCCACCAGGACGCGGCCGGCGGGATCGATCGTGATGGTGGTGGATCCTTCGCCGGCCCGCAACGACTGCTGCGCCTTGCCCTCGGCACTGACGCTGGTCACCGAGGTCTGCCCGCGGTCGAGCACCACGGCCGTATCGCCGGAGGTGATGAGCGCGTCCACGCGGGCGAAGATCTCCACCCGGTGCTCGATGCCGGTGCCGTCGGGAGTCAACAGGTAGACCGCGCCGTCGGCGCTGCCGAGCACCAGCGTGCCGTCCTGCCGTCGCGCGATCGCGGTGAAATCGGTGTCCTGGGCATCGGTGAT
>JBEVFK010000120.1:0-10227 GCA_040512325.1 Mycobacterium sp. | reverse complement strand
GCGCGAGCGTTTCTGATGACATCCTGCTGTCGACGCTGGTGAAGTTCACCAGTGACCGCGACGTGGTGCGTGCGCACTTCAGGGGTTCCCGGCCGGTGGCGCAGGCCGCAGTGGAACGCGTGACGGTGGCCTCCCGGCCGGCGAACACCACGACGTCGGCGTTCCGGGGCCTCGGCGGAAAGGGCAGAGGCGGGAGATGACACCCGCGCGCTGGCTCGATCTGGTGGCCGCCGTCTTCGGCGGGCTGCTGCGCCGCGCGGGCGTGGCGGCGTCGCCGGCCGAGATCATCGAGGTGCGACGGGTGCTCGGCCTGCTGGGCGCCCGCGATCACGACGCGCTGCGGGCCGCGTTGCGCGCCACCTGCGCGAAGTACGGGCGCGAGCAACACGGCTTCGACCGGGCCTTCGACACACTGTTCGGTTCCGTTGCCGCGGTGGATGTTTCCGATGATCTGACGGCGGGCCCGAGCCGTGCCCATTCCGGCTCGGGTCTGCCCGACCAACTCGACCTCGCCACCGACGACGACTCTGTGGGGCGCTACGCGGAGTACAACGAACGGGCCGCCGAGGTCGGTGAGCAGTTCGACACCCCGGACGCCGACAAGGGCTTCAACCCGCACAAGGACGACGACGACATCAGCGTCTCGGGGGCGGACAACGAATTGTCGGTATCCGCCGAGGCGGACGAGGGCCGCCGCGGGGTCCGCTACACCCTCGAGATCGACCGGGCCGGCACCACCGAAGTGGGCGAGCTGGCGGATTCGGTGAGTCCGGTGGTCGCGGGCACGTTGTGCTTCGACGATCCCGACTCGATCCTGGCCTGGCTGGACGCCTACGACCCGGACCGCACCTACGGCGGGGAGGCCGGCGAGGAACCGCTGACCGCCGACCAGCTGGCCCGGCTCACCCAGGCCGTGGAGGATTTTGTCGCCGCGCTGGCACACCGCGCCGGTCTGGTGGCCGAGCCCGAGACCGGACCGGGAACCGACGGCGCTCCCGCGGCCGACGTCGACCTGGCCTGCCACGAGGTGCTGCGCCGGATGCGGGGGGCGCCGCGGCCCCGTCCCCGCGAACGTGGCCGCGGCCGCCTCGACATGCGCCGCACCACCCGCGCCAGCCTGCGCACGGACGGCGTACCGTTCCGGCTGGTCACCCGCACCCCGCTGCCTGACCGGGTGCGACTGCTGGTCATCGCCGACGTCTCGCTGTCGGTCCGGCCGGTGACGGCGTTCACCCTGCGGCTGGCCCAGGCCATGCACCGCAGGGCCCAGCGGTGCCAGGTGCTGGCGTTTGTGGACCGGCCGGTCGACGTCACCGAGGTGCTGCTGCGTGCCGGAGCGGACGGCGCGCTGGCCGCGGTGCTCGCCGACCCGCACCTGGATCTGGAAGCCAGCAGCAACTATGGGCAGGTGTTCGACGAGCTGCTCACCGGGCATGCCGGCGCCTTGGATGCGCGCACCGCTGTGCTGATCGTCGGTGACGGGCGCTCCGGCGGACTGGCGCCGAAGGCCGATCAGCTGCGGGTGCTGCGCCGACGTGTGCACCGGCTGGCCTGGGTGACACCCGAACCGCAGCGGTACTGGCGCCAGGCCACCTGCGCGATGCCCGACTATGCCGAGATCTGCGACGACGTGATCGTGGCCAGGGACGCCGACCAGCTGGCTGCGCACGCCGGCCGGCTGGCCCACGCGCTGTCCTGAACGCGGGTACCTGCCCGATCGGGTAGGTGTGCAGCTACCCGCCTGCAGGTTGGTGCCGGCCCGTGCGGACCGTATCGTGGGTAGCAGAATGTTACTTGGATCACAGTGCCAGGAGCACACGATGACACCGGGGGCGTTGGTGCCCGAACACGACCACCCTGCGCACCAGGATCTGGCCGTGGAGCACCCGCGGCTGCTGAAGTTCCACGCCCCGGAGATCGTGTTCGGCATCGACTCGATGGCCGAGGCGGCGCACGCCGCGGTCCGGCTCGGAGCGCTGCGACCGCTGCTGGTCACCGATCCCGGCCTGATCGCCGCCGGGTGGGTGGCCGAACTCGTCGGGCACCTGCAGGAGCAGGGCATCGCCGTGCGGGTGTGGCATGAGCTGACCCCCAACCCGAAAGACCACGAGATCCAGGCCGGCCACCAGTTCTACGCCGAACACGGGTGTGACGTCCTGATCGCCCTCGGGGGCGGTTCGGTGATCGACGCCGCCAAAGGTGTCGCGATCCTGGCCGCCAACGGCGGCGGCATCCTCGACTACGAAGGCGTCGACAAGGCGACCATGCCGATCCCCCCGCTGGTGGTGGTGCCCACCACGTCGGGCACCGGCGCCGACGTGTCGCAGTTCTGCATCGTCACCGACACCGCCCGCGGCACCAAGATCACCATCCTGGGCCGGGCGCTGGTTCCCGACATCACCGTCATCGACCCGCGCCTGCTCACCACCATGCCCGAATGGCTCAACGCCGCAACAGGTCTGGATGCGTTGACCCACGGTATCGAGGCGTTCGTCTCGATGGGACACAATCAGCTGACCGACCACCATGCGTTGCGCGCCGTGCTCATGGTCACCGAGAATCTGGTGCACACCATCGAACGCCCGGATGACATGCCGGCCAGGGTGTTGATGGCCCAGGCCAGCCTCGAAGCCGGGTTGGCGTTCACCAATGCCATTCTCGGCGCCGCGCACGCGATGAGCCACCAGGTGGGCGGTCTGCTGGATCTGCCACACGGCGTCATCAACGGAATCCTGTTGCCCCACGTGGTGCGATTCAACGCCGAAGCCGATCCGGCACCGTTCGCGACCATCGCGACCTGCCTCGGCATCGCCGACGCCGGTGCGCCGGCCGCGGAATCGGCACTGGCGCTGGCCGACCGGCTGGAAATCCTGGCCCGCCAGGTGGGGGTACCCCGCAGCCTCGGCGAACTCGGGGTGCGCGAAGAGGACCTGCCGACGTTGGCGGTCAACGCCCTGCAGGACGCGTGCATGTCGACCAACCCGCGACCGGCGGACACCGTGCAGATGCTGACGCTGTTCCGGGCCGCGCTGTGACAGCTGTCTCGGGACTCCCCGGTGGCACTGGTGCGGCGAACCACCGGCGTCGGGTCAGCGCCCCGGACCTGGAGCGGCTCACCGGCGTCCGGTCCGGGAAGAGCACCTTCTATCCCGAATTCCGGGTCACGGCACAGCGGTTGGAGCGGGTGCTGGCCGCCTTGGACACCATTTCGCGGGCCCTGGTGCAGACGGTGCACGGTCCGGAGAATCTGGTGCGCGCGGTGGCCGAAGCGGCCCGTACGCATCTCGGCGCCGAGTGGGTGCTGATCGCGCTGGCCGACGGTGCGCTGCCGCAGGCGCGGCCGCGGCACCTGATTCTCGATGCGGAGGGCGAGGCGTACGCCTTCGAAGGACTGGTCGGTGCCAAGGATCCGGGTCCGCACCTGCCGGGCGCTGTTCTCAACCGCCTCAACGACATCCTGCGCGGGCAGTTGGCGAAGTTCCGGGTGCCGGTGATCGAGAGCCATCATGCCCACGTGCCCATCGAGCTGGACGGCGGGGTGATCGGCGCGTTCGCGGCCTGGACGCCGAGCCACCGCACCCTCGATGCCACCGATGAATCGGTGATGCGGATCCTGAGCAGCCAGACCGCGGTCGCGTTGCAGAACTGCGCGCTGTTCTCCACCTCACAGACGTTGCTGGCCCAGTCCGAGGCCCGGAACGCCGAACTGCTGGCCACCCAACGCGAACTCGGTGCCGCCCAACGTCATCAGGTGCTCGATTCCGAACGGCACCGGATAGCGCGGGAACTGCACGACAGCGTGACTCAGACGGTGCTCTCGGCGGGCATGCAGATCGAGGTGTGCCGCTCGGAAGTCGAATCTGTCTCGGGTGCAAATGAACTCGTCGACCGGCTCGATACCGCCAAGACGCTGACGCGGTCCGCTGTCGAGCAGTTGCGGTCGGCGATCTATGCGCTCAACCACCCCGGTGACGCGCAACGGTCCAGCCTGCCCGAGATGCTCGAACAGCTGGCCACGGTGCACATGCCCGAGGACCTGCGCGTTACGCTGCGGGTGGACGGCGCCGTGGCGGAACTGCCCAGCGAGACCGAGCATGCCCTGCTGCGGATCGCCGGCGAGGCGCTGTTCAATACGGCCATGCACGGCAACGCCACTCGTGCGATCGTGCGGTTGGCCTACCGGCCCGCCACGGTCACCTTGTCGATCTCCGATGACGGTACCGGGGAGCCGGAACGGTTGCGGATGATGCTGCGACTGGCCGACGCCGCCGACGTCGACGGCCGGCACCGCGGGCTGGCCAATATGTGTGCCCGCGCCCGCGAGCATGGTGGCACCTTCGAGGTGCAGCGATCACGGATCGGCGGGGTGCGCGTGGTGGCCACGGTGCCCAGGAAGGTGGCGTCATGACTGCGGACTTGACCACGGCAACGATTCGGCTGGTGCTGGTCGACGATCACGCGATCCTGCGGCAGGGACTGCGTTCGGTGCTGCAGCGCGAACACGATCTCGTCATCGTCGGCGAGGCCTCGTCGGAGGCCGAAGCCGAAGCGGTGGTGCGGGCGACCACCCCCGATGTGGTGCTGCTGGACCTGAAACTGTCGGCCGGTTCCGACTTCGAGGGACTGTCGTTGTGCGCCAAGCTCTCCGCCGCCCATCCCGACACCGGGCTGTTGGTGTTGACGACGTTCCTCGACGAGGATCTGGTGGTGCGTGCCGTGCACGCCGGCGCGCGCGGGTATGTCGTCAAGGATGTGGACACCACCGAGCTGGTGCGGGCCATTCGCGCGATCTCGCTGGGGGAGAGCGCCTTCGACTCGCGCAGTGCGGCGGCTGTGGTCCGGTCGATGTCGGGTCGCACCCAGCCACGTAAGCAACTCACCGACCGTGAGCTCGAAGTGCTGCGTCTGCTGGCTGCGGGACTGTCCAACAACAAGATCGGCGAGACACTGTTCATCTCGGCGACCACCGCGAAGTTCCACGTCAGCAATATCATGCGCAAGCTGGACGTCAGCCGCCGTGCGGAAGCGGTGTACGCGGCAAGCAAGCGCGGCCTGATCTGAAGACTCGCGAGCGTGCGGGTCCCCGCTCAACACGCCGACCCGATCGCGGAGTTTGCGCACGCTCGCGGCCGTGGCCTGACAGCTGCACGCTCCGGTTGTCTCGACGAACGTGCACGATCTACGAACTCCACGTGGAGTGTTGCACGGGGACGCGCACGCTCGCGATAGGAAGGGCTATTTGTCCAAAATGAGCCAGCCGCCGTGGAATTCGTGCACGGTGGCGTGCACGCCAGAGTGCTCGGCGCGCAGACGTGCCCCCAATACGTGCAGCCGCGTCAGGTCGAAGCGCTGGATATGGCCGTAGCAGGCGCGGGGCTCGTCCTCGAACGGCACCGCCACCACCATGCGTCGGCGGGCCAGCCGCAGCGCCTCCGTGAGCACGGCGTCGATGGCCGCATTGTCCAGGTGCTCTAGCAGGTGCAGTGCGGTGACGGTATCGGCGCTGCCGTCGGGCAGGGGCACGGTGGCTGCATCACAGGTCAGCGTCCGCAGTGGTCGCCCCAGCTGTGTGCTGGCCAGCTCCAGCAGTTGCATGGTCGGTCCGCTCAGATCAGTGGCGGTAACGGCTATTCCTCTGTGTGACAGGCGCAGTGGGAAAAACCCGAAGCACGAGCCGAGGTCGACGACGCTGTGCCCGCGGACCAGGTCGGTGGCCTCCTGGTGGATGGGCGCGAACGCCGTCTTGCCGCTCTCCAGCCGGGCCAGGGAGTTGCGGTAGAACCTCAACCACGAGGAGGCGCCGCCCCCGATGGTCGACCGCACCACCCCGGTGAAGACCAGCTCGAACTCCGACTGGCCGTGGAGTGCCCCGCTGTCGACGAGTTCGTCGGCGAGCTGGACAGCCAGCTCGTCACACAGCTGGTGCGGGGTCAGGGTGTGTTCGACGGTGAGCAGGCCGCCGCTGCGGTGCGCGCAGAACCGGGGTGTACAGATGGTGCCGGACCGATGGCCGTGAGCATGGGGTCCGACCCGTCGGCGCACCTGCACACCGGGCGCGCTCCACGTGCCGTCCCGCGAGGGAGCCAGCGGGTCGATGATTCCGGTGTCCATGCTGCACAACGCTATTGGCACCATCGGTGTTGCCGCGCGCCCCGAACGGTCGCGAATTCAGCACCGGTCGGATGGGTGGGCCACTGCCCGATCGGTCAGTACCGGCCCCACGCCGACCGGCCTACCGTGAAAGCGTGTCTGACGACAACGAAGTGGACCCTGACCCCGAAAATATCTGGGGTGAGTCGACCCTGCAGGTCCTGGTAGCGGCAGACCGGGTGCCCAAACGGGTGCGTGATGTCCACCCAACGGGCGATGTGCTCTGAGGGAGACAGAATCCTGGCGAGCGATTCTCTTGCCAAGCTCACCTGCGACGCCCCATGCTGGCGGCCATGACTTATCGGAAGCTGGGTCGGACGGGCGTGAGAGTGAGCCCGTTGACGCTGGGCACCATGAACTTCGGCTCCTACGGCAATGCCGACCACGACGACTCCATTCGGATCATCCGGCATGCCCTCGACGCCGGGATCAACATCATCGACACCGCCGACGCCTATTCGCAGGGGGAGAGCGAAGTCATCGTCGGCAAGGCGCTCCAAGGACGCCGCGATGACGTCATCGTGGCCTCGAAGTTCCACGTCCCGTTCGGTGACGGGATCAACACCCGTGGCAGTTCCCGGCGGTGGATCTTTCAGGCTGTCGAAAACTCCTTGCGCCGTTTGCAACTCGACCACCTCGACCTGTACCAGGCGCACAAGCCGGACCCCGACGTCGAGCTCGCCGAGACGCTGGGAGCCCTCGACGATCTGGTGCGGCAAGGCAAGATCCGGTACTACGGAACCACCACCTACGAGCCGCATCTGCTGGTGGAGGCGCAGTGGGTGGCCCAACGCGATTCCTTACGACGCCCGGTGACGGAGCAGGCGCCGTACTCGATCCTGGCCCGCGGAGCGGAGCGGGCCACGTTGCCCGTCGCGCAGAAGCACGGGCTCGGTGTGCTGACGTGGAGCCCGCTGGCCGGCGGCTGGCTGTCGGGCCGTCATCGCGCCGGGTCGGAAGCACCGACGTCACGGCGGGCGGAGAAGATGCCGGCACGGCACGACCCCGACCAGGAAGACAACCGCCGGAAACGCGACATCGCCGTCAAACTGGACGCGCTGGCCACGGAGGCGGGCATCAGCGTGGCACAGCTTGCCGTCGCATTCGCCCTCAATCATCCGGCCGTGTCGTCGGTGATCATCGGCCCCAGGACACTCGAGCAGTTCACCAGCGTGCTGCCCGCGGCCGACGTGGCGCTCAGCTCCGACCTCCTCGATGCGATCGATGACCTGGTGCCCGCCGGCGTCACCGTCAATCGCGCCGACGAGGGCTGGGAACCGCCATGGCTGGCGGACCCTACTGACCGTCGCCGTTAGCTGAGGCCAGAACCCGGGCGGCTTCGCGCACGGCGGTCACGTTGGCTTTACCTTGCCGCGAACCGGCCAGCTTCGCGGCGATGTGATCACCGACGGTGATCGGCTGATACGCCAGGCCGGCGTCGGCGTCCAGATACCCTGGCGCCGTCGAGATCACCGCGTCGACGTTGCCGTCATGGAAAAACGCGGCCGAGCGACGACGTCTGATGGTGCCGTCGACGATCGGCGGTTTCACCCGGTGCAGCGTCGACATCCAGTGATCGTTGGTGATGTGGGCAGTGAGATCACCCAGGTTCACCAGCAGCGCTCCGTCGATGGGGGAGACGTCGTGCCAGTGCTGGTCGCTGCCGAGGACCTGTAGACCCGCCACCTGATCGGCCCACAGCACCGTGACGATGCCGAAATCGGTGTGCTCACCCATCCCGGTGAGGTCGCCGTCGAGTGTGACGGTGCCCTCCGGCAGCGCATAGTTGTTCATCCGCAGCACATCGACGGAATGGTCGGTGAGCCGGGCGAAGTAATCCGGGTCGAGACCCAGTGCGTCACAGAAGATTCGGGTCAACACCCGGGCCACGCGGCCGGCCTCGGTGAAGTAGTCGAGGACGGCGTGTTCGAAGGCCGGCACCTCGGCCGGCCAGATGTTGATGCCGTAATCGGCTTCGTCGAGATCGAGGCCGGTGAACGAGCGGGCCTCGACACCGATGTTGAAGGCCTCGAAGAAGTCGTTCATCCGGGCGGCGGACTCCACTCCGAGGGACAGGCTCAGCGACTCGCTCTCGGGTGGGCTGTAACCGCGGTTGGCACCGTGCACCCGGTAGCCGTTCTTGACCTCGCTGCCCAGCCCGAAGAATCCGTCGATGCCGGCTGCCAACCCGGCCAGCGCGGCTGCGGGGATGCCGTGGCCGAGGATCTGCATGAAACCGACGCGGCTGCAGGCATCGTCGACGGCCTCGGCCACCGCACGCCGGGCCTCGGCGTCACCACCGGTGACCCAGGGCGAGATGTCGATCGCCGGTACCTCGAAGCGGTTCATCCGATGATTGTGATCCGCTAGCCGGGCTTGTGCGCGGTGAGCAGGAACGCCGGCATCTTCACCCGGCCCTTGTCGTCGCGATCGTGCGGCGGCAGCGGAATGCCGGGAATCTGAGGCATGTTCGCGTGGATGAACGCCGGCCGCACCTCGTCGATGGTCCAGTATTTGCCGACGGCCTCGCGCAGTTCGGCCTCGGTGACCTCGTTGGGTTTCTGTTCCAGATCGGGCGGGAACGCTCCCGCCGCGAACACCAGGATGTAGTAGGCGGCGCCGGGGGCGGCCGCGGCGAACACCGACCGCTGGTAGCCGTCGCGGGCTTCGATGGGCAGCGAATGGAACAGCGTGCTGTCGAGGATGGTGTCGAAGCGGCCGTCGAAACCGGTGAACGTGGAGATGTCGTCCTGGATGAACGTGGCGTTGTCCAGGCCGCGATCCTGGGCGGCCTGTGTTGCCGCGGCCACCGCAGTGGGGGTCAGCTCGATACCGACGACGGTGTAGCCCTGCGCCGCCAGCGCCAGCGACAGTTCGGCGTAGCCACAGCCGGCGTCGAGCACCGTGCCGCGGACTTTGCCGTCGGCGATCACCGCCGCCAACTCGGGCTGCGGTTCGCCGATGTTCCAGGGCGGCGGTCCGTCGAAGTCGGCTTCGCCACGGTAGGTGCTGTCCCAGTCGATTCCGGAGGTCCTGTCGGTCATGTTTCCAAGTTACGCCGGGCCGTCCCAGGTGTGGACGGGCTCGTTGCTGTGCATGCGGTCGCAGTAGAGCCGCAGCATCTCGGCCAGCGCCTGCGGTCGGGCCAGCCCACGTTCCTGAAGTGCGCGCACGGTCGCCACCTGCCACGACGCACCCGTCTGCCCTGTCTTCGCCCGGCCCTCGATGACGCCGAGGAACCGGTCACGGACCTCGGTGGCCACCCCCCAGCGGCGCAGGCCCTCGTCGGCCATCGGCAGCAGCCGACGCAAGACGAGCTCGTCGGGCGTCACCTCGCCCTCGCCCGGCCAGTACAGTCGCGCGTCCATCCCGTCCCGGGCCGCGGAGGTGAAATTCGCTTCCGCGGCAGCGAAACTCAGCTTGGTCCACACCGGACGATCCTCTTCGCTCAAGGTGCGCAGCATGCCGTAGTAGAACGCCGAATTGGCCATCATGTCGAGCACCGTCGGACCGGCGGGCAGCACCCGGTTCTCGACGCGGAGGTGGGGCTTGGCGTCGGCCCCGTCACCAACGATGTCGTAGACCGGCCGGTTCCACCGGTACACCGTGCCGTTGTGCAACCGCAGCTCCGACAGTTTCGGGGTCCGGCCGGCCGCCAACTCGGCGATGGGGTCCTCGTCGGAGACCTCCGGCAGCAGCGACGGAAAGTAGCGCACATTCTCTTCGAACAGGTCGAAGATCGAGGTGATCCAGCGTTCACCGAACCACACCCGCGGCCGCACGCCTTGGGATTTCAGTTCATCGGGCCGGGTGTCGGTGGCCTGGGCGAACAGCTCGATGCGAGTCTCCGACCACAGTTGGTGGCCGAAGAAATACGGGGAGTTCGCGCCCAGCGCCAGCTGCGGGCCTGCCAGCACCTGCGCCGCGTTCCAGTTTTTGGCGAAGTCTTCGGGGGAGACCTGCAGGTGCAGTTGCATGCTGGTGCATGCCGACTCCGGCGCGATGGTCGCCGCGTGCAGGCTCAGCCTTTCCGGTCCGCTGATATCGATGAGGATGTCTTCACCGCGGGCAGTGAAG
>JBEVFK010000119.1:0-21454 GCA_040512325.1 Mycobacterium sp. | reverse complement strand
TGATGCCGCGCTGAAGGAAACCAGCCAGCTGAACCTGATCCTCAAGGGCGACAACTCCGGCACCGTCGAAGCGCTGGAAGAAGCCCTGCTGGGTATCGATATCGGCGACGAGGTCGAACTGCGCGTCATCGACCGCGGCGTCGGTGGTGTCACCGAGACCAACGTCAACCTGGCGTCGGCGTCGAATGCCATCATCATCGGGTTCAACGTGCGTGCGGAGGGCAAGGCCACTGAGCTGGCCAACCGCGAGGGTGTCGACATCCGGTACTACTCGGTGATCTACCAGGCCATCGACGAGATCCAGGCAGCGCTCAAGGGCATGCTCAAGCCGATCTACGAGGAGAAGGAACTCGGCCGCGCCGAGATCCGGGCGATCTTCCGGTCGTCCAAGGTCGGCAACATCGCCGGCTGCCTCGTCACCTCCGGCATCCTGCGGCGCAACGCCAAGGCACGTCTGCTCCGCGACAACGTGGTGATCGCGGAGACCGTCACCATCTCGTCGCTGAAGCGCGAGAAGGACGATGTGACCGAGGTGCGCGACGGATACGAGTGTGGTCTGACGTTGACGTACAACGACATCAAGGAGGGTGACGTCATCGAGGCGTACGAGCTGGTCGAGAAGGCGCGTACGTAAGTGGCTGACCCTGCACGGGCACGAAAGCTGTCGAAGCGAATCGGCGCGATCGTTGCCTCGGTGATCGAGTTCGAGATCAAGGATCCCCGGTTGGCCTTCGTGACCATCACGGACACGAAGGTCACCGGAGACCTGCACGACGCCACGCTGTACTACACGGTGCGTGGGCAGACGCTGCAGGAAGAGCCCGACTACGCCGGCGCGGCTGCCGCGCTGGAGAGCGCCAAGGGTGTGTTGCGCACGAAGGTCGGTGCGGGCACCGGTGTCCGGTTCACGCCGACGCTGGCGTTCGTGCTGGACACCGTGCCGGACACCGCCGCGCACATGCAAGAGCTCTTGGAGCGGGTGCGCGCGGCGGATGCCGACCTCGAGCGGCTGAGGGAGGGCGCGGTACCGGCCGGCGACGCCGACCCGTACCGTGTATCAGGGGAGGGTGACGGAGGCTCTGAGGGGGGCCCGAGACAGGACCCTGAGGATGCCGGTGACCGCGATCGACTCGAAGACTGAACCAGCTCTGATCGGTCGGCGCGTGGACGCCGACGGTGCCGTCGAGGTGCTGGAGTCCGCGCAAACGGTGGTCGTGGTGTGTCACGTCTTCCCGGACGCCGACACCATCGGTGCCGGTCTGGCGCTGGCTCAGGTACTCGACCGGCTCGGCAAAGACGTGCGCGTCAGTTTCGCCGCCCCTGCGACGTTGCCCGATTCGTTGCAGACACTGCCGGGCGGTCATCTCCTGGTGAGCCCCGAGGATGTCGCCGCCGACCCCGATCTGGTTGTCACGGTGGATATTCCGAGTGTGAACCGGCTCGGTGCGCTGAGCGCGGTGGCCGGCGACGGCGCGCCGGTGCTGGTGATCGACCATCACGCGTCCAATCAACTCTTCGGCACGGCCAATTACGTCGACCCGTCGGCGGACTCCACGACAATGATGGTCGCCGACCTGCTCGACGCCTGGGGCCAGCCCATCGACGGTTCCGTGGCGCACTGCCTGTACGCGGGCCTGACCACGGATACCGGCTCGTTCCGGTGGGCGACGCCGCGTGCGCACCGGTTGGCCGCCCGCCTGGTCGAGCTCGGCGTCGACAACGCCGGCATCAGCCGTGAGTTGCTCGACACTCACCCGTTCGCCTGGCTGCCGATGTTGTCGCGGATCCTGGCGTCGGCGCAGTTCGTGCCCGACGCGGTTGCCGGCCGCGGGCTGGTCTACGTCATGGTCGACCACCAGGAGTGGTCGAGTGCACGCCCGGAAGAAGTCGAGAGCATCGTCGATATCGTGCGCACCACCCAGCAGGCCGAAGTGGCCGCGGTGTTCAAGGAAATCGAACCGCAACAGTGGTCGGTGTCGATGCGGGCCAAGTCGTTCGATCTCACGCCGGTGGCGACTGCCTTCGGCGGCGGTGGACACCGGCAGGCTGCGGGTTATTCGACCACCGGCGCCACCGGTGATGTCGTCGCCGAGTTGCGCACCGCGCTTGGCTGAGCTCGGCCCACCACCGACCAGCCGCACCATCGCCGGTCTGGCCCTGCCGGCCCTCGGGGTGCTGGCTGCCGAACCGCTCTATCTGTTGTTCGACATCGCCGTCGTGGGCCGGTTGGGCGCCATCAGTCTGGCCGGGCTCGCCATCGGCGGTCTGGTGCTGGGGCTGGTCGCCTCGCAGCTGACCTTCCTGTCGTACGGCACGACGGCGCGGGCCGCCCGCTACTTCGGTGCGGGCAATCGCGCAGGCGCGGTCGGTGAGGGAGTGCAGGCCACCTGGCTCGGGCTGGGCCTGGGGCTGACGGTCGTGCTGGTGGTGCAGGCGACGGCCGTTCCGCTGGTGACGGCCATCGCTTCCGACCAGCAGATCATCGACGCGGCGCTGCCCTGGCTGCGGGTGGCCATGTTCGGTGCGCCGGCGATCCTGGTGTCGCTGGCCGGCAACGGCTGGATGCGCGGGGTGCAGGACACGGTCCGGCCTCTGCGTTATGTGGTCACGGGGTTCGCGGTGTCGGCGGTGTTGTGTCCGGTACTGGTGTACGGCTGGTTCGGGCTGCCGCGGCTGGAGCTGGTGGGCTCGGCGGTGGCCAACGTGGTGGGGCAGTGGGTGGCCGCGGTGCTGTTCTGCCGGGCGCTGCTGGTCGAGAAGGTGCCGCTGCGGATCGACCTCGCGGTGCTGCGCGCCCAGGTGGTGATGGGCCGCGATCTGGTGGTCCGCACCCTGGCCTTCCAGGTCTGCTTCGTCTCGGCGGCTGCGGTCGCCGCGCGCTTCGGTGCCGCCGCGGTGGCTGCGCACCAGGTGGTGCTGCAGCTGTGGAGTTTCCTTGCCCTGGTGCTGGATTCGCTCGCGATCGCTGCACAGTCACTGGTCGGTGCGGCCCTGGGCGCCGGCGCCCTGGCGCACGCCAAGGCGGTGGCCTGGCGGGTGACGGTGTTCTCCCTCGTGGCCGCCACGGTGTTGGCTGTACTGTTCGCACTGGGGTCCGCTCTGGTACCGGCGTTGTTCACCAATGACGAAGGTGTGCTCGCCGAGATCGGGGTGCCGTGGTGGTTCCTGGTGGCGCAACTGCCGATTGCGGGCATCGTGTTCGCCCTCGACGGGGTGCTCCTGGGCGCCGGTGATGCCAAATTCATGCGTAATGCGACGTTGGCCAGCGCGCTGCTGGGGTTTCTCCCGCTGACCTGGCTGTCGCTGGTCTTCGGGTGGGGGCTGTTCGGGATCTGGGCCGGGCTGAGCTCGTTGATGGTGCTGCGGCTGGTGTTCGTGGGCTGGCGCACGTTATCGGGCCGCTGGCTGGTGGCAGGCACGTCCAGATAGGCCGAGAGTGCGCGTCCCCGGCCAACACTCCGAGTAAAACGCGTGGTTTGTGCACGCTCACTCCTTGTACGCGACGGCCGCCCAGCCGAACGGATTGGTCTTCACCTCGACAGCGGTGAACCCTGCCGCCGTCAGCCGGCGCGGCAGGGATTCCGGGTCGACGGGGTTGTACGTGTCGCCTTCGTGCATCTCGGCCAACGGTTCGCTGGCCAGACTGTCGCCGGCGACCAGCACCGCACCGGGCCGCAGCACCCGGTTGATCTCGGCGAACAGCTGATCCTGCCGGTCTGCCGGGGCAACGTGGTGCAGCATCGTGAAGCAGGCGGCGCCGCTGAAGTGGCCGTCGGGATAGTTCAGCGCAGTGGCGTCGCCGCGCACGATCCGCACCGACGGGACCGCCGCGAAACGCTGTTCCAGATACGTGGCCAGGTCGTCGTCGATCTCCACTGAGGTGAGCCGGGGGACGGAGGTGCTCAGCACGTCCGTCGTCGCCCCGTAACCAGGACCCACCTCGAGGACGTCGTCGCCCAGTCGTGCGTCGCCGATCGCCCACGGCAAGATGACGTCGCGGATCATCTGTCGCCATTCGTCACTGCCGCAGCAGACGTGTGCGTCGTTCACCGTCGCAGCCTAAACCGCAGCACTACGCCCGCTCACCGAAACAGGCCGGTGAGCGGGCGTGGTGTGCGAATCAGTCTGCCGCGCCGGCACTTCCGAGTAGATCGCGGACCCGGGTGGCCACCTTGATGAATTCCGGCCGCTCCATGGTCTCGGCGTAGTCACGTTCGGCGGGCAGGTCGACGTCGAGGGTTTCGATGATGCGCCCCGGTCGCGGGCTCATCACGACCACCCGGTTCGCCAGGTACACCGCCTCGGCCACCGAATGTGTCACCAGCACCACGGTGGTGCCGGTTTCCCGCCAGATCCTGTGCAACTCGACGTTCATCTTCTCGCGGGTGAGCGCGTCGAGCGCACCGAACGGCTCATCCATCAGCAGCACGCCCGGTTCATGCAGCAGCGCCCGGCACAGCGAGACCCGTTGCTGCATACCGCCGGAGAGCTCATGGGGCAGGGCGTCTTCGAACCCGGTGAGGCCCGTCATCTCGATCAGATAGTCGCACCGGTTCCGCGCCGCCTGCCGCGGCAGGCCACGCATCTCGGCTTGGAGGAGGATGTTCTTGCGCACCGACCGCCACTCGAGCAGGGCCGCTCGCTGGAACACGTAGCCGATCTCGCGTTGGGGTCCGCGGACGCTGTTGCCGCGGAGGCGGACATCGCCGCTGGTGGAGTCGGTCAGTCCGGCGACCACCTTGAGTAGCGTCGATTTCCCGCACCCCGACGGGCCGGCGATCGAGACGAACTCCCCGTCGGCGACGCGCAGGTCGACGTCGACGAGCGCATTGACGGTGGCCCGTTTCGAGGAGAAGGTCACGTTGAGGTTCTCGATGTTGATGGCATCAGAGGTCATGGTGGTTCTCGGTGCATTGAGCGTCGCGCTGGTCATGTCCGGCACCTTCCTACTGCTCGGCCTGGGGAGCGAACGACGAATCCCAGTACTCGGACGGATCTTTCGCCGTCTCGAGCAGTCCGGCGTCGGTCAGCGTCGTGATGGTGGTGGTCCAGTCCTCTTCGGCGTTCGCGCCGGGCACCTGGTTGGCGGTGGCGGGTGTGGTCAGCAACGGGATGGTCTGCTCCCACTGCTGCAGGAGTACCTCGCGCGGCGGCATCTGCGGATCCTTGCCTGCCATCGCGTCCACGGCGGCCTCGGGATCGGCGGCGGCAGCGGCGAAGGCCTCGCTGGTGGCATCCACCATGGACTGCACCAACTCGGGATCGTCTGCGATGGTGGCGGTGTTGGCGATCAGACCATTGCTGTAGAAGTTCAGACCGGCATCCGAATAGCGAAGGTAGCGAACCTCTTTGCCGCTCTTGTTCGCGATGGTGGGGCCCTGATCATGAGCAAAGCCGATCAGGCCGTCGACGCGTCCGGACAGCATGGCTGCCATCTTGCCTGCGGCGTCCATGCTCTGCTGGGTCACCTGATCGCCGGCGACACCGACCTTGTCCAGGAAGATCGGGAAGGTGGTGGTGGGTGCGTCACCGGCGGAGACGGCGATGGTGCGGCCCACCAGGTCCTTGGGGTCGTTGATGCCGGAGTCGGCGAACACCTGGACTGCCGACGGCGTGGTCTGCAGGAAGACGCCGGTACTCTTGACCGCGACGCCCTTGTCGATGTTGCTCAGGACCGCGGGGGTGTCGGCCCAACCGAAGTCGGCCTGCTCGGAACCGATGGCCTGAACGGTCTTGGTGGAACCCTGTCCCGCGTCGATGGTCAGATCGATACCGTGTTTGGCGAAGATGCCCTCCTGCACGCCGTAGTAGAACGGGGCGTGTTCGCCGTACGGATACCAGTTCAGCATCAGGGTCGCCGGCGTGGTGGAACCTTCTGCGGCGGGCGTACTTTCGGCGGCGTCGCCACCGCCCCCGCCGCAGGCGGTCAAGGTCAGGGTCGCGGCGGCCGCGAGGGCGGTCAGCCGACGACCGCTGCGTGCGTTGAGATGAAATGTCATGGTGTCTCCAGGTTTCGGGGTGAGCTGACGAGGGTCAGGCGTTGGTGGATGTCGCGACGCGATGGGAGGAGTGCCAGGGGATGAGGAGCTTTTCGGCGATCTCGATGATCGCGAAGAGCACGATGCCCATGGCGGACATGATGATCAGGGCCGCGAACAGCATCGCGGTGTCGACGTTGCCGTTGGCCTGCAGGATCACATAGCCCAGACCTTCGTTGGCGCCGACGAATTCGCCGACCACGGCACCGGTGACGGCCAGGGTCGCGGCGACCTTGAGCCCCGACATCAGGTGCGGCAGCGACGCGGGGAACCGGATCTTGATGAAGGTCTTGAACCGGCTGGCTCCCATGGTGGACGTCAGCTCGAGGATCTCGGGGTCGACCGTGCGCAAGCCGGCCAGTCCGGAGATCACGATCGGGAAGAATGCCATCAGCACCGCCACCAGGATCTTCGGGCTGGGGCCGAACCCGAGCCAGACGATGAACAGCGGGGCGATCGCGATCTTGGGCACCACCTGGGCGAACAGGATCAGCGGATAGACGGTCTTCTCCAAGCTGGCGGAATAGACCATCAGCACCGCGACGAGCAGGCCGACGACAGCGGCGATCAGGAAGCCGATCACGGTTTCCAAGGTGGTGACCCAGGTGTTCTGGGCCAGGTAGGCAGCGTTTTCCTGCGCGGTCTGCCAGGTGTCGATCGGCGACGGCAGGATGTAGGGCGCGACGAGTTCGGCCTCGGTGACCGCCCACCAGGCGACCAGCAGGGCGACGACGAGGGCCACGGGGCGCCAGAACGCCGACAAGGAACGGCGCGGGGAGAAGTTCGGGAAGTTGGATCGGCGCGGGGGTGTCGACCGAGAGGCCGGAGGCCCCGCGGGGCGCGTCCCAGCCGAAGCGGTTACCGCCATGAAGTGTCCTAAGGTCGCAGTGTCACAGGAGAGGGTCCCGTGTGGGAATGCGCTTTCCGAAGCGATTCCGACGATAACGTGACCCAGCGCACACTGTCAACAACTATGTGGCGGCAACCGCTTCGGCGCAGGTCAGCGCAGCCGGGTGCTGTCGCGGAGAACCACCCGGCCGGGAATCCGCTCGCGCAGGTCGTCACAGTCGGTTTCGGTGCGTAACGCGAGTTCGACTGCGCGCGCTCCGATTTCTTCCAGTGGCAGGGCCACCGTGGTCAGGCTCGGGGTGTGGTCCCGCAGGGTCGGAATGTCGTCGAAACCCGCGATCCCGACGTCGCGGGGGACTGCGAGACCCATCTCGTGCCAGGCGGCGATGGCGCCGATGGCCATCACGTCGGTCACCGCGAACACGCACGGTGGTTCTGCGCCCGAATCTGGCCTGAGCTGCAGCGCCGCAGCCAGTCTGCGGGCCGCCGAGTGGCCACCGTCGCGGGTGAAATCGCCCGAGACCTCGACCAGCGGCGTGATCGCCCGGCGGCCGAGCGCCTCGACGAATCCGTTGCGCCGGTCGACGGCGGTCCTGATGCTGCTGGGTCCGCCGATCACGGCGAACTGGGTGTGCCCCTCGTCGATCAGGGCGTCAGCCAATTCGCCTGCGGCAAAATGATTCTCGGGCTCCACGGCACCACCGAAGGCCAACGGCTGGCCGATGACCACCACCCGGCCACCGTTGGTGCGGTAATGGCCGAACTCGGTTTCCAGATCGCGATCGAGGTGACCGCTCTGGCGCGATCCGGCCAGGACGATGGCGTCGGCACGGTGGGCGATGAAGGTACTCACCGACTCACGTTCGATGTCGAAATCGCGGTCGGTGCTGGCCAGGAGTACCTGTTTGCGGGCCCCCCGGGCAGCCACCTGCACCCCGCGGGCGATGGAGGAGAAGTACGGATCGGCGATGTCGTGGACGATCAGGCCGATGAGGCCCGTCGAGGCTCTGGCCAACGCCTGGGCCTGGGCGTTTGCCACGTAACCGAGTTCGCGGGCCGCTGCCCGTACCCGGTCGGCCACCCCTTCGCCCGGCACCCGGGCCGAGCCGTTGAGCACCCGGGATGCCGTGGCTTGCGATACGCCGGCTCGCGTGGCCACGTCCTGCAAAGTCACCGCGGCCATCTGTCCGCTCCCGCCGTCGTCATGGTCAGCACATCTTGCAGCTTCGGTGTCGCAGAACTGCACGGTTTGACCAAAGCGTGTTCACACCTTAACTTGGAAAGCGCATTCCGAAGTGCTGACATCGCGGACGCTCATCACGCGTCTTCCCGATGCAGGTCAATCGACCGCACTCGCCGGCGGCAATCTTCGTCCCGGCTCTCACGTAAGGGCATCTTCCACGATGAGCTCACCACAACGAACACTGCGTATCGCCATGAACGGCGTCACCGGACGCATGGGCTATCGCCAGCATCTGCTCCGGTCCATCCTCCCGCTGCGCGACTCGGGTCTGCTGCTCGCCGACGGCAGTCGCATCGCTGTCGAACCCATCCTGGTCGGCCGCAACGAGGACAAGCTGGCCGACCTCGCCGCCCAGCACGACGTCAAGGAGTGGACCACCGACACCGCGGCCGTCATCGCCGATCCGACCATCGACGTGTACTTCGACGCGCAGGTGACCTCGCGGCGGGTCGAGGCGCTGACCGCGGCGATCAAGGCGGGCAAGCATGTGTACACCGAGAAGCCGACGGCCGAAACGCTCACCCAGGCCATCGAATTGGCACGGATGGCCGACAACGCCGGGGTGGTCGCCGGGGTGGTGCACGACAAGCTGTACCTGCCCGGTCTGGTCAAGTTGCGCCGGCTGGTGGACGAAGGGTTCTTCGGACGCATCCTGTCGATGCGCGGCGAGTTCGGCTACTGGGTGTTCGAGGGGGATGGGCAGCCGGCGCAACGGCCGAGCTGGAACTACCGTGCCCAGGACGGCGGCGGCATCACCGTCGACATGTTCTGCCACTGGAACTACGTGATGGAGGCGTTGCTGGGTCCGGTGCAGTCCGTCACGGCCCGCGCGGTGACACACATCCCGACCCGCTGGGACGAGAGCACGCAGCCCTACGACGCCACCGCCGACGACGCCGCGTACGGCATCTTCGACATCGCCGGCGGCATCATCGCCCAGATCAACTCGTCGTGGGCCGTCCGGGTCTACCGCGACGAACTGGTCGAGTTCCAGATCGACGGCACGCACGGATCGGCCGTGGCCGGGTTGCGCAGCTGTGTGGCCCAGCAGCGCGCGCATACCCCCAAACCCGTGTGGAATCCCGACCTTCCGGTCACCGAGAAGTTCCGTGACCAGTGGCTGGAGGTCCCGGCCAACGCCGACCTCGACAACGGCTTCAAGCTGCAGTGGGAGGAATTCCTGCGCGATGTGCTCGCCGGACGGTCCCACCGCTTCGGGCTGCTGTCGGCCGCCCGCGGTGTGCAGTTGGCCGAACTGGGCCTGCGCAGCTCGGCCGAGGGCCGCCGCCTCGACGTGCCGGAGATCGTGCTGTGACCGCGACCGCAGACACACTGACGGGCTTGACCATCACGGTGCCCCTCGCTGGCGAGCTGGTGCCGCATACCCTCGGTGAACCCGGTGACTGGACCAGGCCCGCAACGCCCATCACGTCCCGCATCGCCTACGCGGCAGCCCACGTCGTCCCGCGCACGCTCGCCGACAACACTCCGGGTGTGGCGGCCGACCTCGACTGGGACGCCACGATGGCCTACCGCCACCAGTTGTGGTCCTACGGACTCGGTGTCGCCGATGCGATGGACACCGCACAGCGTGGAATGGGGCTGGACTGGCCGGCCACCCGCGAGCTCATCGGCCGTACCGGTGCCGAGGCCGCCGCCGTAGGCGGACTCCTGGCTTGTGGAGCAGGAACTGATCAGCTTGCGCTGGAGGATCTTTCGCACGGGGCGCGGGGCCTGGCGGCCATCACCGACGCCTATCGTGAGCAGATCGAGGTGGTGCGCGGCGCCGGTGCTCAGGTGGTCTTGATGGCCTCGCGGGCACTGGCCCGGGTGGCCACCTCCCCGGCGGATTACCTGTCGGTGTACGGCACACTGCTCGCCGAGGCGGAGAGCCCGATCATCCTGCACTGGCTCGGGGACATGTTCGACCCGGCGCTGACGGGCTACTGGGGTGACACCGACATTGCCGCGGCCACAACCACATTCCGGCAGCTGATCGAATCGCACGCCGACAAGGTGGACGGTGTGAAGGTCTCGTTGCTCGACGCCGCACACGAAGTCGCGTTACGTCGTGCGCTGCCGCCGGGCGTGCGGCTCTACACCGGTGATGACTTCAACTACCCGGAGCTGATCATCGGCGACGAGCAGGGCCACTCCGACGCGCTCCTGGGTATCTTCGCCGCGATCTACCCGGCGGCCTCGACGGCGCTGCAGCAGCTCGATGCCGGCAACAGCGCTCGGGCCGCACAGATCCTGGAGTCGACCAGGGCGCTGGGCCGGCACATCTTCACCGCTCCCACGGCCTACTACAAGACCGGGATCGCGTTCCTGGCCTGGCTCAACGGGCATCAGCCCGGCTTTGTGATGGTCGGCGGGCTGGCCAGCGGTCGTTCCGTGGAGCACCTCGCCGAGGTGTTCGTGTTGGCCGACCGTGCCGGCTTGCTGGCCGATCCCGAGCTGGCCGTGGACCGCATGCGGACGTTCCTGACCGTCAACGGGGTGAACTGATGTCGGGTGCAGACTTCGCGCGGCTGTCGTTGAACACGATGACCACGAAGAACTTTCGGCTGAGAGAAGCCGTCGACGCCTCCGCGGCTGCCGGTCTGCCCGCGATCGGGCTGTGGCGCGACCGGGTGGCCGAAGCCGGCCTCGATACCGCCGCGAAACTCGTGAGGGACTGCGGTATCCGGGTGTCCAGCCTGTGCCGCGGGGGTTTCCTCACCGATCTCGACGACGCGGCTCTTGATGACAATCGCCGGGCCATCGACGAGGCCGCCACCCTGGGTGCACCGGAACTGATCATGGTCGCGGGTGGAATACCGGACCGTGATCTGCCCGGGGCCAGGCGACGGCTGGGCGATCGCCTCGCCGAACTCGTGCCGTACGCGGCGCAGCGCGATGTCCGGCTGGCGTTGGAGCCGCTGCACCCGGTGTTCTGCGCCGACCGCGCCGTCATCTCGACCCTGAGGCAGGCGCTGGAGTTGGCTGCGCCGCACCCGGCCGAGACCGTCGGAGTGGTGGTCGACACCTTCCATGTGTGGTGGGATCCCGACCTCGCCGCCGCCATCGCCACAGCGGGGGCGCAGGGGCGGATCAGCTCGTTCCAGGTGTGCGACTGGCTGGTCCCCATGGCAGCCGAACCACTGGTGTCGCGCGCCAAGATGGGCGATGGCGTCATCGACTACGCCGCTGTCACACAGCTGGTGGCCGACGCCGGCTACGCAGGCGATGTCGAGGTGGAGATCTTCAACGAGGCGGTGTGGGCGACCGACGGCCACACCGTGATCGAGACGATGAAGCAGCGCTACCGCGAGCTGGTGCTGCCCTCGCTGGGTTAACGCACCTGGGAGCGGCCGCGCTCGAGCACCGCTCCGCGGCTGGCGGCGATGTCGTCGCCGGAGGTCGAGCGCATCCACGCCCGCGCCGATTCCGCCTCGATCCACAAGGTGCCGTCGGTGTGGGCGGCATCGATGCGGTGGTAGGAGTCCAGCAGTGCGCGTACCGCTTTCTGGTTGTTGCCGACGATCGAGGCGGCGACGGCCCGCGCGGCGGGCAACAGCTGTTCGTGCGGCACCACTTCGGTCACCAGACCGGCCCGCAGGGCGTCGGTGGCCGACAGGTAGTCACCGGTCAGGCTCATCCGCCGGGACAGGCCGATGCCCACCTTCTGCGGCAGCCGCACGCTGAGACCCCAGGTCGGCAGCAGGCCGACGCGGGCGTGGGTGTCGGCGAAGCGGGCCTGCTCGGAGGCGATCAGGATGTCGCAGTACAGCGCGAGTTCCAGGCCGCCCGTGACGGCCGCGCCGTTGATGGCGCCGATCACCGGCTTCTGCATCGGCGGCCATTTCGGCGAGATGTCGGGCAGCTCGGTGGTGTCGCCGAGCTCCTTGAGGTCCAGGCCGGCGCAGAACACCGGGTCGGCGCCGGTCACGATCACCACGTCGACGGCGTCGTCGGCTTCGGCATCGGTGAGCGCGGCGAAGAATTCGCGTCGCAACTGCGCCGACAGCGCGTTACGCGATTGCGGTCGGTTCAGGGTCAGGGTGCGGACCCGATCGGTGGTGTCGATGACAAGCACGTGGTTTGGTGAAGCTGAGCCGCTCATGGGCTTCACCGTAGCGTTCGGCATTTCCCACCTATCGTGGAGGCATGTGCCGGAATATCACCGAACTGCGCGGGCTCGAGCCCGCAGCCACCCCGCAGGAAGTCGAAGCCGCCGCGCGCCAGTACGTCCGCAAGGTCAGCGGCATCACCCGCCCGACGGCGGCCAACTCGGAGGCCTTCGAGGCCGCCGTCGCCGAGGTCACCGCCAGCACCGCACGGCTGCTGAACTCCTTGCCGCCGCGGCGCCAACCACCCAAGACGGTGCCGCCGCTGCGGCGGCCCGAGGTGCAGGCGCGTATCGCGTTGCGCGCTACATGACCGCAGCGCTCAAGGAATGGGGCGCGGTCGTCCACGCCCTGCTCGACGGTCGCCAGACGGTCCTGCTGCGCAAGGGCGGCATCCACGAGAAGCGGTTCGAAGTCGCGGCCACTGAATTCCTGCTGTTCCCGACGGTGGCGCACAGTCACGCCGAGCGGGTCCGGCTCGAACATCGGGACCTGCTGGAGCCTGCGGTGGCCGACAGCACCGAAGACGAGCTCACGATCCGGGCTGCGGCCAAGGTGGTGGCGGCCATCGCGGTCGACGATCCCGCGGGCCTGGACCAGATCGCCGATCTGCACATCTGGACGGCCGAATCGGTGCGTGCCGACCGGCTGGATTTCCGCCCCAGGCACCGGCTGACAGTCCTTGTGGTCCAGGCGATTCCGCTGCTGGACCCGGTGCGGCTGCCTCGGCTGCCGGAATACCGTGGCTGCACCAGTTGGGTGACATTGCCGCCCACCTCGGCTCTCGGCCACCCGATACACGACGCGGCCGCGCTCGACCGGATCGCTGGCCGGGTGCGCACCGCGGTCACGTAGACCGCTACCGGGGCAAGCGGTCCGCTCGCGCCGCGACCAAGGTCTCTGAGGCGGTCAGCCGCCACGCCTCGAAGGTGAGCTCGGCCAGTTCGTCGCGTTCGATGCGCCGCAGGTGCACCACCACCCAGCCGAAATCGCCGGAAGTGAACTGCTTTTCGAAGACCTTCGGACGTTCGGCGACGAGCGCGAGTTGTTCGCCGAGGGTCTGACGCAACCCGACGGTGCTCGTCTCCGGCCACAGATATCCGAGCGTCCTGGACGACACCTGGAATTTGGAGTACCGGCTGAAGTCGGCGCGGACCACCTCCTCGAGTTGCCCCACCAGGTCGGTGAAATCGGCGATCTGGCAGTATCTGGCCACGGTTCAGCCCGGCAACGACGTGCGGGACGGCAACGTCAACCGAGATCCGCGGTGGGCGATCACGTGGGTTGCCGGCATCGACCGTGCGCCCTCGAGCACCGACTCTCCGGTGCCGAGGTTGCGTGCATAGCGAGGGAACGAGCCGCCGCCGATGGTCAGCCGGATCCGTGAACCTGCCGCGAAGCGGTGCGCAATCGAGTCCAATTCGATTCGGACCGAACAGGTTTCACGGTCGGGCTGCATCCGCAGGTAGCCATCGCTGACATTGTGTGAGCGGCCCTTGACATCCACTTCGCTGACCCGGACGAAAAGGTCCACGTGCGGGGTGTCGGAATCGTGGGCCAGCTCGACCACCGGGGCGCCGAACACGAACAGGTCTGCGGTGAGTGCCTCGCCGGTGAACACCAGCACATCGCTACGTTCGGCCAGCCGGTCGTCGCGACGGATACCGCTGCCGGAAGAGAGCAACCGCCCACCGATCGTCGGGGTCGGATCGTGGGGGTCGAAGGTGAAGCTCGACTGCACCGCGGCGTCCGGATCGGGTCGCCGGGACAGTTGACCGTCCGTACCGAGATGACGGACTTCCCCGGTGGTTGTCGGGGGCCAGTCGGGCAGTCCGGTCCAGCCGCCGCCACCGGTCACGAATACCCGTACCCGGCTGCGTGGCGTGGCGGGACCGCCGGCCACATGGGCGCCGAACCACTGCAGCGATTCTCGCAAGACCAGCGGCGCACCCTTGGTGGCCAACTGGCTGTGAGTCCACGGACCGAGCGTCATCGCCACGTCGACGCCACGATCGCGGAGTGCCCGGAACTGCTGCACCGTCTGCTCCAGGAACAGGTCCTGCCAACCGCCGATCAGCAGCACCGGCACGCGGGACGTCGCGAGAGCCTTGGTGAAGCGATAGCGGTCCCAGAACTCATCCGCACTGTCCGAATGCTCCACCCAGGATTCCCACCACGGGGAGCGATCACCGAGGATCTGCCGACCCGCCGCCCCCAGCGGCACCTTCCCGGCGGCGTTGGTGACGCGTCTGCCGGCCCGTAATCGATTGATCAGCCAGCGCGGGCCGATGGGATCTTCCTGATGGGCGACCATATGGCTCCAACCGAGGAAGTCGCTGGTTCCGAACGATCCGGAACCCCAAACCCCGGCCGCGAAGTCGTGCAGCCCGACCACGATGACCGAGGCGGCCAACTCCGGAGGCGGGTCCTGCAGCTGCGCCCACTGCGTCAAACCGAGATAGGACGCGCCCACAGTGCCGAACGATCCGGTGAACCACGGCTGATCGCGCAGCCAGGCAGCGGTGTCGGCGCCGTCGTCGGCTTCGTTGACCGCCGGCTCGAACGTGCCGCCGGAGCCGAAGGTGCCCCGCACACTCTGCAGCACAACGTGATACCCGCGCGTCGCGTACGCCGACGCGTACAGCGCCGAGAACGGCCATCGGCGCCCGTAGGGGCCACGGACCAGCAGGGTGCCCACCGGCTCCGCAGTGTCGGGCCAGTAATGGTCGGCGACCAGGTCCACGCCGTCGCGCATCGGTATCGGTACCCCTCGGTGCACGCGGTAGGTGGTGCTCGGCGGGGATGTCCGCAGCAATCGGCTCAACCCGACACGCGCGTAACGACTGACGGCGGCGCGGATGCTGTGCTGGTTGCCGGCGGCTACCGTGCGGTCGGAGGTCGCTGTCATCGGCCCAGGCTACGTGCGGGTGGCCTGAGCGCTGGTCAGGCCGATCCGTTAGTAGATGTAGTGCGGCGCCAGCTCATTGGCCCGCCGGAGGTTCTCCGCGAAGCAGTCCACCCCGGGTGGCGAGTAGATGGGGGAGTAGAACAACGACTGCTGGATAACCCCGTAGCTGGTCTTGAACGCCACCATGCAGGTGATCCACCAGCGGTTGTTCCAGTCGGTGGGCTTCATCACCCAGTACTGCGCGGCGCGATGGCCGGCGATGTCGAGTTCGATGGCATCGGCCGGCAGGGTCTGCTCGAAGCTGCGCCAGATGGTCGCCTCGACGGCCATCTGGTAGTTGCCGGCGTCGTAGTGGCAGCGGTTGGTGGTCTCGACCTGGGGCGGGGTGACACCGAGGCCGAGGCCGTTGATGACGTCGAGGGGAATGTCGCTGCAGGGGTCGAACGGGGAGGGGTCGGTGGTCTCCAGTACCGGCCACTTCATGGTGGTGGTGGCTTCGATCAGCGGCGCGCCCGTCGAGCGCAGGTCCACGGCGGGTCCGGCAACTGGTGCGGCGGGTGCGCTCTGCAGCACCACGACCACCGCGGCGAGTACGGCCCCCAGTCCGGCGATCAACCGCAGTCTGGTGACCATCACAACCCCTCGTGGTTCGGCGAGCTTCGTCCGGTCCGGTTCGTCCCTGCGGGGAGTGTACAAGTCGCGGTCTCCTTGCCAGACACGAAATGAGAACCTGTTCTAGTTTCGTCGACGGTACCCGCCCGCGTTACGAAGCTCGGTCTGCACTGCTCGCTCCTCAGCGGGGCTCGTTCCTCACCCCGCATCGGTCGACTCGCTGAATCTGACTGCTCGCTCCTCAGCGGGGCTCGTTCCTCACCCCGCATCGGTCGACTCGCTGAATCTGATTGCTCGCTCCTCAGCGGGGCTCGTTCCTCACCCCGCATCGGTCGACTCGCTGAATCTGATTGCTCGCTCCTCAGCGGGGCTCGTTCCTCACCCCGCATCGGTCGACTCGCTAGGCTGGCACGTTGTGGCCACCCATGAACTCCCAAGCCGCACCCGGCCCACCCTCTGGGCAATCAGCGATCTGCACACCGGGCATACCGGCAACAAGCCGGTGACGGAGTCGCTGTATCCGTCGTCGCCGGATGACTGGCTGATCGTCGCCGGTGATGTCGCCGAGCGCACCGACGACATCCGCTGGTCGCTGGACCTGTTGCGGAAGCGCTTCGCCAAAGTGATCTGGGTGCCCGGCAACCACGAGCTGTGGACCTCGGGCAAGGATCCGATGCAGATCTTCGGCCGATCCCGGTATGACTATCTGGTCACCATGTGCGACGAGATGGGCATCGTCACCCCCGAGCACCCGTTCCCGGTGTGGACCGACGAGGGCGGCCCGGCGGCCATCGTGCCGATGTTCCTGCTCTACGACTACACGTTCCTGCCGCCGGGCGCGGCGACCAAGAGCGAGGGCCTGGCGATCGCCAGGGAGAACAACGTCGTGGCCACCGACGAGTTCCTGCTCTCCACCGAGCCGTACGCCACCAAGGATGCCTGGTGCCGGGATCGGTTGGTGCACACCCGCAAACGGCTCGAAGCGTTGGACTGGATGATGCCGACGGTGTTGGTGAACCACTTCCCGCTGGTCCGTGAACCCTGCGATGTGCTGTTCTACCCGGAGTTCTCGCTGTGGTGCGGCACCGTGGAGACCAAGGACTGGCACACGCGGTACAACGCGGTGTGCTCGGTCTACGGGCACCTGCACATTCCGCGCACCACCTGGTATGACGACGTGCGTTTCGAAGAGGTCTCGGTCGGCTATCCGCGGGAATGGCGGCGCCGCAAGCCGTATCGCTGGTTGCGGCAGATCCTGCCCGACCCGCAGTACGCGCCCGGGTATCTCAACGATTTCGGCGGTCATTTCGTGATCACTCCGGAGATGAAAGCGCAGTCGGAGCAGTTCCGGGAGCGGCTGCGCGGCAGGCGCTCGTGACCAAGCTGCTGTCGGCGCTGGTGCCGGACACGGTCCGCACCGCCGAGGTTTTCGCCGACCCGCCGGACCTCGAGCCGTTTCCCGAAGAGGCGCCGTTGGTGGCCAAGTCAGTGGCCAAGCGGCGCAACGAATTCGTCACCGTGCGCTACTGCGCCCGGCTGGCGCTGGCCGACCTCGGGGTGCCCCCGGCGCCGATCCTCAAGGGCGACAAGGGCGAGCCGTGCTGGCCCGACGGCGTCGTCGGCAGCCTGACCCACTGTCTGGGCTACCGCGGCGCGGTCGTGGCCCGGCGTGAGCAGGTGCGGTCGGTGGGCATCGACGCCGAACCGCACGAAACGTTGCCCGACGGCGTGCTCGGGGCCATCAGTCTGCCGATCGAGCGGGCGGAGATCTCGGTGTTGCCGGGCGGGCTGCACTGGGATCGAATTCTGTTCTGCGCCAAGGAAGCCACCTACAAGGTGTGGTATCCGCTGACCCATCGCTGGCTCGGCTTCGAAGATGCGCACATCACGTTCGGTGTCGATGCCTCGGGTACTTCCGGAACCTTCACCTCGAGAATTCTGATCGACCCGGTGGCGGAGTCCGGGCCGCCACTGGCGCGCGTGGCGGGGCGTTGGTCGGTGGCCGACGGGTTGGCACTGACGGCGGTGGTCCTGTGAGCCCCGGCGCCGCTCCGGGAATCGTGGTGGTCGACAAGCCAGGTGGCATCACCAGCCACGACGTGGTGGGACGCTGCCGGCGCATCTTCGGTACGCGCAAGGTCGGTCACGCAGGCACGCTGGACCCGATGGCGACCGGGGTTCTGGTGATCGGCATCGAGCGCGCCACCAAGATCCTCGGCCTGATCTCGGGCACGTCCAAGACCTATGTGGCCACCATGCGACTCGGGCAGTCCACGTCCACCGACGATGCCGAAGGTGACGTGCTGCACGAGGTCTCGGCGGACAAGTGTGAGGACGAGGCCATCGTGGCGGCCACGAGCGTGCTGCGCGGTGACATCGAACAGGTGCCGTCCTCGGTGAGCGCGGTCAAGATCGCGGGCAAGCGCGCCTATCAGCTGGCCAGGGAAGGCCTGCCGGTCGAACTGGCGCCGCGGAAGGTGCGGATCGAGCGGTTCGACGTGCTGGCGATCCGCCGTCTGCCCGGCCTGGTCGACGTGGACGTGCTGGTGGACTGCTCCTCGGGTACCTACATCCGAGCCCTGGCCCGCGATGTGGGCGGCGCACTCGAGGTGGGCGGGCACTTGACGGCCTTGCGCCGAACCAGGGTGGGCCGGTTCGGGCTGGACCAGGCTCGCACCCTCGAGGACCTGGCCGATTCACCCGAGCTGAGCTACTCCCTCGACGAGGCGTGCCTGCAGGCCTTCGGCCGCCGGGATGTCAGTGACGACGACGCGGTGGCGGTGAGCCACGGAAAGACGTTGCCCGCCGCGGGAATCGACGGCGTGCACGCCGTGGTGGCACCCGACGGACGCGTGATGGCGCTGATGGAGGAATCCGGGGGCCGGAGTCGAACGACGGTGGTGATCCGGCCGTCCACCCTGTGACTCGAGGGTGCAGGGGCCGTTCAGTTACAGGGGACTATGAAGATCGACTGGGCCGCAGGGCTTCCCAGCTCCACCGTCCGGTCCCGATCGGTCTGATCGCACCGGTGTCCCTCGGCGGGCACACCGACGGCCACCGACACGGTGCCGGCGAAGTCGCGTCGCGCCAACACCGTCACATGTGAATCCAGCGCGATGCCCACGTCGTCGAAGTAGCGCAGCATCTCCGGATCGGCGTCGCTGATCCGGGCCACCGACCCGTGATCGCCGTCGCTGCACGCGGCGAGCGGCTGGGCCGGCGGCGTCGGCACCCGTCCGTCGAGATCCGGAATCGGATCGCCGTGCGGGTCGCGTTTGGGGTAGCCCAGCTTGGCGTCGATGCGGGCCATCATGAGATCGGACACGGCGTGCTCGAGAACTTCGGCCTCGTCGTGCACCTCGTCCCAGCCGTAGCCGAGTTCGCTCACCAGGAACGTCTCGAGCAGCCGGTGCCTGCGCACCACCGAGATCGCCGCCTGCCTGCCCCGGTCGGTCAGCGTGACGGCACCGTACTTCTCGTGATCGACCAGGCCCTGGTCGGCGAGCTTGCGAATGGACTCCGAGGCGGTGCTGGCCGACACGCCGATCCGCTCGGCGAGCATCTTGGTGCTGACCTTTTCGTGTGACCACTCCTGCGCGGTCCAGATGGTTTTGAGGTAGTCCTGGGCGACCGTCGAGAGATCGCGCACCCCTACCTCTGGGCTCACATCTGGGGTCACACCTGAAAGTTTAGGCAATCGTCATCTCGTCCGGGGATCTAGAGGCACTAATGACAACCCGGCACCGTAGGCTTGGCCCGTGCAGCGGTGGCGGGGTCAGGAAGAGATTCCCTCGGACTGGGGCAGATGCGTACTCACCATCGGTGTCTTCGACGGTGTCCATCGTGGCCACGCCGAGTTGGTCGCGCGTGCAGTCAAGGCAGCACGCGCGCGGGGTATCCCCGCAGTGCTGATGACCTTTGACCCGCACCCGATGGAAGTGGTGTTTCCCGGTAGCCATCCGGCGCAGCTGACCACGCTGACCCGCCGGGCGGAACTCGCCGAGCAACTGGGCATCGACGTGTTCCTGGTGATGCCGTTCACCGCCGACTTCATGAAACTGACCCCGGACCGCTACATCCACGAGCTCCTCGTCGAACGACTGCATGTCGTCGAAGTCGTGGTGGGGGAGAACTTCACGTTCGGCAAGAAGGCCGCCGGTGACGTGTCCCAGCTGCGCAAAGCGGGAGAACGGCTGGGGTTCGCCGTGGAGGCCATGTCGTTGGTGGCCGAACACCACCTCAGCGAGACCGTGACGTTCTCGTCGACCTACATCCGCTCCTGTGTCGACGCCGGCGACGTGGTGGCCGCCGCCGAGGCGCTGGGCCGGCCGCACCGGGTCGAAGGGGTGGTGGTGCGCGGCGACGGGCGGGGCAAGGTGCTGGGTTTTCCGACGGCCAACGTCGCGCCGCCGATGTACTCGGCCATCCCCGCCGACGGGGTCTACGCCGCCTGGTTCACCGTGCTGGGCCATGGTCCCGTCATGGGCACCGTGATCCCCGGCGAGCGGTACGAGGCGGCGGTCTCGGTGGGTACGAATCCGACCTTTTCCGGTCGCACCCGCACGGTGGAGGCGTTTGTGCTCGACACTGCCGCCGACCTCTACGGCCAGCATGTCGCGGTGGATTTTGTGGCCCGTATCCGCGGCCAGGAGAAGTTCAACGAGGTCGGGGACCTGGTCAAGGCGATGGAACGGGACGTCGAGAAGGCCAGGGCGATTCTGCGCGATTCTTTCTAGGAGCTGTGTCGCTGTTAAGATTTGCGGCGATATCGGCGTGTGCTGCAGTTCGCGGCGGCCGCGCCTGGTCCCGGTAGCGGGACGACCTTGATCGCGGACCGAAAGAGAAGAGTGAATTCGTGTCGTTGACCACCGAGCAGAAAAAAGAAATCCTCGGCCAGTACGGCCTGCATGAGACCGACACCGGTTCTCCTGAAGCGCAGGTCGCGATGCTGACCAAGCGCATCTCCGATCTGACCGAGCACCTCAAGAAGCACAAGCACGATCACCACTCGCGGCGCGGTCTGCTGCTGCTGGTCGGCCGTCGTCGTCGGCTGCTCAAGTACATCGCCGCGGTCGACGTGGCGCGGTACCGCTCGCTGATCGAGCGCCTGGGCCTGCGCCGCTAGTCTCGCAAGTCTGACGTGAAGACCCTGCTCGCCGTCATCGCCACGGCGATGACGGTGGTGGGGTGTTCGTCCGCGGCAGCCGCCGACATGCAGGTAGGGGACTGCCTGAAGGTCGGCGGCCCGCCGGACCGGCCGGAAACCGCCCGAGTGCAGTGCGGCAGCCCGGAGTCCAACTTCCGCGTCGTCGACGTGGTCCAAAAGACCGACGATTGTCCGATGGACGTCGACACGTACTACTCGATGCGCAGTTCCTTCAGTGGATCCGGGTCGACGATCTGCATGGACGTCGACTGGGTGGTCGGTGGCTGCATGAGCATCGACCCGGAGAACGGCCGCGATCCCGTGCGGGTCGACTGCAACGATCGAGCCGTGCCGAATCGCCAACGTGCCACCCAGATCATGCGCGAGGTCGCCAACGTCGACCAGTGCGCCACCGGTATCGGCTACGCCTACGACCAGCGCCAGTTCACGGTGTGCGTCGAGGACGTCGGCTAACCGAGCCCCTTGGCGAAACGGGATGCCGCCTGCGGGTTCGACGACCGCCGCGGTGTAACATGAACATGTTTTGAG